>NZ_JACAPN010000001.1:0-170319 GCF_013385665.1 Pseudomonas sp. D4002
GCGAGGTGCCGAGTGGTGGGGCAAGAGCGTTTTGCTTACTTTTGCGCTCTTCAAAAGTGAGCCGCTGTAAGAGCGGAACCAATAGCGGCCATAACCGAAGAAACGGATATGTACCCCCATCCCCCTAAACCCCCCATCACTCTCAACAAGCATTTTGGTTATTAATAAATAGCTTCTTATTCCTTAACGAATATATACCCCGTGCTTATACTGACCCACAACGTTAAACGCTGCAGGAGGGCACACCCATGCACAGCGAGTCGATTCGTTATCTGATCGTGCCGGGCTGGCAAGGATCGCCAGAAGATCATTGGCAAAGTCATTGGCAGAACAGCCTGCCCAACAGCGCGCGCGTGGAGCAGGCCGACTGGCTCACCCCACGCCGCGAAGACTGGGTGGCAGCCCTGGCCGAAGCCATCGCCGCCGACAGCACCCCGGTGATTTTGATCGCCCACAGCCTGGGCTGCATCACCGTCGCCCATTGGGCGGCCACCGCACCGGTGCAGTTCCTGCGTCAGGTACGCGGCGCCCTGCTGGTGGCCCCGGCCGATGTCGAACGCCCTGCCTGCGCACCCGCCCTGCGTAACTTTGCGCCAATCCCCAGCCACCTGTTGCCCTTCCCAAGCCAGGTCGTCAGCTCCGACAACGACAGCGCCGTCAGCGCCACCCGCGCCTTGGAACTGGCACGTAACTGGGGCGCCGAAGCGGGAATTCTCGCGGGCGCCGGGCACATCAACGTGAAGTCCGGCCATCAACGCTGGGAACAGGGTTTCGCCTACCTCTATCGCCTGCAAAATCGCCTGGAACATCACTCCCGGCGCCGTGCATAAAATTTTTTAAACGCCCCTTCCCCTTCGTGGATGGGGCGGGAGCCTGCCATGAGCCTGCATGAAACCTTCGGTCAGCCCCTGCTGACCTTCCCCGACGCCGAAAAAAGCCCCCTGAGCATTCGTGCCAAGGCGCTGGTGTTTGTCGACCCGCGTTCGCGGCAACTGCGCGAAGACCTCGAAAACCTCGCCCCCCGTGCCTTGCCCGTGTTGATCCGCGGCGAAACCGGCAGCGGCAAGGAGTTGCTCGCCCGGCATATCCACCGTGGCAGCGACCGCACCGGCCTGTTTGTCTCGGTGAATTGCGGCGCCATCAGCCCGACATACGCCGACGCCGAACTGTTCGGCTACGCCGCAGGCAGCCACAGCGGCGCAGCCAGCAGCCGCGCCGGCTGGTTTGGCTCAGCCAACGGCGGCACGTTGTACCTGGATGAAATCGGCGACTTGCCGCTGCCAATCCAGGTCAAGCTGCTGGCGGCGCTGGAAAACCACGAAGTCACCCGCGTCGGCGCCCATCAGCCAAGCCCGGTGGATGTGCGGCTGGTGGCGGCCACCAGCATCGACCTCGCCCAGGCCGTGGCGGCCGGCAAGTTTCATGAGCGCCTGTTCCATTACCTCAGCGAAGGCCAACTGGAGCTGCCCGCACTGCGCGAGCGGGTGGGCGACATCCTGTCACTGGCCGAATATTTCCTCGGCATCTACAGCCAGCGCCTCGACCTGCCGGTGCCGCTGATCAGCGACGAAGCCCAGCGCGTGCTGGAGCATCACAGCTGGCCGGGCAACACCCGGGAGTTGGAGAACGTGATTCACTTTGCCTTGCTGGTCAGCAGTGGCGACGAGATTTTGCCTGAGCATTTGAACCTGCCCGTGGCGGGTTCACCTGTGGAGCAGGTGCGGCGAATTCTTGGCCACGCCAGCGCCGCCGAGGTTGAAGCCCTGAAAAGCTATCTGAAAGAACACGCTGTTTTGTAGGAGCCCGGCTTGCCGGCGATGGCGTCCTCAGGAGCATCGCAAGGCTCAAGACCGCCATCGCCGGCAAGACGGGCTCCTGCATGAACAAAATGGAATATCAAAGTGAATAAAAAGTATTGTTCTGGAATAAAAAACCTCGGTATTGTCCGCTCCACGCCGCGATAGCACTTCGCTGGCATCCACTAAAAAAGCGGCCGTCCCAGACGACCCGGATTTTCGATAAGGACACTGCATGAAAAAGGTTCTGTTGTTTACCGCACTGGCGGCTGCCCTGACCGCAAGCTTCGCCCAGGCCAACGAGAAACTGGTGGTAGCCGCTACCCCGATCCCGCACGCCGAGATCCTTGAGCTGGTCAAGCCGACCCTGGCCAAAGAAGGCGTGGACCTGGAAATCAAAGTCTTCACCGACTACGTACAACCGAACGTACAGGTGGCCGAGAAGCGTCTGGACGCCAACTACTTCCAGACCCTGCCGTACCTGGAAAACTTCAACAAGGGTAAAGGCACCAACCTGGTCACCGTAGTGGGTGTGCACGTTGAACCCTTCGGCGGCTACTCGAAAAAGATCAAAAACATCTCTGAGCTCAAAGATGGCGCCACCGTGGCGATCCCGAACGAAGGCAGCAACTCCGGCCGTGCCCTGCTGCTGCTGCAAAAGGCTGGCGTGATCACTCTGAAAGACCCGACCAACGCCCTGGCCACGCCGAAAGACATCGCCAGCAACCCGAAACACCTGAAATTCAAAGAGCTGGAATCGGCGCTGCTGCCACGCGTCCTGGACCAGGTTGACCTGGACCTGATCAACACCAACTACGCCCTGGAAGCCGGCCTGAACCCGGCCAAGGACGCGTTGATCATCGAAGACGCCAAGTCGCCGTACGTGAACTTCCTGGTTGCCCGCCCGGACAACAAGGACAGCGACGCGATCCAGAAGCTGGCCAAAGCCCTGACCAGCCCTGAAGTGAAAGCTTTCATCGAGAAGAAATACAACGGCGCGGTCGTGCCGGCGTTCTGATCGAACCCAAAAACCTCCTTCAAGGTTTAAACGCCGACGGCTTCTACAGCGTCGGCGTTTTTTATGGCTGGAACACAATCGAAATGTGGGAGCGGGCTTGCTCGCGAATGCGGTGGGTCAGCCAACACATCTGCTGACTGATACACCGCATTCGCGAGCAAGCCCGCTCCCACATTTGGGACTGTGTCAGCTCAGATATTTCGACTGTTAATGGCCCTGCGCAGTGCCACCAGCCACTTCACCAGTTCCTGCGGATCAATCGGTTTTGCCTCGTTCATCGTTCACTCCCTCGCTGTTGATTGGCCGTCAGTCTGGCCACGCGCTGCCTATCCCTGAAGTGCAGCTCCGATAAAAAGACCCGTCCTACTTCCCCGGGAACAGTAGCTGTCATCCATCTGCACCGCGAATCCGCAGGTTATCTATTTGGGTGATATCAATATTCTATTTCGGTATTTAAATTTTGCTTTTTATACCTTTAAAGTCGGCGCTACCCGGCGTTACCCACGCTGGACCGGACCGCACCAACGCCGCTTTACCCCTGCGGCGTCAGGGATTTCAGATGACCTTCGATTACGCATTTATCCTCAGCACGCTGCCAGCGTTTCTCAAGGCCGTGGGCGTTACCCTGCAAGTCGGCCTGATCGCCATTGGCACCTCCATGCTGGTGGCCTTGATCAACGCCGCGCTGCTGGTGTTTCGCACGCCCTACGTGTGGCGCCTGGTGGCGCTGTACGTGGAGTTGGCGCGCAACACACCGCTGCTGATCCAACTGTTTTTCGTCTATTTCGCGTTGCCGGCCCTGGGGCTGAATATCTCCGGGTTCTGGGCTGCAATCATCACCATGACCTTTCTCGGCGGCGCCTACCTCACGGAAGTGTTGCGCGCCGGTGTCGAGGCGGTGCCGCTGGCACAGATCGAATCGGGCAAGTCCATCGGGCTGTCCCACTGGCAACTGCTGCGCCATGTGATCCTGCCCCAGGCCGGGATCCTCAGCCTGCCGGCGCTGTTTGCGAACTTTATTTTCCTGCTCAAGGAAACCACGATCGTGTCGGCGGTGGCGGTGCCGGAGATTCTCTACACCACCAAAAGCTATATCGCCCTCTACTACAAAACCTACGAAATGCTCGCGGTGCTCACGTTGATCTGCGTGCTGTTATTCCTGCCACTGTCGCTGCTGCTCAGCCGCCTTGAAAGGAGGCTCCAGCATGGCCAGTTCGGGTCTTGAATTACTCTGGGTGTCCTTGCCGCAACTGGGCAAGGGCGCGGCGCAAACCCTGTCGATTTCGTTCTTGAGCATCGCCTTCAGCACCGTCGGCGGCGTGGTGTATGGCGTGCTGCGCACGTTGAATTCGAAAACGATCAACCTGGTGCTGCGGATTTACCTGGAGCTGTTCCGTGCCATTCCGGTGTTGGTGTGGTTGTACTTGCTGTTCTTCGGCCTGCCGATTTTCTTTGGCCTGAGCATTCCGAGCTTCTGGTGCGCCGTGCTGGTGTTGTCGCTGTGGGGTGCCAGTGAAGTCGGCGAAGTGGTGCGCGGTGCGTTGCATTCGTTGCCCCGAGGCCAGCGTGAAGCCGGCCTGTCGATTGGCCTGTCGGACCCGCAACTGTACGGCTACGTGCTGTTGCCCCAGGCCCTGAAACGCATGACGCCGCCGACCATCAACGTCTACACCCGCATCATCAAGACCAGCTCCCTGGCGGTGCTGATCGGTGTGGTGGACGTGATCAAGGTCGGCCAGCAAATCATCGAGCGCACCTACGAGTCGGTGTTGATCTACGGCGCGCTGTTCCTGTTTTTCTTCTTTATCTGCTACCCGTTGTCGGCCGCCTCCAAGGTGCTGGAACGGCGCTGGGCCCAAGCATGAGCGCATTGATCGAGTTCCAGGGTTTCAACAAGTTTTTCGGCGACCAGCAGGTGCTCGACGGCATCGACCTGAGTGTGCAAAGCGGCGAAGTGGTGGTGATCCTCGGCCCCAGCGGTTGCGGCAAAAGCACATTGCTGCGGTGCCTCAATGGCCTGGAAGTGGCCCACAGCGGCAGCCTGCGTTTTGCGGGCAAGGAGCTGCTGGACAAGGCCACCGACTGGCGCCAGGTGCGCCAGGACGTGGGCATGGTGTTCCAGAGTTATCACCTGTTCCCGCACATGAGCGTGCTCGACAACCTCCTGCTCGGCCCGCTGAAAGTGCAAAAACGCGAGCCCCGCGAAGCCCGGGCCCAGGCAGAAAAACTGCTGGAACGGGTGGGCCTCTCCGACAAACGCGACGCCTACCCGCGCCAGCTGTCGGGCGGCCAGCAGCAACGCATCGCCATCGTCCGCTCGCTGTGCATGAACCCGCAGGTCATGCTGTTTGACGAAGTCACCGCGGCCCTCGACCCGGAGATGGTCAAGGAAGTACTGGAAGTGATCCAGGGCCTGGCCCGGGACGGCATGACGCTGCTGATCGTCACCCATGAAATGGCCTTCGCCCGCGCCGTCGCCGACCGCGTGGTGTTCATGGAGGCCGGCCGCATCCTCGAACAAAACACCCCCGAGGCATTCTTTACGAACCCGCAAACCGCACGCGCGCAGCAGTTCCTGGAGAAGTTCTCCTTCGTTTCAACACTGCCCAAAAGAACCAAGGAACTGGAGCTGTCATGAAAACTGCCAAGTTGTTATTCCCCCTGTTCGGCCTCGCTTTGCTGGCCGGCTGCAATAAATCCGAAGAGCCCGCCAAGACGGCTGCCGCTGCCACCCCGGCACCCGCTGCGGTGAGCTACATCGACAAGATCAAGGCGCGGGACAAGCTGATCGTCGGCGTATTCACCGACAAGCCGCCGTTTGGTTTCGTGGATGAGTCCGGCCGCTATGTCGGCTTCGATACCGACATCGGCCGCCGTTTCGCCAAGGACCTGCTGGGGGACGAGAACAAGGTTGAATTCGTCGCCGTAGAGCCGGCGAGCCGCATTCCGTTCCTGCAAAGCGACAAGGTCGACCTGATCCTCGCCAACATGACGGTGACGCCGGAGCGCAAGGAAGCGGTGGACTTCACCAACCCGAACCTGAAAGTCGCGGTGCAGGCCCTGGTGCCGCAGGACAGCTCGGTGAAGAGCCTGGACGACCTGGCGACCCGCACCACCATCGTCACCACCGGCACCACCGCGGATATCTGGCTGACCAAGAACCACCCGGACTGGAAACTGCTGAAGTTCGAGAAAAATTCCGAGTCGCTGCAAGCGTTGTCAGCGGGCCGTGGTGATGCCTATGCCCAGGACAACCTGGTGCTGTTCAGCTGGGCCAAGCAGAACCCGGGCTATCGCGTGCTGGAGCAGAAACTGGGGGATGAAGCGCCGATTGCGCCGGCGGTGAAGAAGGGCAACATCGAACTGCGGGATTGGGTGAATGCCGAGCTGGCGAAGTTGGGCGAAGAGAAGTATCTGCTCAAGCTGTATGACCAGTATGTTCGCAAGGAACTGAGCGATGACACCAAGCCTGAGAGTGTGATTGTTGAAGGCGGGAAGTGGCAGGGTTGATCAGTTAGCTGTTGGGTGACTGATCTACCGTCTTCGCGAGCAAGCCCGCTCCCACATTCGACCGAGTTCCACCTTTGGAATGCGGACAAATGTGGGAGCGGGCTTGCTCGCGAAGAGGCCCTCACAGGCGCCGCCTAACTGGGCCAATGCCACGCCGGCTCATCCAGCACCCGCTGCCCCACCACCTGCGTCTGCCCCATCACCTTCTCCAGCACGATCGAATTACACCCTTCATCCTGCTGCAACGCCGCAATCAAGCGGCTGGCATGGGACACCACCCACACCTGACACTGCTGCGACACCTGGATGATCAGCCGCGCCAACGCCGGCAAAAGATCCGGGTGCAAGCTGGTTTCCGGTTCGTTCAATACCATCATCGTCGGTGGCCTCGGCGTCAGCAGCGCCGCCACCAGCAGCAAGTAGCGCAAGGTCCCGTCCGACAACTCTGCTGCCGACAAGGGCCGCAGCAATCCTTCCTGATAAAACTCGATGGCAAAGCGTCCGCCCTGCAACGGCTCGATATTCAACCGCGCGCCCGGAAACGCATCGCTGATCGCCCGCTGCAAGGCGTCCGGGTCGCCAATCTCGCGGATGGTCTGCAACGCCGCCGCCAAGTCCCGCCCATCGTGATGCAGCACCGGCGTACGCGTGCCCAGTTGCGGCTGGCGCACCGGGGCGTCGACGTCGCTGCGAAAGTGGTCATAAAAGCGCCAGCCGCGAATGCTTTCGCGCAGCAGCAATACCTCCGGCGAACCCCGCAGGCTGCCGACCTGATCGAACAGGCTGTGGTAGTTCGGCGTGTGCTGGGCCAGTACATCCCAGGCGCGGCCATCGCGGGCACGTACCATCGGGCCGGAGCGCTGCACCAGCAGGCTCGCCGGGCGAAATACATGCCCGGCCCAGATGCATTCTTTCTTGATCTCCGGGTCCAGGGAAAAATAGGACAAGGTTTTCTCGGGCAACCCCAGGGAAATCGCATAGCTGAAATCCTCTGCGGCAAACCCCAGGCGCAGCCGCTTGGCGCCCTGGCGCACGATGGGCTCCACCGCCACTTCACCACTGAGCATGCGCCGACTGATGCTTTCCGGCCCGGCCCAGAAGGTCGAATCCAGCCCGCCTTCACGGGCCAGTGCGTTGATCACGCCGCCCTGGGCCGTCTCCGCCAGCAGCCGAAGGGCGCGGTACAGGTTGGACTTGCCGCTGCCATTGGGGCCGGTAATCAGGTTCAACCGATCCAGCGGCACCACCAATTTGTTGATCGAGCGGTAATTGGCCACCGCGAGGGTTTTGAGCATGAGAGGATGTTCGCGATTATGTGGATCCGCATGTTACCTGCGTCGGCTGGCGGAGATGTGTCGCGGGCGTCCTGATTTCCTGTAAGTCAATGCCTACGACGCGGAACCCTGAACTACGCTAACAGTCGCATAATCACCGACGCGTCAATCAAGCAAGGAGCCTGCATGGGCGGTCCCAAACTCACATTTATCCTCGGCCTTGGCTTGCTGGCGCTGCTGAGCGGTTGCGGCCAGGAAAAAGCCGAACCCAAGGAACATTCCCGGGTGTTTGTGCAGACGGTGAAGTCCACCGACTTTGCCGCCGCCGTGACTTTGACCGGCGATATCCAGGCCCGGGTGCAGACCGATCTGTCGTTCCGCGTCGGCGGCAAGATCATCCAGCGCATGGTGGATGTCGGCGACCGCGTCAGCGCCAAGCAGGTGCTGGCCAAGCTCGATCCGAAAGATTTGCAGACCAACGTCGACTCCGCCCAGGCCCAGGTGGTCGCCGAGCAGGCGCGGGTCAAACAGACCGCCGCCGCGTTTGTGCGCCAGGAAAAACTCTTGCCCAAGGGCTACACCAGCCGCAGCGAATACGACTCTGCCCAGGCCGCGTTGCGCAGCAGCCAGAGCGCGCTGACCGCCGCCCAGGCGCAGTTGGCCAATGCCCGCGAGCAGTTGGGCTACACCTCGCTGGTCGCCGACGCGCCGGGCATCATCACCGCCCGCCAGGCCGAGGTGGGCCAGGTGGTGCAGGCCACCGTGCCGATTTTCAGCCTGGCCCGGGATGGCGAGCGCGACGCGGTGTTCAACGTCTATGAATCGCTGCTGGTGGAGCCGCCGCCGGACAAACCGATTACCGTCAGCCTGCTGGAAAACCCGCAGATCACCGCCGTGGGCAAGGTGCGCGAAGTCACCCCGGCCGTTGCCGCCAATACCGGCACGGTGCAAGTCAAAATCGCCCTCGACGCGCTGCCCAAGGGCATGCAACTGGGCTCGGTGGTCAGCGCCACGGCCAACGGGCCGGCTAAGGCCAGCATCGAATTGCCGTGGGCAGCCTTGACCAAAGACATCAGCGCGCCTGCTGTCTGGCTGGTGGACGACGACGGCAAGGCGCAACTGCACAAGGTCACGGTCGCGCGTTACCTGACCGGCAAGGTGATCATCAGCGACGGCCTCAAGGGCGGCGAAAAAGTCGTGGTGGCCGGCGGGCAACTGCTGCATCCCGGCATGATCGTGGAAATCGCCCAGCCGCCGGATCAGGCCCAGGCCCAGGGAGTGCAGCCATGAAGCAGTTGACGTGTGTTCTCGCCGCCAGCCTGCTGTTGATGGCATGTTCCAAGGAAGAACCGGCGCCGGAACCGGTGCGCCCGGTGCTGTCGATTGAAGTGAAAGCCGAAGACCAGGAAAACCTCGGCCGCTTCGCCGGAACGATCCAGGCCCGCTACGAAAGCAATCTCGGTTTCCGTGTGCCAGGCCGTATCGCCCGGCGCGCGGTCGACGTGGGCGCTGAAGTGCAGCAGGGCGCGTTGTTGGCCGTGCTCGACCCCACCGATCAACAGAACCAGTTGCGCGCCGCCCAGGGCGACCTGGCCCGGGTCCAGGCACAGTGGATCAACGCCCAGGCCAATGCCCGCCGCCAGCAGGAACTGTTCAGCCGTGGCGTCGGCGCCCAGGCCCAACTGGACATCGCCCAGACCGACTTGAAAACCACCCAGGCTTCCCTGGATCAGGCCAGGGCCTCGGTCAACCAGGCCAAGGACCAGCTCAACTACGCCGAACTGCGCACCGACCATGCAGGCATCGTCACCGCCTGGAATGCCGAGGCCGGCCAGGTGGTCAGCGCCGGGCAGCAAGTGGTGACCCTGGCACGACCGGACATCAAGGAAGCCGTCATCGACTTGCCCGCCGGCCTCGCCGAGCGCCTGCCGCCGGATGTGGTGTTCCTGGTCGCCGGGCAAATGGACCCGAACATCAGCACGACTGCCACCGTGCGCGAGATCGAACCCCAGGCCCAAAGCGCCACCCGCACCCGTCGCGCCCGCCTGACCCTGGCCGAAACGCCGCCCGCGTTTCGCCTCGGCACCGCTATCAGCGTGACCTTGAGCTCAGCCATCGCTCCGCGTATCGAACTGCCCCTCAGCGCCT
Organism: Pseudomonas sp. D4002; assembly: GCF_013385665.1. Classification (NCBI taxonomy): domain Bacteria; kingdom Pseudomonadati; phylum Pseudomonadota; class Gammaproteobacteria; order Pseudomonadales; family Pseudomonadaceae; genus Pseudomonas; species Pseudomonas sp. D4002. The sequence goes on from NZ_JACAPN010000001.1 coordinate 9,747, forward strand.
TGCAGGAAGCCGACGGCAAGACCCGCATCTGGGTCATCGACACCCAAAGCCAGACCGTACAGCCCCGTGACGTCAGCATCGTCAGCCGCGACGCCGACAGCGCCTTGCTCAACGCCGGCGTCAAACCCGGCGAGCGGGTGGTGAGTGCCGGCGTGAACAGCCTGAAGCCCGGGCAAAAAGTCAAAATCGACGAGGACAGCCCGCGATGAAAGGGAGCTTCAACTTATCCGACTGGGCCCTCAAGCATCAGTCCTTCGTCTGGTACCTGATGTTCGTCGCGCTGCTGATGGGCGTGTTCTCGTACATGAACCTCGGTCGCGAGGAAGACCCGTCGTTCACCATCAAGACCATGGTGATCCAGACCCGCTGGCCGGGTGCGACCCAGGAAGAGACCCTGAAGCAGGTCACCGACCGCATCGAGAAAAAACTCGAAGAGCTGGACTCCCTCGACTACGTGAAGAGCTACACCCGGCCCGGCGAGTCCACGGTGTTCGTGTTCCTGCGGGACACCACCAGCGCCAAGGACATCCCGCAGATCTGGTACCAGGTCCGCAAGAAGATCGACGATATTCGCGGCAGCTTCCCCCAAGGCTTGCAGGGGCCGGCGTTCAACGACGAGTTCGGGGATGTGTTCGGCTCGGTGTACGCGTTTACCGCCGACGGCCTGTCGATGCGCCAGCTGCGCGATTACGTGGAGCAGGTGCGCGCCGAAATTCGTTCGGTACCGGGGCTGGGCAAGGTCGAGATGATCGGCCAGCAGGACGAAGTGATTTACCTGAATTTCTCCACCCGCAAACTCGCAGCGCTGGGGATCGATCAGCGCCAGGTGGTGCAGAGCCTGCAATCGCAGAACGCCGTGACCCCGGCTGGGGTGATCGAGGCCGGGCCGGAGCGGATTTCGGTGCGCACCTCCGGGCAGTTCGCCTCGGAGAAGGACCTGGCCAACGTCAACCTGCGGCTCAATGACCGTTTCTATCGGCTGGCCGACGTGGCGGAAATCACCCGTGGCTATGTCGACCCGTCGACGCCGATGTTCCGCTTCAACGGCAAACCCGCCATCGGCTTGGCCATCGCCATGCAGAAGGGCGGCAACATCCAGGATTTCGGCAAGGCCCTGCACAAACGCATGGACGACCTGACCGCCGACCTGCCGGTGGGTGTGGGCGTGCACAAGGTTTCCGACCAGGCCGAAGTGGTGGAGGAGGCCGTTGGCGGCTTTACCAGCGCGTTGTTCGAGGCGGTGATCATCGTGCTGGTGGTGAGCTTTATCAGCCTCGGCGTGCGTGCCGGGTTGGTGGTGGCGTGCTCGATCCCGCTGGTGCTGGCGCTGGTGTTCGTGTTCATGGAGTACAGCGGCATCACCATGCAGCGGGTGTCGCTGGGCGCGTTGATCATCGCCCTCGGCCTGTTGGTGGACGACGCGATGATCACCGTGGAGATGATGATCACGCGCCTGGAAAAAGGCGAGACCAAGGAGCAGGCGGCGACGTTCGCCTACACCTCCACCGCGTTCCCGATGTTGACCGGCACGCTGGTGACCGTCGCCGGGTTTGTGCCGATTGGCCTCAACGCCAGTTCGGCGGGGGAGTACACCTTCACGCTGTTCGCGGTGATTGCCGTGGCGATGCTGGTGTCGTGGGTGGTCGCGGTATTGTTCGCGCCGGTGCTCGGGGTGCATATCCTCAGCAGCAAGGTAAAACCCCATAACGCCGAGCCCGGCCGTGTGGGCCGGGCGTTCAATGGCGGCATGCTGTGGGCCATGCGCAATCGCTGGTGGGCCATCGGCATCACCGTGCTGTTGTTTGTGGCGTCGGTGTTTTCCATGCAGTTTGTGCAGAACCAGTTTTTCCCGTCCTCGGACCGTCCGGAAATTCTCGTCGACCTCAACCTGCCGCAAAACGCCTCGATCAACGAGACCCGCAAGGCCGTCGACCGTCTTGAGGCGATCATCAAGGACGACCCGGACATCGCCCGCTGGAGCACCTATATCGGCCAGGGCGCGATCCGCTTCTACCTGCCGCTGGACCAGCAACTGGAGAACCCGTACTACGCGCAACTGGTGATCGTCAGCAAGGGCCTGGAAGAGCGCGGCGCCTTGATTGCGCGCCTGCAAAAACGCCTGCGGGAAGATTTTGTCGGCGTGGGCAGTTTCGTGCAGCCACTGGAAATGGGGCCGCCGGTGGGGCGTCCGATCCAGTATCGGGTGTCTGGCAAGGACATCGACCAGGTGCGCAAACACGCGATCGAACTGGCGACCATGCTCGATAAAAATACCCACATGGGCGAGATCATCTACGACTGGAACGAGCCGGGCAAAGTCCTGCGGGTGGACATCGCCCAGGACAAGGCGCGGCAATTGGGGCTGTCGTCGGAAGACGTGGCGCAGTTGATGAACAGCGTGGTCAGCGGTGCGTCGGTGACCCAGGTGCATGACGATATCTACCTGATCAACGTGGTCGGTCGCGCCGAAGATGCCGAACGCGGTACGCCGGAAACCTTGCAGAACCTGCAGATCGTCACGCCCAACGGCACCTCGATTCCGCTGCTGGCGTTCGCCACCGTGCGTTATGAGCTGGAACAGCCGTTGGTATGGCGTCGCGACCGCAAGCCGACCATCACCATCAAGGCGGCGGTGCGCGACGACATGCAGCCGACCGACCTGGTGAAACAGCTCAAGCCGGACATCGACAAGTTCAGTGCTGGGTTGCCGGTGGGCTACAAGGTCGCCACCGGCGGCACCGTGGAAGAAAGCGGCAAGGCCCAGGGCCCGATTGCCAGGGTAGTACCGTTGATGTTGTTCCTGATGGCGACCTTCCTGATGATCCAGCTGCACAGCGTGCAGAAGATGTTCCTGGTGGCCAGCGTGGCGCCGCTGGGGCTGATTGGCGTGGTGTTGGCGCTGATTCCCACGGGCACGCCCATGGGCTTTGTGGCGATTCTCGGGATCCTTGCGCTGATCGGCATCATTATCCGTAACTCGGTGATCCTGGTGACGCAGATCGACGCCTACGAGCGCGACGGCTACACGCCGTGGGACGCGGTGGTGGAAGCTACCGAACACCGGCGCCGGCCGATCCTGCTGACCGCAGCAGCGGCCAGCCTGGGCATGATCCCTATCGCCCGTGAAGTGTTCTGGGGCCCGATGGCCTACGCGATGATCGGCGGGATCATCATCGCCACCTTGCTGACGCTGCTGTTCCTGCCGGCGCTGTACGTGGCCTGGTACAAGATTCGCGAGCCGAAGAAAGAACAAGCCTGACGGTCACAGCGGTGACATTCCTACACGGACGTGGGAATGTTCCCTGAAACATTTTTTTGCCCTTCGCACCCGATCAATTGTTTTACCCTCCGGGCCTGATCCTTTGCCAAGGCCTGCCCCATGCGTTGTTTCCTGCTGGTTTGTAGCTTGTTACTGTCGCCCGTGGCCCTTGCCGGCACGGTGCTGGAGAACGCCCTGTGGCGGGTTGAGATCGACCCGGCGACCCTTGCGATCCACGTTTTCCCCAGCGACAAGACCGCCGTGCAGGCTTCAAGCGGAGGCCCTGCGCACAGGGTCAACCAGCTCTCCCAAAGCACCCGTCAGGCCAGTTGGCAATGGGACGATGGCGCCTATCGCCTGAGCGCCACCCTCGAGCAACGGGATCTTGCCCTGACGATTACCGCCCGTGATGCCGGTGAGTTGGCGATCCTGCGCCAACCCGCCAGCGCCATGGGCAAGGGCCTGATCTGGCCCCTGGCCGAAGGGCATTACGTGCCGGCGGGCAATGGTGTGTGGCAGGACTTCCTGCTGGAACAGGGCGACGTCAACACCACCCAGGACCTCAGCTTGCCGCTGTGGGGCGTGGATCACGGCGCGTTTACCCTCAACTGGCTGATGACCAATCCTTACAACAACCGTCTGCACTGGCAGGCCGACGGCAAAGGACTGGCGTTGTCCGCCTTCCATGAATTCACCACGCTGGACCCCGCGGCACCGATGACCGTTCTGTTGCACCTGGGCGAAAGCGACCCGCTGGCCGGCGCCAAGCGTTATCACCAGTGGCTGGTGGAGCAGGGGCTGTTTGAACCGTTGGCGGACAAGTTGCGGCAAACCCCGGAAGCGGAAAAGCTGCTGGGCGCCAGCCATATCTACCTGTGGGGCAATGATCTGCTGGCTCCGGGGGATGTGCGCGACTGGCCGCAACTGCTCAAGCTGCTGCGCAGCGGTAAAGGCTTGGCGGCTGAATTGAATGGCTTGCTGGACAAAGAGGCTGCGCAGGTTCGGCAGGTCAAGCAACCGTATGAGCAGGCTGTCCTGCTGCGCGGCCTGAACGCGGCGATCAACACAAAGGCCCGGCAAAGCTGGCAGCCCTCCACCGAGCCGAATATGACCCAACTCGCTGATGGCTATGGTGCGCTGCGTCGCGAGTTGGCCGTGGCTTTTGCGGGTGCCTTGAGCGCCACGCCTAAGACTTGGGGCAACACCTTGTCCGTCACCAACGCGCTGAAAGGCGCCGGTCTCAAGCGCCTGCTGGTGACCCAGGGCGAAGGCTGGGAAGGCGGGCTCTGGCATCCTGAGGCGGTGAAGACCGGGGTCGACGCCGGTTACCTGATGGCGCCCTACGACTCTTATGAAACGGCACTGTCTGCCACCGAAAATCCCGACTGGACCACCGCGCACCTGGGCAGCAAGGCCTATGGCGAGTGCGCGATCGTGTTGAAGGGCGGCCAGCTCAAGACAGGCTTCCAGAAGTCCGGCCACTACACCGACCCGCGCTGCGTGCGGCCGTTGCTGGAGGCGCGGATCAAGGCGGTGCAGGCCAAGTCCGGGTTCAACGCCTGGTTCCTCGACGCCTATGCCACCAGTATGTTGTTCGACAGCTATCGCACGGGTGCGAGCATGACCCAGGCACAAAATGCCGAAGGCAATATCGATGCGGCCCGCTGGATCAATACGGCGCTGAAGTTGCCGGCAGGTTCCGAGGACGGCAACGCGATCACCGCCCGAGGCATCCTGTTTGCCCACGGCATGCAAACGCCGGTGCTGGGCTGGGGTGATCGGGAGATGACCAAGGACAAGCAGTCGCCGTATTACGTCGGGGCTTGGTACCCGCCGGAACAGCCGGCGGTGTTCTTCAAGTCGGTGCCGTTGAAAGAGCCGTTTCGCACGGTCTACTTTGACCCGACGATGCGCCTGCCGCTGTATCAGGCGGTGTTCCATGGCTCGGTGATCACCACCCACCATTGGCTGTTCGACAGCCTGAAACTGAGCAACGTGCGGGCCGAAAACGAGCTGACGCAACTGCTCTACAACGTGCCGCCGCTGTATCACCTGAGTGCGGCGACGGTGAAGCAGCGCTTGCCGGTTATTCAGCGCCAGGACGCGTTCTTCCGGCCGCTGCATGAGCGGTTGGCGACTCAGGCGATGACCGATTTTCGCTGGCTGACCGAAGATAAACAGGTGCAGCAGACCACGTTTGCCGATGGGACGCGGTTGGTGGCGAATTTTGCTGAGGGGCGTATTACGGCTTTTGTACCTGGCGCCCAGGCTGTGGTGTATCAGGTGGATGAGTGGCGGCTGTGAGTCCTTCGCGAGCAAGCCCGCTCCCACAGGGGAATGCATTCCAAAATGTGGGAGCGGGCTTGCTCGCGAAGGCGTAAGCCCAAACAACAAAGACCTACAGCTTGCGCCACACACTCGCCAGCCACGGCTGTTGTTCCCGAGGCAATCCCGCTGGCCGGTAGTAATGCTCCAACTCCATAAACCCCGCAGCCGTCAGCAATTCCTGCCACGCCTGCAAGTCGTGATACGAGCCATACCGCGGCCCATTCCAGCCCTCCTGGTTTTCACCTCGAGGGTTTGAGCTGAACAACACTCCACCGACCTTCAACGCCCCATGCAACTGCCCAAGAATGCGCGGCAGTTCCTGCTTGGGAATATGAAACAGCACCGCATTGGCGAAGATCCCGTCGAAACGGCCGGCCGGCAAATCCAGCTTCAGGAAGTCCTGTTGCAGCACTTCACAGCCGCTGTCTTCCCGGGCCATCTGTGCAAAGCGCTCCGAACCATCGAGCCCCACCGCGATGTGGCCCATGCGGGTAAACGTCTGCAAATCCCGCCCCGGCCCGCAGCCGAAATCCAGCACGGTAAACGGTGCGTCGCCCTGGATATGCCGCAGCAACGCATCAATGTTCTGGCTCACATCGTGATCGCGGGTGCCTTCACGAAAATCCTCGGCCACTTTGTTGTAGTGGCCAAGGGTGGTGGAGGTGATCTGGTCGAGGTCGTCGGGGGCGAGTTTCATGGCAGGTTATACCGGGCGCTGAGATGGCCCGACTATACCTCACCTCTTGTTCAGAACCCTGGCCAACCGATCGCCGCCCAACTGAATCACGGCTACCAGGATCACCAGCAGCACAATCACGGTGAGCATGATCTGCGTGTCAAAACGCTGATAGCCATAGCGATAGGCAATATCCCCCAGCCCACCGGCGCCAATTGCGCCGGCCATGGCCGAGGAGTTGATCATCGTCACCAGGGTAATCGTGAACCCGCCGACAATCCCCGGCAGCGCCTCCGGCAGCAGCACATGCCAGACGATATGCCAGCGCCGGCAACCCATGGCTTGCGCCGCTTCGATCAATCCGTGATCGACTTCGCGCAAGCTGACTTCGGCGATCCGCGCAAAGAACGGCGTGGCCGCGATGGTCAACGGCACCACCGCCGCCCACACGCCATAGGTGGTGCCGACGATCAACCGGGTGAACGGAATCAGCGCCACCATCAAAATCAAAAACGGGATCGAGCGGAACAGGTTAACGAACGCCCCCAGCACCCGATTCAAGGCAGGCGCCTGATAGATGCCGCCCTTGTCGCTGGTCACCAGAAACACCGCCAGCGGAATCCCCACCAGCAATGCAATCAACGACGACACTCCGACCATCAACAGTGTGTCGATGGCGCCCTGCAATAAACGATCAAACCACATAGCCCAGCACCTCCACCTGTTGTGCCCAGCGCCCGGCGCGGCTGCGCAGTTCTTCGGCGGTCAGGGACGAGCCGCTCACCGCCAGCAGCAATTGCCCCAAGGCGTGGCCCTGGATGCGTTCCACACCGCCTTGCAGCAAGCGCACGCGCCCGCCGAGGGCGCTGAACAACGCAGCAAGATCGGGTTCGTCTTCGGCACTGCCAGTCAGTTGCAAGCGCAGCACCACGGCGGCGTCCTTTGAGGTCGGATTGGCCTGCAGGCGGCTTTGCAACTCTTCAGGCAGGCCATGTTGCAGCGGCGCCAGCAGGGTTTTACTGACCTCATGCTGCGGGTTGCCGAACACTTCCCACACCGGACCTTGCTCGACCACATGGCCGTGTTCCAGCACCACCACGCGGTCGCAGATTTCGCGAATCACGGCCATTTCGTGGGTGATCAGCACGATGGTCAAGCCCAGGCGTTTGTTGATCTCCCGCAGCAGACCGAGGATGGATTGCGTGGTCTCAGGGTCGAGCGCTGAAGTGGCTTCGTCGCACAACAGAATCTGTGGGTCATGCACCAGTGAGCGGGCGATGCCCACCCGCTGTTTCTGCCCGCCGGACAGCTGGGCCGGGTAAGCCTTGTGCTTATCCTGCAAACCGACCAATTCCAGCAGTTCACGCACCTTCTTCTCGCGCTGCTCCTTGGGCACGCCTGCGACTTTCAACGGCAGTTCGACGTTCTGCCACACAGTCTTGGCCGACATCAGGTTGAAGTGCTGGAAGATCATGCCGATGCGTCGGCGCAGGGCGACCAGGCGGTCTTCGTCGAAGTCGCCGATGTCCACCTGGTCAATCAATACCCGGCCGCTGCTCGGTTGTTCCAGGCGGTTGATGGTGCGGATCAGCGACGACTTGCCGGCGCCGCTGCGGCCGATGATGCCGAAGACTTCGCCGCGCTGGATCGCCAGGTCGATGCCTTGCAGGGCGGGCACGGATTGGCCGTCATAGGTCTTGCCCAGGTTGATAAAGCGCACGTGCGCGCGGTTCAGGTCCGGGTGCAGTTCTGTCTGCTCGGCGTCCCTGGGCGGCAAGCCCAGGTCGCGCAGTTGAGAGTGGGCGGCGGTCATTTTTTATCTTCCCAGCCGACTTGGTAGAGCTTGCCAAGGGATTTATCCAACGCGGCGCGCACCACCGGCGAGTGCTGGTAGATGTCGACGAACTTGATCACCCGCGGGTCGGTTTTGCTCTTGGGCTGGACCACGAACTGGATCACGTATTCCGGGTGGTCGAGGCCGTCGAACAGCAGCGCCGACTCGGCATCGAAGGTCTTGGACAGGCGGATATACGCCGGGTAGCCCTGCACCAGGTCGGCGTCGTCATAAGCGCGCACCAGTTGCACGGCTTCGACTTGCAGGATCTTGATCTTCTTCGGGTTGGTGACGATGTCTTCTTCAGTGGCCTTGTAGCCCACGCCCGGCTTGAGCGTGATCAAGCCGGCCTTGGCCAGCAGTTGCAGGCCGCGACCACTGTTGATCGGGTCGTTGGCAATCGCCACGCTGGCGCCCTGGGGCAGGTCGTTGATGCTCTTGTACTTCTTCGAATACAGGCCGACGTTGTTGATGATGCCCGGCGCGTACGGCACCAGGTCAAAGCCGGCGGCGGCCTTGGCGTTTTCCAAAAACGGGATGTGCTGGAAGTAGTTCACGTCGATATCGCCGGCTGCCAGGCTGACGTTGGGTGCGATCCAGTCGGTGAATTCCACCAGTTCGACTTTCAAACCCTGTTTGCCGGCCTCTTCGACGGCGGCTTCCAGGGGAATGGCGAAGGCGGCGGTGGTGCCGACTTTCAACGGTGCGTCAGCGGCGAATACCGCCGAGCTGAACAATCCGAGGGCGAGCGCCAGTGCTTTGACTGGGTGGCTGAGCAGTGTTTTTTTCATAGTGGATTTCCAGTCATAAGGTATGAGTGCAAACAACTCGGTCAACTGTGGGAGCGGGCTTGCTCGCGAAAGCGGTGTGTCAGTGAATGCATCCGGCGACTGATACAGCGCTTTCGCGAGCAAGCCCGCTCCCACATTTTGGTTCAGTGGCGGTAGGTGGAGCCGGTGTGTTGTTCAGGTAAGTGCGCCGAGTGGTGGAAGACTTTCTCCCGCAACGTCCCGGTCTCATACGCGGTCTTGTACGAGCCCCGGCGCTGCAGCTCCGGCACCACCAGTTCGATGAAGTCGACGTAGCTTTCCGGGGTGACGATGCGCGTCAGGTTGAAGCCATCCAGGCCGGTTTCGCTGATCCATGATTCAAGTTCATCCGCCACCTGTGCCGGCGAACCCACCAGGGTGATGTAGCGCCCGCCAAGAGCGTGTTGCTCAAGCAACTTGCGCCGGGTCCAGTCATTGTTTTGCAGGTTCTTGGTCGCGGACTGGATGGCGTTGCTCTTCACGTACTGGATCGGTTCGTCGATTTCGTACTGTGAAAAATCGATCGCCGTGGATGCCGAGAAATGCGCCACGCCGGCTTCCGCACTGGCGTAGCTCAGGTACTCGGCGTGCTTGGCCCACGCAGCTTCTTCGGTGGCGCCGACAATCACGTTCAGGCCCATGAACACCTTGATATCGTCCGGGTTGCGCCCGGCTTCCACGGCGCTGGCGCGCACCTTGTCCACCTGGATCTTGGTCGAGGCCTTGTTCTGCCCGCTGATGAACACGCACTCGGCGTGGCGCCCGGCAAACAGCAGTCCACGGTCGGAGCTGCCCGCCTGGAACAGCACCGGCGTGCGTTGCGGCGACGGCTCGCACAGGTGATAACCCTCCACCTGATAGAACTCGCCCTTGTGCTCGACCTTGTGCACCTTCTCCGGCTGGGCATACACCCGCGCCTGCGGATCGTTGATCACCGCGTCGTTTTCCCAGCTGCCTTCCCAGAGTTTGTAGAGCACTTCCAGGTATTCGTCGGCCTGGTCGTAGCGCCGGTCGTGCTCGATCTGCTCGGTGAGGCCCATGGCCTTGGCGGCGCTGTCGAGGTAGCCGGTGACGATGTTCCAGCCCACCCGGCCACGGCTCAGGTGGTCGAGGGTCGACATGCGCCGGGCGAACAGATACGGCGGTTCGTAGGTGAGGTTGGCGGTCAGGCCGAAGCCAAGGTTTTTGGTCACCGCCGCCATGGCCGAGACCAGCAGCAACGGGTCGTTGACCGGCAGCTGGATCGCCTCCTTGAGCGGCACGTCCACCGAGTTCTGGTAGACGTCATACACGCCGACGATGTCGGCGATGAACAGCCCGTCGAACAGTCCGCGTTCCAGCAACTGCGCCAGTTCGGTCCAGTACTCGATGGTTTTGTACTGGGTCGAGTTGTCCCGTGGATGGGTCCACAGGCCGTGGTTGATGTGCCCGATGCAGTTCATGTTGAAGGCATTGAGCAGGATCTTTTTCTTCGCCATCAGATAGTCCCCCGCAGTGGCGGGTTTTCATCGTTGAGGTAGTAATTGCCCACAGCAAAGTACTTCCAGCGCACCGGGTCGTGCAGGGTGTGCACCCGGGCGTTGCGCCAGTGGCGGTCCAGGCCGTGTTCGGCGAGGGTCGCCTGGCTGCCGGCGAGTTCGAACAGGGTGCTGCCGGCCGCCAGGGAAATCTCGGTGCTGAGGGCGCGCACTTCGGCGACCGCGATGGATGCGGCCGCGACGGTGTCGGCATTGCTGTCGGCCTGGGCGCGGTCGAGGAATTCGCCTGAGCGTTCCAGCAGGGCTTCGGTGGCGTGCAGGCGGATGCTCAAGTGGCCGAAGCTTTTCAGGGTCAGCGGATCTTCGGTGGCCTTGTCGCTGGTGGCATCGATCCACGGCCGGGTCTTGGTGCGCACGAAGTGCAGGGCATCTTCATAGGCTGCGCGGGCAATGCCGGTGTCGATGGCGGCGTGAAGGATCTGCGCCAGCGGGCCGACAGTGGTCGGGCGCTCGAAGGCACTCTGGAACGGGATCACGTCCTGGGCCGCGACCCACACGTTATCGAACACCACCGAACCGCTGCCAGTGGTGCGCTGGCCGAAGCCGCTCCAGTCGTCGATCACACTCAGGCCCTCGCTGTCACGGGTGACAAAGGCCAGTTGCTGCACACCGTTTTCGTCCACCACGGACGTGGGAATACGTTGGGCGTAGATCGCGCCGGTCGAGTAGAACTTGCGGCCGGTGATACGGAAACCGTCACCGTCGCGGGTGATCTTGGTGATGCGGTCGTGGGCGGTCCTGGTGCCCAGTTCTGCCAGGGCATTGCCGAAGCGCTGGCCGGCGAGCACTTCGGCGTACAGGCGTTTTTGCTGCGCCGGGCTGCCGTTCACCCGCAGCACTTCGAGGGCATAAAAATGGTTTTGCGGGATCTGCCCCAGGGACGCATCCGCCTGGGCAATCAGTGCCGTGACCTTGGCCAGGGTGACGTTGGAAACGCCGGCACCACCGAACTCCTTGGGTACGCTGATGCCCCACAGGCCGGAGCGGGAAAACACGTCCAGCTCAGGCAAGGGCAGGCGGCGTTCACGGTCACGCAAGGCGCTGTCGCGGCGGAAGTCTTCGGCCAGGTCGCTGGCGACAATGAGGGCTTGTTCATCGCTGGTAATAACCGCGACGTGATGAGAAAGGGTCATGCGTATTCTCCAGAGGTCTGGTCGGTTAAATCCAGGAATGTCGGGCAGGCAAAGTGCCGTTGAGGTGGTAAGCGCCCACCGCGTGGTACTTCCAGCGGACCGGGTCGTGCAGGGTGTGCACCCGGGCGTTGCGCCAGTGGCGGTCGAGGTTGAATTCGGCGAGGGTCGCGCGGCTGCCGGCCAGCTCGAACAGCTTTTCGCTGGCGAGCAGGGAAATCTCGGTGGTCAGCACCTTGGCTTCGGCCACGGCAATCGAGGCGCGTGCGGCGGACTGCGCGGTGATCGGCGCGGCGCTGACTTGGTCCAGTACCTGGCCGGCCTTGCGCAGCAGGGCTTCAGCGGCGTGCAGTTCGATCTTCAGCTTGCCGATATCGGCGATCACATACAGGTCATCGCTGGCCCGTTCGACCTTGGCGTCGATCCATGGCCGCGAGCGTTCGCGTACAAAGCTGATGGTGTCGTCGATCGCGCCACGGGCGATGCCGGCGTCGATGGCCGCCTGGATCAATTGCGAGACTGCACCCTGGATGCCCGGTGTTTCGCCGAGTCGCCAGGTTTCCACCACCAGTTCGGCGTCCACCGCCACTTGATCCAGCAGCACTGTGCCGCTGGCGGTGGTGCGTTGGCCAAAGCCGGACCAGTCATCGACGATGCGCAGGCCTTCGGTGCCACGGCGCACGAACGCCATGACGACTTTGCCGTCATCGTTCAAGGCCTTGACCGCCACCCAATGGGCGAACAGCGCGCCAGTGGAGTAGAACTTCTGGCCACTGACGACGTAGCCGTCACCTTCGGCGGTGATGCGTGACTTGAGGTCCAGGGTGTTTTTGGTACCGCGTTCCGGGCCGCCGTTGCCGATGCGCCAGCCGTCCAGCACGCTCTGGAACAGCTGCTTTTTCTGGCGCTCGCTGGCCGCACCTTGCAGCACGTGCAGGATGCCGAAATGGTTCTGCGGGATTTGCCCCAGCGCCGGGTCGGCCGCGCTGATGATCGCGAACACCTCGGCCAGGGTCACGAAGGACACCTGCGGGCCGCCGTACTCACGGGGAATGGAAATACTGCCCAGGCCGCTGCGGGTGAAGTGTTCGATTTCAGCCCAGGGCAGTTTGCGTTGCTGATCGCGCCTGGCCGCTTGCAGGCGCGCGGCCTGTGCCAGCTCGTGGGCGGCGCTCAGGGCCTCGGCGTCGTTGCGCAGCACTTTGGCGGGCAACAACAGCGGGGCAACGTCCAGATCACTCTGGGGGGGTGTTTGTGCCAAGTTAGACATCAGCGCCGCTCCTTGGCTGCACGCAATGCCCTGGCGTTACGCACCGGGGTAATTTTGACCATACCTACCTCACATCCGTTGAAAAGATAAAAAAATCAGGAATGTCCGGTGGTCCGGTGCATATACCCTAAGCGTGTTAAATTTTTTAATAAACTAACTTTTAGGAATATGCATAGAAGGTCTGTCACCCCGGTTCACAGGGCGAGCCGGGGCGACGGGGTTGGTAGGCCAGCGGGGCCCTGGCGGGGCTGGTCGGGGCCTGGGGAGCGAGCGCGGCGATGCGCAGGATGCGGGCTGGCGCCCAGCTTGAATTGTTGCCGACCCGGTCGAGAATGCAGTAGGTCACTTCGAGGCGATGGTCGTCCCCGGCCTCGACAATGATGGCCGACGGCACCCACACCTGCACCGCCTTGCCCACATCGCCAGCCTGGATGCTCGGCAGGTCCAGGCGCACGTCACCCCAGCGCAGGGTGATCTCGTCATCGGTCGCCATGTTCAGGTACGGCTCGATGGTCAGGGGCACGCCACGGCGGATCTGGCTGCTGTTGACGCCATGGCGACGGATGGTCTCGGGTAGGCTGACGGCGGCCAGGTTCTGGTTTTCATCAAGGCTCAGTGCCGAGGGCATGCCGCCGGGGTAGTCGGTCTTGACCTGCACCCGGGTGATGGCCGAGCGTGCCGGGCCGTGGCCGACCTGCATGACCCGGTAATGAATCCGTGCCGGGCCATTTTGCACAAAGCTCTCCGGCACTCGCAGGCTGGTGGGCATGCCGATCTTGCCGGCGGTGATGCGCCGGGAGGCGGCAAAGCAGTTGTTCCAGAACAACTCGATCAGGTCGCCCTCGTCCATGCCGCAGTAAGGCGCGATATCGACCTGCAGGTTTGTCGCAGCGAGGGCATTGATGCCTTCTCGATGGGCCTGGGGCAAGGTCGGGGCAGTGAGCAGCGCCTGGGTGGAAATACGCTTCATAAATAATCTCCTTGGTGCAGCCAGCAGCAATCGTTCCGGACATCAGGCGCGGGCAGGCGACGTAGTCCGAAAGAAACGATTTAATAAAAAACCAGAATGGATCCAATCCTCTTGGCGTTAGATAAGAGGCTTGGTTAGTTGGCGTCAAGAGGCTGGGCGGGGCAAACAGGGGGTTATGGAATATTCAGAAGGGTCTTACTGGGAGGGCGCTGCAAGTGCGTGCTTCAGGGTGACTTTTACCCAATGAATAAAGGGTGTTTCCCCAAAAACACTAAAGAGGCGAGTTGCCTTTCGGCAACTCTATAAAGCGAAGCTTCTTACAATGAATCGGCGCAAGTTAGTTGTTGATGAACTTGCTGAGAAACTGCCGGGTACGTTCTTCTTTCGGGTTGGCAAACAGCGCCTTGGCTTCGCCTTGTTCAACAATGACGCCCTTGTCGAAGAAGATCACCCGGTTGGCCACATCCCGGGCGAAACTCATTTCGTGGGTCACGATGACCATGGTGCGGTTTTCTTCCGCGAGGCTGCGAATGGTCGCCAGCACTTCGCCTACCAGCTCCGGGTCCAGGGCCGAAGTCGGCTCATCGAACAGGATCACCTCCGGCTCCATCGCCAGGGCCCGGGCAATGGCCACCCGTTGCTGCTGCCCACCGGAGAGGCGGCGTGGGTAGGCGTCTTCCTTGCCTGCCAGGCCGACCCGGGCCAATAGCTTGCGGCCCAGGGCATCTGCGGCGGCCCGGGGCATCTTCTTGACCACGATCGGGCCTTCGATGACGTTCTCCAGGGCCGTGCGGTGCGGGAACAGGTTGAAGTTCTGGAACACAAAACCCACGTGCTGGCGCAGGCGCCGCACCAGGCTTTGCTGTTGGTTGAGCGGGCGGCTGCTGTCGATCTCGATGTCACCGACCTTGATTCGGCCACTGGTGGGTTCTTCGAGGAAATTCAGGCAGCGCAGCAAGGTGGTCTTGCCGGAACCGCTGGGGCCGATGATGGCGACGACTTCGCCTTCCTTGACCTCAAGGTCGATCCCGTTAAGCACCACCTGACCCTTGAATTGTTTGGTCAGTTTTTCAACCACGATCATGCTTCAAGACTCCAGGTCATGCCGGTTGACTCGTGCTTCCAGGCGGTTTTGCACGTGCGCCAGGACGCTGGCAAGAATCCAGTAGATCAAGGCGGCGGACAGATACATGGTGAAAATTTCGAAGGTACGGGCCGAGACCAATTGCGCCTGGCGGAACAGCTCCGGCACCTGGATGGTGGCGGCCAGGGCAGTGTCCTTGACCAGGGAAATAAAGCTGTTGCCCAGCGGCGGCAAGGCCGTGCGCATGGCCTGCGGCAGGATGGCCCGGCGCAGGGTCTGCGCACGGGTCATGCCGATACTGGCCGCAGCTTCCCACTGGCCGCGCTCGATGGAACCGATGGCGGCACGCAGGATTTCACAGGCGTAAGCAGCCATGTTCAGCGAAAAGCCGATCATGGCCGCCGGGATCGGATCCAGCTCGATGCCCACTTGCGGCAAGCCGTAGTAGATCAGGAACAGCTGTACCAGCAAGGGCGTGCCGCGAAAGAACGACACGTAGACGCGGGCGGTCCAGCTCAACAGCTTGAAGCGCGAGAGGCGCATCAAGGCCAGGCCGAAGCCCAGCAGCAAGCCGAAAAACATCCCGCCGAGGCTAAGGATGACCGTGAAGTACGCGCCCTTGAGCAGAAAGGGCGCGGAGTCCAGCGCGAGTTGGAAACCTGCTTCCATTATTGAGTAACGTCAGCGTTGAAGTACTTCTCGGACAGCTTCTTCAAGGTACCGTCGGCGCGCAGTTCGTCCAGAGCCTTGTTCACCGCGGCCAGCAGTTCAGGCTCGCCTTTGCGCAGGGCAATACCGGCTTCCTGACGGGAGAACGCAGCACCTGCAGCGGCGGTGTCCTTGGCTTTCTTGGCGTATTCCAGCGCGGCGAGGCGGTCGATCAGGATGGCGTCGACACGGCCGATGCGCAGGTCCTGGAACTTGGTTGGGTCATCGTTGTAGGTTTTGACGATGGCTTTCGGTTGGTTTTCCTTGAGCCATTGTTCGTAGTTGGTGCCCAGGCCCACACCGATTTTCTTGCCGGCCAGGTCGTCGGCGGTCTTGATGGTGTCGACGTTCTTCGCCAGGGTCAGCGCCTGGATCCCGGAGACGGTGTAAGGCTTGGAGAAGTCATACTTTTCCTTGCGCGCATCGGAGATGGTCACCTGGTTGACGACCGCGTCCAGGCGCTTGGATTCCAGGGCGGCGAGGATGCCATCCCACGGCGTGGCTTGCAGCTTGACCTTGACGCCCAGCTTCTTGGCCAGCGCTTCGGACAACTCGACCTCGAAACCGCTGAGCTTGCCGCTTTCATCGACGAAGCTGAACGGCGGGTAGGTGCCTTCCAGGCCAATCTTGATTTCGCCGGCTTTCTTGATGTTGTCCAACTGCTCGCCGGCAACTGCCTGACCGAGCCACCCGGCGCCAAGCGCCAGCCCCAATGTGCCAACCAGTAACGTGCGACGGAATACGGAAATAGTCATGAAGAGCCCCTGTGTTTTTTATGTTGAGCGATGCAGGTGACGCGGTAGTCGTATCCTGCCTTAAAAGCGCGGTGTGTGGGAGCCGGGCTTGCCCGCGATTGCATCAACTCGGTGTTTTGGATCTGCCCAGTCATGCGTATCGCCATCAAGCTCGCCTACGGCGCGACTATAAAGCCGGTTTTTAAGACTTGAAAATAATATAAAATCAGATTGATATTTCTTTATGGAATATCAAAAGCTCGAATCATAAGCAAACAACGCCGGTGCGCCACCCGTGTGCAGGAAGATGATCGGCCCCTCTTCAAAGCGCTGGCGTCCAATGCCATCCAGCAACCCGGCCATGGCCTTGCCCGTGTAGACCGGGTCCAGCAGCAGGCCTTCCTGGCTGGCCACCAGCTTGATCGCCGCCAGCGTGCCGGCACTCGGCTCGCCATAACGGGGGGCGAAGTACTCGTCCCACAGGATCACCTTGAACGCGTCCGGCAGCGGCACGCCGAGCAATTCGGCGGTACGTTCGGCCAGGCCCTGCACCTTGGGGCGCTGGGCTTCGTCGGTACGGGACACCGTTATGCCAATCACTTGCAGCTCGGGCAGTACTTCGGCCAGCGCCAGGGCCAGGCCGCTGTGGGTGCCGGCGCTGCCGGAGGCCAGGACCACGGTGGAGAACGGGATGCCGCTGTCTTCAATCTGCCCGGCCAGCTCCAGCCCGGCGCGCACGTAACCCAGGGCGCCGAGGGCGTTGGAGCCGCCGATGGGCACCAGGTACGGTTTCTTGCCGTTGCTGCGCAGGCGGTCGGCGAGGGCATTGAGCTGGTCGTCCACGTTGTCCAGGTTCTCCACCAACTCGACCTTGGCGTCGAACAGCTCCAGCAACAGGCGGTTGCCGTTGGCCAGGTAGTTGGGGTCTTCGGTGCCCGTCGGGTTTTCCAGCAGGGCAACGCAGCCCAGGCCCAGCTTGGCGGCCAGCGCAGCGGTCTGGCGTACATGGTTGGACTGGATCGCGCCGGCGGTCACCAGGGTGTCGGCACCCTGGGCCAGCGCATCGGCGGCGAGGTATTCGAGTTTGCGCAGCTTGTTGCCGCCCATCGCCAGCGGCGTGGTGTCGTCGCGTTTGACGTAGACGTCACGCCCCAGCCAGGCCGACAGCCGCTCGAGTTTTTCCAGGGCGGTGGCGCCGCCCAGCAGTTCCAGACGGTTAAAGCGGTCGAGCTGTTGTTTGATCATGGCTACGCACGGGTGGTCAGAGATGCTGGGACTATAGGCAGGCACTTTTGCGTCGGCAACCGCCAATCGCTTATGTCGACGGGTTATTAGCATTGCACTATTGGTTCTTAAGGACGCTCAGGTTCCTTGCCGTAAAGTGATGGGCATTTCGTCAGGAGTGAAGACCGTGAGTGAGCGTTCCAGTCATTGGCAATTACAGACCATCGTCAGCCAGCTGCGCAGCGCCCGGGACCAGTGGCGCACCCGCAACGGCCGGGTCAGCGGCGAGCAGGGCGGGCGCGAGCTGCCTTCACGGGAAGCCGTGGCGCAGATTCTCGAGGCGTTGTGTGGTGCGCTGTTCCCCATGCGTCTGGGGCCGGTGGACCTGCGTGAAGAAAGTGAAGACTTCTACGTCGGCCACACCCTGGATGTGGCGCTGAATGCATTGCTCGCCCAGGCGCGCCTGGAGCTGCGGTATGCCGCGCGGCAAGGTGGCCAGGATGACAGTGAAGTCGACGCCCATGCCATCCACCTGATCCAGGATTTCGCCCTGGCGTTGCCAGGCTTGCGCAGCCTGTTGGACACCGACGTGCTCGCCGCCTACCACGGCGACCCGGCGGCGCGCAGCGTGGACGAAGTGCTGTTGTGCTACCCGGGGATTTTGGCGGTGATTCACCATCGCCTGGCGCACCACTTGTATCGGGCAGGCTTGCCGTTGCTGGCGCGCATCAGCGCGGAAATCGCGCATTCGGCGACCGGGATTGATATTCACCCGGGCGCGCAGATCGGCCCGAGCTTCTTTATCGACCACGGTACGGGTGTGGTGATTGGCGAGACGGCGATCATCGGCGAGCGGGTACGGATCTACCAGGCCGTGACATTGGGCGCCAAGCGTTTCCCGGCGGATGAGGATGGGCAATTGCAGAAAGGCCATCCGCGGCATCCGATTGTCGAGGATGACGTGGTGATCTATGCCGGGGCGACGATCCTGGGGCGGATTACCATCGGCAAGGGCTCGACCATTGGCGGCAATGTGTGGCTGACGCGCAGTGTGCCGGCGGGGGCGAACCTGACCCAGGCGAATCTGCAGCATGATGATGGGACGCAGAAATAGAGCAGCGCCCTCTCTAACGATCACACAGATCCAATGTTGGAGCGGGCTTGCTCGCGAATGCGGTGTATCAGTCGCCAGAAGTGTTGGCTGACACGCCGCATTCGCGAGCAAGCCCGCTCCCACATTTTGTCTGCATTCCAAATTTGAGCCGCACTACTCAAATTCGAGCCGTATTTCACTCAGCAATCGCTGAACGTTTCGTCATCCCCATACGTCATACCTTTCCTTGAGCTAGTGTAGGAAACACCTACCACTCGGCCCTGCGATTAGTCCTCAAACCCCTATCCATGTTTAACTTGACTGTTCGTTCAAGTTAAATCGGTGGTTCGCTGCCCGCTCACAACAGGAGGCTTACCTTTGCTGAGTCCGTTTTTTACAGCCACATCCCATACCCTTGAGGTGCGCCCTACATGAGTGCATCGTCCACACCTTCCAGCGGTCTGGTCCGCATGAACCCGCCGGTGTTTTACTTCGCCGCGAGCTTCATCCTGCTGTTCGGCCTGACCGTCATCGCGATTCCCGAACAAGCCGGCGCCTGGCTGCTGGCCGCACAAAACTGGGCGGCCAACACGGTCGGCTGGTACTACATGCTGGCGATGACCCTGTATCTGGTCTTCGTGGTGGTCACCGCGTTATCGGGCTACGGCAAGATCAAACTCGGTGCCGACCACGACGAGCCCGAATTCAGTTACCTGTCCTGGGCCGGCATGTTGTTCGCCGCCGGGATCAGCATCACGCTGTTTTTCTTCTGCGTGTCCGAACCCCTGACTCACCTGGTGCAACCGCCCCAGGGCGAGGCCCTGAACGGTGACGCGGCGCGCCAGGCCATGCAGATCCTGTTTCTGCACTGGGGCCTGCATGGCTGGGGCGTGTTCGCCTTCGTCGGCATGGCCCTGGCGTACTTCGCCTACCGGCATAACCTGCCGCTGGCGTTGCGCTCGGCGCTGTACCCGCTGATCGGCAAGCGCATCAACGGCCCCATCGGTTATGCGGTGGACGGCTTCGGCATCATCGCCACGGTGTTCGGCCTCGGCGCCGACATGGGCTTTGGCGTGTTGCACCTCAACTCCGGGCTCGATTACCTGTTCGGCGTGGCCCACACCCAGTGGATCCAGGTCGGCCTCATCACCTTGATGATGGGCGCGGCGATCCTGGTGGCGGTCTCCGGTGTCGATAAAGGCGTGCGGGTGATGTCCGACATCAACATGCTGCTGGCCTGTGCGCTGCTGCTGTTCGTGTTGTTCGCCGGCCCTACCCAACACTTGCTCAACACCCTGATCCAGAACATCGGCGACTACCTCGGCGCCTTGCCGACCAAGAGTTTCGACCTCTACGCCTACGACAAACCGAGCGACTGGCTGGGCGGCTGGACCGTGTTTTATTGGGCCTGGTGGATCGCATGGTCGCCGTTCGTAGGCCTGTTTATCGCGCGCATTTCCCGCGGTCGTACCATCCGTGAATTTGTGTTCGGCGTGCTGTTGATCCCGCTGGGCTTCACCCTGGCGTGGATGTCGATCTTCGGCAACAGCGCCATCGACCAGGTGCTCAACCACGGCCTTACGGCGCTGGGACAGTCGGCCATTGATGACCCGTCGATGAGCCTCTACCTGCTGCTGGAAACCTACCCGTGGAGCAAGACGGTGATCGCGGTCACGGTGTTTATCAGCTTCGTGTTCTTCGTCACCTCGGCCGACTCCGGCACGGTGGTGCTCTCGACCTTGTCGGCCAAAGGCGGTAACGCCGATGAAGACGGGCCGAAGTGGCTGCGGGTGTTCTGGGGCGCGATGACCGCGTTGGTGACCAGCGCGCTGCTGTTTGCCGGCAGCATCGACTCGCTCAAGTCGGCCGTGGTCCTGACCTCGCTGCCGTTCTCGATGATCCTGCTGCTGATGATGTGGGGGCTGCACAAGGCGTTCTACCTTGAGTCGCAGAAGCAGATTGCGCAGATGCATTCCCTCGCGCCGGTATCGGGCTCACGCAAGGGCACGGGCGGTTGGCGCCAGCGCCTGAGCCAGGCGGTGCATTTCCCGTCACGGGATGAGGTGTACCGTTTCCTCGAGACCACGGTGCGTCCGGCCATCGAAGAAGTGACGGCGGTATTTGTCGAAAAAGGCCTCAACGTGGTCACCCAGCCTGACCCGGCCAATGACAGCGTCAGCCTGGAGATCGGCCACGGCGAGCAGCACCCGTTTGTGTATCAGGTGCAGATGCGCGGCTATTTCACCCCGTCATTCGCACGGGGCGGCATGGGTTCCAAGCAGCTCAACAACCGCCGCTACTACCGGGCGGAAGTGCACTTGAGCGAGGGCAGTCAGGACTACGATCTGGTGGGCTACACCAAGGAGCAGATCATCAACGACATCCTCGACCAGTACGAACGGCACATGCAGTTCCTGCACCTGGTTCGTTAAGGCTCAGGCCCTGATAAACAGGGCCAGTGCCACCAACGGCGCACCGAATACCCCGCTGCCGATCACCAGCTCCGAGACCAGGGGCTGGCCGGCAGTGACCACACCTACCGCGCCGTTCACCACCGACACCACCAGCCAGATCCCGACAAAGCTGTAGGCCAGAATGTGCCGGCTGACGCCCAGCTTTTGGCCGATGAACAGCATCAGCGCGAGGAGGATCAGGCCGGCGGTGATGACGAGGGCGGTGTGCATATCTGAAGTCTCCTGATACCCGCTGATTTTCCGTGAACAGCAAACCTGTGGCGAGGGAGCTTGCTCCCGCTGGGCTGCACAGCGGCCCCAAAAAAGATGGGAGCGCTGCGCACTCCAGCGGGAGCAAGCTCCCTCGCCACAATATCAGTGCGTCGTAGAGTGAGTGCTGCGTGGCCTTCAGACCAAACCACCATTGGCCCGCAGGATTTGCCCGTTCACCCAACCACCGGCCGGGCTCACCAGGAACGCCACCACGCGGGCGATATCTTCCGGTTGGCCCAGGCGTTCCAGGGGTGCCATCTTGGCCAGGCCCTGGATCTGCTCTTCGCTTTTGCCATGCAGGAACAGTTCGGTCGCCACCGGCCCCGGGGCAACGGCGTTGACGGTGATGCGCCGGCCGCGCATTTCCTTGGCGAACACCTGGGTCAGGGATTCCACCGCCGCCTTGCTGGCGATGTACACCGCATAACCGGGGAAGTTGAGGCCGACGGTGCTGCTGGAGAAATTGACGATGCGCCCGCCGTCGTTCAGGCGGGTGGCGGCTTCACGCAGGGCGTTGAAGGTGCCGCGGGTATGGATGTCGAAGTTCTGGTTGTAGAGCTCATCGCTGTGTTGGGCCAGCGGCAGCACCTTGAGGATCCCGGCGTTGTTGACCAGCACATCAACCTTGCCCAGCTGGGCTTCGGTCTCGTCGAACAGGCGCTTGACGTCGGCGGCGCTGGCCACGTCGCCCTGGATCGCTATGGCTTGGTGGCCGGCCTGGCGCAACTCCACTACCAGCCTTGACGCTTCGGTGGCGCTGTTGGCGTAGTTGATGGCGACGGCATAACCGTCGGCAGCCAGTTGTCTGGCAACCACGGCGCCGATGCCGCGTGAGGCGCCGGTAACGATAGCAACTTGGGTAGTCATGATCAGGTTTCCTTGGGGCAGTGGTTGGGTGTGGAAGCAGATTCACATGTTTACCCAGGCCGATAAATGCGCCAGAGTTGCCTTGACTGTTCAAGAATCGCCAACAATGGAGACGCGCCGTGGACCAGGTCAAAGCGATGAAAGTGTTCGTGAGGATTTACGAACGCAGCAGCTTCACGCTGGCGGCCGATGACCTGAACCTGCCGCGCGCCACCCTGACCCACACCCTTAACCAGTTCGAGGCCTGGCTCGGCACGCGCCTGCTGGAACGCAGCACCCGCCGCGTCCGCCCGACCCTCGATGGCGAGGCCTATTACCTGCGCTGTGTGCAACTGCTGGCGGAGCTGGAAGAGGCGGAACTGGCCTTCCGTTCGGTGGCCCCCAAGGGCCGCCTGCGGGTGGATTTGCACGGCACCCTGGCCAAGTACTTCGTGATTCCGGCGCTGCCGCAATTCATGGCGCGCTACCCGGAAATCGAGCTGTCCATCAGCGAGGCGGACCGCTTCGTCGACCTGATCGCCGAAGGCGTGGATTGTGTGCTGCGGGCGGGCACCCTGGGGGATTCGGCATTGATCGGTCGCCGGGTTGCGACGCTGCGCCAGGTGACCTGCGCGAGCCCGGCCTACCTGCGCAAATACGGCGAGCCGAAGCGCCTCGCCGACCTGGGCGAGCACCGTGCGGTGAACTATGTTTCACGCACCACCGCGAAGCTGTTCCCCTTCGAATTCATGGTCGACGGCCAGGTGCAGGAAGTGACGATCGAGGGGGCACTGTCGGTGTTCGGCGCAGAGATTTATTCCGCCAGCGCAGTCGCCGGACTGGGCATTATCCAGTGCCCGCACTACCGCATCGCCGAGCTGATCAACCAGG
This sequence comes from Pseudomonas sp. D4002, assembly GCF_013385665.1. Classification (NCBI taxonomy): domain Bacteria; kingdom Pseudomonadati; phylum Pseudomonadota; class Gammaproteobacteria; order Pseudomonadales; family Pseudomonadaceae; genus Pseudomonas; species Pseudomonas sp. D4002. Next base: position 32,867 of record NZ_JACAPN010000001.1, read on the forward strand.
GCGTGATGCAGGAAATCCTCATTGATACACCACCGCCGCCCATGCCGGTTTCGGTGCTCTACCCGCAAAACCGACACATGTCGCCGAGGGTGCGGGTGTTCGTCGATTGGCTCGCCGAAATCTTCGCCACTGCCCGCTAACCCGCGTCTTTACTGGGTTTCTTAAATTTAATTTCATCCGGGTAAAGGGTGTTTTGACTCCGAACTGTCACATGGCCATCGCCTAATTGTGTGAAGCGTTTGACGCTTTCATTTCAGAACAGTGACGGAGACCGGTACCAATGAAGACGTTATTAAGCCCCATGGTGGGTGCCGCCATGGCGAGCTTTATGCTGTCCGCCCACGCCGATTTTATCGATGACAGCCACGCCGACGTGACCCTGCTCAACCGCTACCTCAACCAGCAGGGGCGCGATGTGGTGAACAGCAATAACAAGGCCCACAGCATCCGTGATTGGGGCCAGGGTTTTGAGTTCAATTTCAAGTCCGGCTACACCGATGGGCCGGTGGGCTTTGGCCTGGACCTGCAGGCGTTCTACGGTTTGAAACTGGACTCCGGCGGCGACCTCAATGACAAGGATCACCAGGGCCGCTACCCCGGCAGCATGTTCCCGCTGGATAACGGCAAGTCGGCCGACCAGTTCGGCGTGCTCAGCCCGACCTTCAAGATGCGCTTCGCCCAGGATGAATTGCGCGTCGGTACGCTGTACGGCAACAACCCGGTGCTGGCCAACACCGACGGCCGCCTGTACCAGCAGACCAACACCGGCGTGCAGTTGGTTTCCAAGGACTTGACCGACTTCACCTTTACCGCCGGTGACATCCTCAAGACCAAGATCCGCAACGAAACCGGCGACCAGGGCATGATCACCGCCGGCGGCACCAAAGAGAGCGATCGCTTCCTCTACGGCGGTGCGGACTACAAAGGTTTGCCGGACACCACCGTCAGCCTGTGGTACTCCAACCTTGAGGATTACTACCAGCAGTTCTTCCTCGGTGCTAAGCGTCATGACGCCTTGCCTGTCGGCGCGATCGACACCGACGTGCGCCTGTACCGCAGCCTGGGTGTGGGTGAAAACGCCGCGGGCGACAAAGACTATTCCGCTGCGGGTCTCTACGGCGATGGCACCTCCAAGGGCCGCATCAACCAGTCCACCGTCAGCCTGTTGGAAAGCTACAGCCTGGACGGCCATACCGTCGGCCTGGGCATCCAGAAAAACAGCGGCGACAGCGACTTCCCGTACCTGGATTCCGGCCTGAACAGCGGTGCCAGCAACCAGGGCCCGGGCTCGGGCGCCGACACCCCGGCACTCACCAACATGCAACTGAACAAATTCCAGCATGCCGGCGAGCGCACCTGGCTGGCGCAGTACAAATATGACTTCGGCAAACTCGGCCTTAACGGCCTGACCTTCGCCACGTCCTACGCCCACGGTGATGACATCCGCACCACCCAAGGCACTACCAGTGAATGGGAACGTAACGTCACCGTGGCTTACCAGGTGCCCACCGGCACCCTCAAAGGCCTCGGCGTAACCTGGCGAAATGCCCACGCCAGCCCGGATATCACCGGTGCCACGGTGCAAGATGAAAACCGCTTCTATGTAAGCTACGTCGTTCCACTCTGGTAGGACTTTGCTGTAAAAGGGATAGGCAGACTTAAGCGATTCAGCTGCTTAAAAGGCCCGGGAATATGCTTATTCCCGGGCCTTATTTGCCCCAAGTCCAAGAGAGGATTCGATGACTTACATTGCTGCCGAAAACCGCTATGAATCTATTCCTTACCGCCGCGTAGGTCGCAGCGGACTGGTGCTGCCGGCACTGTCCCTGGGGCTGTGGCACAACTTTGGCGACAGCACCCCGATCGATACCCAGCGCGCCCTCCTGCGCACGGCGTTCGACCTGGGTATCAACCACTTCGACCTGGCCAACAACTACGGCCCTCCATACGGCAGCGCCGAGATCAACTTCGGTCGTTTGCTGCGGGAAGACTTCAAGCATTACCGCGACGAACTGATCATCTCCAGCAAGGCGGGCTGGGACATGTGGCCGGGCCCTTATGGCCAGGGCGGCGGTTCGCGCAAGTACGTCTTGGCGAGCCTCGACCAGAGCCTGCAACGCCTGGGCGTCGACTACGTGGACATCTTCTACTCCCACCGTTTTGATGCCGACACCCCGCTGGAAGAAACCGCCAGCGCACTGGCCACCGCCGTGCAACAGGGCAAGGCGTTGTACATCGGGATCTCGTCCTACTCCGGCGTGAAAACCCGGGAAATTGCGGCGCTGCTCCAGGAGTGGAAAGTCCCGCTGCTGATCCACCAGCCGGCCTACAACCTGCTCAACCGCTGGGTGGAAAAAGACCTGCTGGACGTCACCGAAGAACTCGGTGCCGGGGTGATCGCGTTCACGCCATTGGCCCAGGGCCTGCTGACCGACAAATACCTCGACGGCGTACCGGCGGATGCGCGGGTCAATCGTCCGGGGGGTGGTTCGTTGCAGGCCAAGCACTTGTCCGAGGCCAACATCGCCCACGCCCGCGCGCTGAATGAAATTGCCAAGCGCCGTGGCCAGAGCCTGGCGCAGATGGCGTTGGCGTGGACGTTGCGTGATCCACGGGTCACCAGCGCCCTGATCGGCGCGAGCCGGCCGGAGCAGATCATTGAAAACGTCGGTGCGTTGCAGAACCTGAGCTTCAGCGCGCAGGAGCTGGCGGAGATTGATCGGTTTGCCCAGGAAGGCGGGATTAACCTGTGGGAGAAGCCGTCTACGGCTGAATAAGCGGTAGAGCCCGATTCCGGCATCAACCTCTACCCAATGTGGGAGCGGGCTTGCTCGCGAAAGCGGAGTGTCAGTCACTGGATATGTCGACTGATTCACCGCTTTCGCGAGCAAGCCCGCTCCCACATTTGATTTGTGGTGTGCCTGCTAGAACGGCACATCTCCAAGAATCGTCGCCCGATGCATCACCCGCCGCTGCGGCCGGTAATCATCCACCGCGTAATGCTGGGTCACGCGGTTATCCCAGAACGCCACGTCATTTTCCTGCCAACGCCAGCGAATGGTGAATTCCGGCCGTGTTGCATGGGCAAACAGCAGCTTCAACACCACGTCGCTTTCCGCCGGCTCCAGTTCGTTGATCTTGCTGGTGAACCCCTCGCTGACGAACAGCGACTTACGCCCGCTCACCGGGTGCGTACGAATCACCGGGTGAGACAGCGGCGGGTTCTTGCGCCGGGCTTCTTCCCAGCGCGCCAAATCTTCCGGCGTGTTGCCGTAACGCTCCAGCGGGAAGGAGCGGGTGAAGTCATGGGTTGCCGTCAAACCGTCCAACAGCTTCTTGAACGGCTCGGACAACGCCTCATACGCGGCAATCCCGCTGGCCCACAACGTATCGCCACCAAACTCCGGCAGCAGCTTGGCGCTCAGTACCGCACCGAGGGCCGGGGTGGGCAGGAAGGTCACGTCGGTGTGCCAGATGGCGTTGTCGCGCACGTCGGTCACGGCGGTGTCGAGGATCAGCACTTCAGGCTGCTCCGGCACGTTGGGGTAGATCGGGTGAATGTGCAGGTCGCCGAAATTCGCCGCGAACCGCGCCTGTTGCTGCGGGTTGATCGGCTGGTTGCGGAAGAACAGCACCGAATGCTTGAGCAGCGCCTGTTCGATGGCGTCGCGGTCTTCAATGTTCAACGGTTGGGTGATGTCGACGCCACTGATCTGGGCGCCAAGGGCGGTGCTGAGAGGTGTTACGGTCAGGCTGCTCATGGGATTCTCGTCGAAAATTTTTCAGTGTGCCTGGCCATGCCACGGCACCAATTTGCGCTGCAGGGCACGCAAGCCCATTTCCATGGCGAAGGCGATCAGCGCGATCACCAGAATCCCCAGCACCACCACGTCGGTGACCAGGAATTGCGCGGCGGACTGCACCATGAAGCCCAGGCCGCTGGTGGCCGCGATCAATTCTGCGGCTACCAGGGTCGACCAACCCACGCCCAGGCCAATCCGCACGCCGGTGAGGATGTCGGGCAGGGCGCTCGGCAGGATCACATGGCGAATCAGTTGTGCCCGGGTAGCGCCCAACGACTGCGCGGCGCGCAGTTTGGCCGGGTCGACGGTACGTACGCCGGTGGCGGTCGCGATGGCGATCGGCGCAAAAATCGCCAGGTAGATCAGCAACACCTTGGACAGTTCGCCGATGCCGCACCAGATCACGATCAGCGGCAGGTAGGCCAGTGGTGGAATCGGCCGGTAGAACTCGATCAGCGGGTCGAGAATGCCCCGGGCGATGCGGTTGGAACCGATGGCAATCCCCACCGGCACGGCGGTCAGCACGGCAAAGCCGAGGCCCAGGCCGATGCGCTTGAGGCTCGCGCCCAGGTGCTGCCACAGGGTGGAATCCATGTAGCCGGTGGTCGCCAGCAGCCAGCCTTTTTGCAGCACGGCCGAAGGCGGTGGCAGGAACAGCGGCTCGATCAGCCCGCTGGCGGTCACGGCCCACCAGATGGCAACCAGGGTCACCAGGGTCAGCACGCTGATCCAGCGGGTGCTCAGGCTGCGGCGTACGGGCACGACGGGTTTGCTCGCCGGCTTGGTGGCCGTGGCCGGTAATTCGTAACTGCTCATGCGGACACCTGCCTTTGCGAGAACACCTTGCCCAGCACGTGTTCGCGGGTTTCGATAAAGCGCGGGTCGGACTTGATCGCGCGTGCCGACTCGCCGGCGGCGTAGCGCTGGCCGAAGTCCAGGCTCAGGCGCTCGACGATCTGGCCGGGGTTGGGCGCCAGCAGAATCAAATCCGTGGCGAGGAACACCGCTTCTTCGATGTCGTGGGTAATCAGGAATACCGGTTTGGCCGTGCGCCGCCAGACTTGCAGCAACAGCTCCTGCATCTGTTCGCGGGTGAAGGCATCAAGGGCGCCGAAGGGTTCGTCCATCAGCAGTACGCGGGGGTCGGCAGCCAATGCACGGGCCAGGCCGACACGTTGCTTCTGGCCACCGGAGAGTTGCCAGATACGACGGCTGTCGAAACCGGCGAGGTCCACCAGGGCGAGCATTTCCCGGGCGCGGATTTCCCGCTGGTCCTTGGGCACGCCTGCCAACTCCAGGCCGAAGCCGACGTTGGCCAGCACGTCCTGCCAGGGCAGCAGGGCGTCGTCCTGGAACACGACGCCGCGTTCGGCGCTCGGTCCTTTTACCGGCACACCGTCAAGGGTGATGCGCCCGGCGCTGGGTTCGACAAAGCCGGCAATCAGGTTCAACAGCGAAGTCTTGCCACTGCCGGAAGGGCCGAGGGCCACCAGTAATTGCTGGGGCCCAAGGCTCAGGGAAATATCTGCCAGTACTGGCTCCGGGCTGCCTGGGTACTGTGCGCTGATGCGCTCCAGTTGTAGCAAGGCCATCGCGGTTAACTCCTGGTATCAGTTAGTGATGAACTTCGGGCTGACGTACGGGGCGTAGTCCGGCAGTACGGCGTCGACCTTGCCTTGTTCCTTGAGGAACGCGGCGGTATCGGTGACAGCCTTGGTGGTCGGTGCGCCGAGCAGGGTGACCTGGTCAGCCGCCAGCGGGTAGACGTTGCCTTGCAGCAGCAGCGGAATGTCGCTGGCCTTGGCCCCGGAGAGCTTCACCAGTTTGTCGACGTTGCCTTTGTCAGCCAGCCAGGCTTGTGGGTCTTTGCGGTAAGCGGCATAGGCATCCAGGGTGACCTTGGCAAAAGCCGTGACGATTTCCGGGTGCTTCTCGGCGAAATCCTTACGCACGATCCAGGCATCGAAGGTCGGCGCGCCGAACTTGGCCAGTTCGCCGGAGGTGATCAGCACCTTGCCGTTTTCCTTGGCTACGCCAAGCGCTGGGTCCCACACGTAGGTGGCGTCGATATCACCACGTTTCCAGGCGGCGATGATGGCCGGCGGGGCGAGGTTGAGGATGGTCACTTTGGACGGGTCGATGTTCCAGTGCTTCAACGCGGCCAGCAGGCTGTAGTGGCCGGTGGAAACGAACGGCACGGCGACTTTCTTGCCGATCAGGTCCTGCGGGCTGTTGATCCCGGAACCGTTGCGGGCCACCAGGGCCTCGGCCCCGCCGATCTGGGTGGCGATCAGGAAGGTTTCCACCGGAACCTTGCGGGTCACGGCAGCGGTCAGCGGGCTGGAACCGAGGTAGCCGATCTGCACGTCACCGGAAGCGATGGCGGCGATGATGTCGGCACCGTTGTCGAATTTGCGCCAGTCGATCTTGGCGTTGGTGGCTTTTTCGTACGCGCCGTCGGCCTGAGCGACTTTCGCCGGGTCAACGGTGGTCTGGTAAGCGATGGTCACGTCGGCGGCCTGGGCAAACAGGCTGGCACCGGCCAGGGACAACGCCGCCAAGAGGCGAAGGGGGAAGTGCAGTTTCAAGGGGGAAGTCCTCATCAGGCGGCCGGAGGTCGGCGTGTGAGAAGACTAAATGATCTAAGAATCCGAAAATAAATAACATTTTCGAATTAGCTTATGAGGAGAAACTCGCGCGCCAGGCTAGAAGGCGCATAGGTCAAATGTGGGAGCGGGCTTGCTCGCGAAAGCGGTGAATCAGTCACCGAATACATCGACTGATACAACGCTTTCGCGAGCAAGCCCGCTCCCACAGGGGTCTGTGTCAGGCTTTTAGTTGCTGATGGCGAGGATGCTCGCCTGGTACGACCCGACAAACACGTCAAAATCGCCCACTTCGTTCTGCTCAAGCTCCGCCTGCTGCGCCAGCGAACTGCGCGCCAGCTCCTCAAAACGTGCCTGTTCCTCTGCCTTCAACGGCTCGCTGCGGAAGTACTCCGCATGCACCTGGCTCTGATGCAGCGAGAACTGCGCAAAGCTCTCTTTACGCTCGCTCATCGCCGCCAGCACCTGGGCCGACGGGGTCAGGGACGAATCCTTGACCTTCGCCAGCTGCGCGTCCAGCGCCTGGCTGTGTTCATTGATGCCCTGGCTCTGGTCCAGCATCGCCGCCAGCGGAGCAATCTGCTCCAGCAGCTCTGCCGCCCATTCCTTCATGTCCACCGATTCGCCACGGCGCTGCAATTGCAAGCCCGGACGGCGGCCTTCCTTGACCACGCTGAGGAAGTTGGAGGTGGCGTTGCCGCACTCATTGTCGGCGAACAGCGGGCTGTCATTCAGCGCGCAATACAGCAGGAACGCATCGAGGAAGCGCGACTCTTGCAAGTCGATGCCCATCGGCAGGAACGGGTTGATGTCCAGGCAACGCACTTCAATGTACTGGATGCCACGGGCCATCAGCGCCTGGATCGGCCGTTCGCCGGTGTAGGTCACGCGCTTGGGCCGGATGTTGGAGTAGTACTCGTTTTCGATCTGCAGGATGTTGGTGTTGAGCTGAACCCACTCACCGTCCTTATGGGTACCGACTTCGACGTACGGTGCGTAGGGTGTTGCCACAGCTTCGCGCAGGCTGTCGGTGTAGCTCGCCAGGTCGTTGTAGCACGGCGTCAGGCCGGCCTGGGCGTTGCTCTGGTAACCCAAGTCGCTCATGCGCAGGCTGGTGGCGTACGGCAGGTACAGGGTGTCGGCGTCCAGCACTTCGAGCTGGTGCGAACGACCGCGCAGGAAACCCGCGTCCAGGGCCGGCGAGGCGCCGAACAGGTACATCAGCAGCCAGCTGTAGCGGCGGAAGTTACGGATCAGCGCGATATAGGCCGTGGACTGGTAATCCCGGTCGGTGCCCACAAAGCCTTCGGCTTCCTTGAGCAACGGCCAGAGGTCTTCCGGCAGGGAAAAGTTGTAGTGGATCCCGGCGATGCACTGCATGGTCTTGCCGTACCGCAGGGCCAGGCCCTTGCGATACACGTACTTGAGCTGTCCGATGTTGGAGGTGCCGTAGTAGGCAATCGGAATATCTTCCTCGGCCGGCAACGGGCACGGCATCGATGGACTCCACAGGTACTCGCTGCCGAGCTTGCTGTAGGCAAAACGGTGGATCTTGTCGAGGCTGCTCAGGGTATCGGCCGGGTTGGGCAACGCCGGCGTGATGAACTCAAGCAGCGACTCGGAATAGTCGGTGGTGATCTGTTCGTGGGTCAGTGCAGCGCCCAGGGCCTCGGGATGCGGCGTTTGTGCCAGTCGGCCTTCACCGGTGACGCGCAGGCATTCGCGCTCGATGCCGTGCAGGCATTGCTCGAGCAAAGAGAGGTGTTCGTGCTTGCCGAGCAGGGCCAGGCGGCGGTTGAGAAGTTCGCTCAAGTTGGATTCCTTCACGCGTCAGTCGCCCCAATATGGGGGTGGTCAGGACGGTCTACAAGGGTGAAGTGGAAACTGGCGTTATCGCCTGGTTTTTGAGCCGGATTGACCCACTCTGAAAGAGCCGCCCTCGTCCCTGAATCTGGCTATCGCGCACGAGGAAAAGTTCGGCGCAACTTTCGAAGCGCCGAAATTAACTCAAATCGATGACAGGGAGCTATAGGACAGCGAAGGTGCCTTGTGCTTTTGCGACCAGTTTTTCGTCCTGGTACACGTCCGCCTCGACCACCAGCGTGCGCCGGCCCGGGTGAATCACCCGGGCGGTGCACAGCACATCGCCGTCGGAAACGGCGCGGATGTAGTTGATCTTGCATTCGATGGTCGCGCTCTGCTGGTCGAAACCATGGGAGCTGGAACACGCCAGCCCCATGGCAATGTCCACCAAGCTGAAGATCGCCCCGCCATGGAGCTTGCCAGCGCGGTTGCGCAACTGCGGTTCCAGGGTCAAGGCCACCTCGGCAACACCGGTTTCCAGGCGCTGCAGGCGGCAGCCAATGAGTTCGCTGAACGCGCTGTGGGTCAAGCCGGCTGGCAGTTCCATTAACGTTTCTTCAGTTGTTTGGCGTTGGCGAACAGCGAAGCCATGGCGTTGTTGGCCGGGGCTGGCGCAGCGGTTTCCTTGCGGGGGGCGGCGCCTTGGGACTGGCGAGGCGCCGAGCCTGGGCGTGCACCGCGGGCACCGTCGATTTTCTCGCCCGGGGTGTCGCTCATGCGCATCGACAGGCCGACGCGTTTGCGCGGGATGTCGACTTCCATGACCTTGACCTTGACCACATCACCGGCTTTCACCGCTTCACGCGGGTCCTTGATGAACTTCTCCGAAAGCGCAGAGATGTGCACCAAACCGTCCTGATGCACGCCGATATCCACAAACGCGCCGAAGTTGGTCACGTTGGTCACCACGCCTTCGAGGATCATCCCCAGTTGCAGGTCCTTGAGGTCTTCGACGCCTTCCTGGAATTCGGCGGTCTTGAACTCGGGACGCGGGTCGCGGCCAGGTTTTTCCAGCTCTTGCAGGATGTCGGTGATGGTCGGCACGCCGAAGGTTTCGTCGGTGTACTTCTTCGGGTCCAGGCGCTTGAGGAACGCGGCGTCGCCGATCAGCGAGCGGATGTCGCGGTCGGTTTCAGCGGCGATGCGTTGTACCAGCGGGTAGGCTTCCGGGTGGACAGCCGAGGAATCCAGCGGGTTGTCACCGTTCATGACGCGCAGGAAGCCGGCGGCTTGCTCGAAGGTTTTTTCGCCAAGGCGTGCGACTTTTTTCAGCGCTGCACGGGTCTTGAACGCACCGTTTTCGTCGCGGTGGGTCACGATGTTCTGCGCCAGGGTGGCGTTGAGGCCGGAGATGCGGGCCAGCAGCGCAACCGAAGCGGTGTTTACGTCCACGCCCACGGCGTTCACGCAGTCTTCAACCACGGCGTCCAGGCCGCGAGCCAGTTTCAGCTGCGACACGTCGTGCTGGTACTGGCCGACGCCGATGGATTTCGGGTCGATCTTCACCAGCTCGGCCAGTGGGTCCTGCAGGCGGCGAGCGATGGACACTGCGCCACGGATCGACACGTCGAGGTCCGGGAATTCCTTGGACGCCAGTTCAGACGCGGAGTACACCGAAGCGCCGGCCTCGGAGACCATCACCTTGGTCATCTGCATGCCTGGGTATTTTTTGATCAGCTCGGCGGCCAGCTTGTCGGTTTCACGGCTGGCGGTGCCGTTGCCGATGGCAATCAGGTCCACCGCGTGCTTGGCGCACAGGGCGGCCAGGATGGCGATGGTCTGGTCCCACTTGTTGTGCGGCACGTGGGGGTAAACCGTGGCGTGATCCAGCAGCTTGCCGGTGGCGTCGACCACGGCAACCTTGCAGCCGGTGCGCAGGCCCGGGTCGAGGCCCAGGGTTGCGCGTGGGCCGGCGGGTGCGGCCAGCAGCAGGTCGTGCAGGTTGTGGGCGAATACGCTGATGGCTTCGGTTTCGGCGCCGTCGCGCAACTCGCCCAGCAGGTCGGTTTCGAGGTGGGTGTAGAGCTTGACCTTCCAGGTCCAGCGCACGACCTCACTGAGCCACTTGTCCGCAGGACGATTCTGATTCTGGATGCCGAACTGTTGACCGATCATGCCTTCGCACGGGTGCATGGTGCCCGGCAGCTCGTCGCCGACTTTCAGCGCGGAGCTCAGGATGCCTTCGTTGCGGCCGCGGAAAATCGCCAGTGCACGGTGGGACGGCATGCTTTTCAGCGGCTCGTCGTGTTCGAAGTAATCGCGGAACTTGGCGCCTTCCTCTTCCTTGCCGGCGATTACGCGGGCACTGAGGGTGGCTTCCTGCTTCAGGTAGTTGCGCAGTTTTTCCAGCAGGTTGGCGTCTTCGGCGAAGCGCTCCATGAGGATGTACTTGGCGCCTTCGAGGGCGGCCTTGACGTCGGCCACGCCTTTTTCGGCATCGACAAAGCGTGCAGCTTCGGTTTCCGGGGCCAGGGACGGGTCGTTGAACAGACCGTCGGCCAGCTCGCCGAGGCCGGCTTCCAGGGCGATCTGGCCCTTGGTGCGGCGCTTCTGCTTGTACGGCAGGTACAAGTCTTCGAGGCGGGTCTTGGTGTCGGCGAGCTTGATGTCGCGTTCCAGCTGCGGGGTCAGCTTGCCTTGCTCTTCAATGCTGGCGAGGATGCTGATACGCCGTTCGTCGAGTTCTCGCAGGTAGCGCAGGCGCTCTTCCAGATGCCGCAACTGGATATCATCGAGGCTGCCGGTGACTTCTTTACGGTAACGGGCGATGAAGGGCACTGTGGAGCCTTCATCCAGTAGAGCGACGGCCGCTTCGACCTGTTGTGGGCGTACGCCGAGTTCCTCGGCGATGCGGCTGTTGATGCTGTCCATAAAACCACCTGAAATTCTGAAAGCAGGCTCGCAGGCCCGGAAAACAAGGCTCGCGAGGCTGGTTGAGCGGCCCGTCTGGCGCCGCTGCCTGGGTCAAGAGGCAGCCTATTGACCCTCGAAATCGAAAAAATCACTACAAGCGGGTGAAAAAAATCCCCTGGCAGTAAACGGTAACGAACTGACGTTGCCCTGCACAAAGGCGCCGCATTATAACCAGCGTTCTGCCCTTGGGGGGATTGCCGCCAAGGTTGTAGGGCGCGGGTTCGCTGGCGGTAGAGGAAAAATCTGCTAACAATGCACACGGTGCGTATAACGGCAGCTACGCCATAATGCGCGCCGAGATAAGAGGAGCATCTAATGAGCAGCACTGCACAAACTGCTGAAGGCGAAAAAATTCTCATCGTTGATGACGATCCGGGGCTGAGCAGCCTGCTGGAGCGTTTCTTCAACTCCAAGGGCTACCGTGCCCGCGCGGTGCCAAACACCGAACAGATGGACCGCCTGTTGGGACGTGAAGTCTTCAACCTGGTGGTGCTGGACCTGATGCTGCCCGGCGAAGACGGCCTGACCGCCTGCAAACGCCTGCGCGGTGCCAACAATCAGATCCCGATCATCATGCTGACCGCCAAGGGCGATGAGCTGAGCCGCATCAAGGGCCTGGAACTGGGCGCCGACGACTACCTGGCCAAGCCGTTCAACCCGGACGAGCTGATGGCACGGGTCAAGGCCGTACTGCGTCGCCAGGCCGCCCCGGTACCGGGCGCTCCAGGCAGCGAAGACGAAAGCGTGACCTTCGGCGACTACGAGTTGTCGCTGGCCACCCGTGAGCTCAAGCGTGGCGATGAAGTGCACATGCTGACCACCGGCGAATTCGCCGTGCTCAAGGCACTGGTGATGAACGCTCGCCAGCCGCTGACCCGCGACAAGCTGATGAACCTGGCCCGTGGCCGCGAGTGGGACGCCCTCGAGCGCTCTATCGACGTACAGATCTCCCGTCTGCGCCGGATGATCGAGCCCGATCCATCCAAGCCGCGTTATATCCAGACGGTGTGGGGTGTGGGTTACGTGTTTGTGCCGGATGGCACTGCAACCAAGTGACCGATGATTTGCAGAGGCGGGCGTGCCGGTGATGACTCGATAAGAGTCAGCCGGTTGCCCGGCGTTTGCAATTCTGCGAGCTTGGCTCGCTCCTGCAAGGTGTCCAGCTGTCTTTTATGAAAACCCCGTTGTGGTTCCCGCAGAGTTTCTTCTCACGCACCCTTTGGCTGGTGCTCATCGTCGTACTGTTTTCCAAGGCCCTGACACTGGTTTATCTGTTGATGAACGAAGACGTGCTGGTGGACCGGCAGTACAGCCACGGTGTCGCGCTGACCTTGCGCGCCTATTGGGCCGCAGACCCCGAGAACCGCGAGAAGATCGCCAAGGCCGCTACCCTGGTCCGGGTCGCGGGCGCGGGCGTGCCCGAGGGCGAGCAACATTGGCCCTACAGCGAAATCTACCAGCGCCAGATGCAGGCCGAACTGGGTGAAGACACCGAGGTGCGGCTGCGCATGCATGTGTCGCCGGCGCTGTGGGTACGAGCGCCGAGCCTGGGGGAGGACTGGCTGAAAGTGCCGCTGTATCCGCATCCCTTGCGGGGGCAGAAGATCTGGAACGTGCTGGGCTGGTTCCTGGCGATTGGCTTGCTTTCCACCGCGTCTGCCTGGATTTTCGTGCGCCAGCTCAACCAGCCGCTCAAGCGCCTGGTGTTTGCCGCACGCCAGCTGGGCCAGGGCCGCAGTGTGCGCCTGCCCATCAGCGATACGCCGAGTGAAATGACCGAGGTGTACAGCGCGTTCAACCAGATGGCCGAGGATGTCGAACAGGCGGGGCGCGAGCGCGAGCTGATGCTGGCGGGGGTGTCCCATGACCTGCGCACGCCGCTGACGCGTCTGCGGCTTTCCCTGGAACTGATGGGTAACCACACCGACCTTACCGACGACATGGTTCGAGACATCGAGGACATGGACGCGATTCTCGACCAGTTCCTGGCGTTTATCCGCGATGGCCGGGACGAGGTGGTGGAAGAGGTCGACCTGACGGACCTGGTACGTGAGGTGGTGGCGCCCTACAACCAGAACGGCGAGCAGGTGCGGATGCGCCTGGAACCGATCCAGCCGTTCGCGTTGCGTCGGGTTTCGATGAAGCGCCTGCTGAATAACCTGATTGGTAACGCGCTGCATCACGCTGGTTCCGATGTGGAAGTAGCAGCCTACGTTTCCGGGGATACCAGTGCGCCTTACGTGGTGCTGAGTGTCATGGACCGTGGGGCCGGTATCGATCCGGCGGAACTGGAAGGTATCTTCAACCCGTTCACCCGCGGCGACCGTGCCCGGGGTGGCAAAGGCACGGGCCTGGGGCTGGCGATTGTGCGGCGGATTGCTTCAATGCATGGCGGCAATGTCGAATTGCGCAACCGGCCGGATGGCGGCCTGGAAGCGCGAGTGCGCTTGCCGTTGGGGCTGATGTTGCCCAGGGACGCGGTCTAAATGTGAGAGCGGGCTTGCTCGCGAAGGCGGTGGGTCAGTCCATAGAAATGTCGACTGATCCACTGCCTTCGCGAGCAAGCCCGCTCCCACACTGGTTTTGCGGTGCTTTATAGGTCGGGTGTATTCAGCCCTTGCCTTTGGTGCGCGTCATATTCGGCCCACCACTCTTCTCCAGATGCTGAATGATGATCCCCGCCACATCCTTGCCGGTGGTGGTCTCAATTCCTTCCAGGCCCGGTGACGAGTTCACCTCCATCACCAGCGGCCCGTGGTTGGAGCGCAATATATCCACACCCGCCACGCTCAACCCCATGACCTTGGCTGCCCGCAGTGCGGTCATGCGTTCTTCCGGGGTGATCTTGATCAGGCTGGCACTGCCGCCACGGTGCAGGTTGGACCGAAACTCACCCGGCTTGGCCTGGCGCTTCATCGCGGCAATCACCTTGTCGCCCACCACGAAGCAGCGGATATCCGCACCGCCGGCTTCCTTGATGTACTCCTGCACCATGATGTTCTGCTTGAGGCCCATGAACGCCTCGATCACCGACTCGGCCGCAGTCGCGGTTTCACACAGCACCACGCCGATGCCCTGGGTGCCTTCCAGCACCTTGATCACCAGCGGCGCGCCGTTGACCATCTCGATCAGGTCGGGAATGTCATCCGGGGAGTGCGCAAAGCCGGTGACCGGCAAGCCAATGCCACGGCGCGACAGCAACTGCAGCGAGCGCAGCTTGTCCCGCGAACGGGCGATAGCCACCGATTCATTGAGGGGAGACACCCCCATCATTTCAAACTGGCGCAGTACCGCGCAGCCATAGAACGTCACGGAAGCACCGATACGCGGGATCACCGCATCGAAGCCTTCCAGCGGTTTGCCCCGGTAGTGGATCTGCGGCTTATGACTGGCAATGTTCATATAGGCGCGCAACGTATCGATCACCACCATCTCATGGCCACGTTCGGTGCCGGCCTCGACCAGGCGACGGGTGGAATACAGACGCGGGTTACGCGACAGCACAGCGATCTTCATGCAGCACCTGTGGCAGAGGTAGTAGAGACCGGGAACACCGGCTTGTCTTGAACGTATTTGACGCCGGGACTGACCACCAGTTGGCCGTCAATCAGGGCCTTGGAGCCCAGCAACAGGCGGTAACGCATGGCCTTGCGGCAGGCGAGGGTGAATTCCACCCGCCATACCCGATCGCCCAGGGCCAGGGTGGTGCTGATCACATACCGCACCTGGGCCTGGCCGTTGGAGCTTTTAATGGTTTTCATCGCCACCAGCGGTGCTTCGCAGCGCCGGTGACGCAGTTGCACCACGCTGCCCAGGTGCGCGGTGAAGCGCACCCACTTTGCACCGTCGCGCTCAAATGGCTCGATCTCGGTGGCATGCAGGCTTGAGGTACTGGCGCCGGTGTCGATCTTGGCGCGCAGGCCTGCCACTCCCAAGTCGGGAAGTGCCACCCACTCACGCAGACCCACAACGGTCAAATGGTCAAATGTCTTCAATATGAATAACCGGCAATTAATTCGCCCAGGCGGCGGGTGATACCTCGGCCAGGGCTTTGAATGCAGGCTTGGCGAACCAGTAGCCCTGCATCAGAAATATTCCACAGTCGGCGAGAAAATCCCGCTCGCCGGCACTTTCGATGCCCTCGGCGATGACAGTAACGCCCAACTGCTCACAGATTGTGACAATCCCCCGGACGATCACCTGACGGACACGATCACGGTCGACATCGCGGATCAGCGCCATGTCGAGTTTGATCAGGTCAGGTTGGAAATCGGCCAGCAGATTCAGCCCCGAATAGCCCGCCCCGAAATCGTCGATGGCGGTCTTGAAGCCGAATTCGCGGTATTCACGCAGAATATTCGTCAAATGGCGATAGTTATCTACATGCTCGCTTTCCAGGGTCTCGAAAATCAGCCGATCCAACGGAAAATTATGCGCCCGGGCCGCCTCCAGGGTGCTGCGGATGCACAGTTCTGGTCGATAGACCGCGTTGGGCATGAAGTTGATTGAAAGGTGCGTCTGCATGTTGAGTGTCGAAGCGGTGGCGATCGCGCGGGTGCGGCATTGCTGGTCGAAACGGTAGCGATTGCTGTCGTTGACCTGATCCAGCACCGTCAACGCGCCCTCACCGTTGACGCCGCGCACCAAGGCTTCATGGGCAAAGACCGACTGGTCACGCAGGTCCACGATAGGCTGATACGCAAAGGCGAACTCAAAGCCCAGCGGCTCACTTTGCTGGCAGCCCGCACAGGCTTGTTTGGGCGAGGTCAGTGAAATGGGAAAGTCGGTCACACGTTAACCTCGCGAAAACAGGATGCTACCTGGCGTATCTTAGGTGAGCTCAAGGGTTTATGCGTTGAAGGGTTTCAACGGTAAAGTTGCGACATTTTTCAGAGCGAGGAATTCAAGTGGCTCAGAAGCAGGAAGAGGAAGAAAAAGTCCGTTTGGACAAGTGGTTGTGGGCGGCGCGTTTCTTCAAGACCCGTGCCTTGGCCAAGGCGGCGATCGAGAGTGGCAAGGTGCATTGGCGCGGCGAGCGTTGCAAGCCCGGCAAGGAGCCACGCATCGGCGATGAGTTCCAGATCCGTGCCGGGTTTGATGAACGAACCGTCGTGGTCCAGGCGCTTTCAATTGTGCGAAGGGGCGCTCCCGAGGCGCAGGCGTTGTATACCGAGACCGAAGCCAGCATCGCCAAGCGCGAAAACGCGGCGGCCATGCGCAAGGCGGGGTCCCTGGGCATGACCACCGACGGCAAGCCAAGCAAGAAACAGCGGCGCGACCTGTTCAAGTTTCGCGGCAGTGGCAATGATGATTAATCGGCAGACCGCAGGAGCCAGGTCGGCTCCTGCTATTTCAACTCAAACGCTGCGAATCACGCTCAAGCGCTTAACCAGCGGTACTCGCCGAAACAACTCAAACACCGGGCCCGTCACTCGCACCAGCCCCCGCGAAACCTTCGCTGCAAAGGGCGTGTAGTAACCCCAGCCCAACGCCAACAGCGCCAGCAACACCCCACCGATATAATCGTCCTGCCCCCAATGCGCACCGGCTACCAGCCGCGGCATCATGAACAGCAGCGCCAAGCCCCAGATCACCAGCACCTGCCCGATCCGCTTGGCAAACACGGTCATGAACATCCCCCAGATCAACAATACCGATGCATGATCCCCCGGGAAGCTCTGGCTGGAGCGGTCCTTCAACTCCCATGTCTTCTCCAGGCCTGGGAAATAGTCGCTCATCTGAATCGCGCCGCTGATCACCATCGACGGGCTATGGTGTTGCCAGCCCATTTGCGCCGCCAGCTTGGAAAACAGCATGCGGATAAACAGCAACAGCAGCAGAATGCCCAGGAAGCCGAAAAACGCCTGGCGCACTTCAATCGCCTTGAACACCCAGTCGCCACGGACCAACAGCGTCAGCAGAATCACCCCGACCACCGCGTCAAACGGCCGCAAACTGGCCACCGCCCACACATGCAGCCACGCCGAGCTGCTTGCCAGCGGGTCATTGAGCAGATGAAACAGCCACTCGTCGAAAACCGTGCAGAGCGCCTGGCCCGCCGGCCAGAGCCAAAAACACAGCAGCCCCACAGCGAGTAAATTACACAGGGCCAATCGCCCGAGGTCCCACCTGGCTTGGAACAAACCCGGATTGTTCATAAACTGTTTCCTCTTTGCTTTAAAGCGCTTCGTTTTCCCGCAGAAGGCCGCACCAAAACGGTGCTAAAGCGTGTAATTCTATAAACCTTGTCATCTTTTTGTCATCAATTCAGATACCCAGACCTATGACTGATCTACCGGATACCGACTTCACCCAACGCTTCATCTTCGACGACAGCGACGCCCGCGGCGAACTGGTCGCCCTGGAGCGCAGCTATGCCGAAGTCCTCGCCAAGCACCCCTATCCGGAGCCGGTCGCGCAATTGCTCGGCGAACTGATGGCGGCTGCCTCGCTGCTGGTGGGCACCCTGAAGTTCGATGGCTTGCTGATCCTGCAGGCCCGTTCCGAAGGCCCGATCCCGCTGCTGATGATCGAATGCTCCAGCGAGCGCGAAATCCGTGGGCTGGCCCGCTACGACGCGGACCGCATCGCCGCCGATGCGACCCTGGCTGACCTGATGCCAGACGGCGTGCTGGCCCTGACCGTCGACCCGACGGTAGGCCAGCGTTACCAGGGTATCGTCGACCTCGACGGCGAAACCCTGTCCGACTGCTTCACCAATTATTTCGTGATGTCCCAGCAAGTGGGCACCCGCTTCTGGCTCAACGCCGACGGCAAGCGCGCCCGTGGCCTGCTGCTGCAACAACTGCCGGCCGACCGCATCAAGGACGAAGAAGACCGCGCCGACAGCTGGGCCCACATCACCGCCCTGGCCGGCACCCTGAAAGCCGAAGAGTTGCTGGGCCTGGATAACGAAACCATCCTGCACCGCCTCTACCACGAAGAGGCCGTGCGCCTGTTCGACGTGCAGTCCCTGCGCTTCCACTGCAGCTGCTCCCGCGAACGCTCGGCCACGGCCCTGGTCAGCCTGGGCCTGGAAGATGCGCAGGACCTGGTGGTGGAACACGGTGGCAACATCGAGATCGACTGCCAGTTCTGTAACCAGCGCTACCTGTTCGACGCCGCCGATATTGCTCAATTATTCGCCGGCGCGGGCGTAGACACCCCTTCAGGCACCCGCCACTAAAACGTTTAAGCACAGGTAAATCACCTGACAAACGCCGGATTTCCGCCGTTCTGACCGGAGGGCCCTACTCTTTTTGGGCTTTTCTGGCATAATCCGGCCCACTTTTTTCGCGGTAGTAGTGCGCAACTTTCTACTACAAAACGTTTGGAGCACTCGGCCACTGGCCGACGGGGAACCTCATGACGCAAGCCAATAACGCCGTATACACCGATCTGAGTGTTGACGATCTGGTCAAAGAAGCCCTGCAGCGCGGTGAAGGCGTGCTTGCCGATACCGGTGCGCTGGTCGTAGAAACCGGTCACCGTACCGGCCGTTCGCCAGTCGACCGCTTCATCGTTGAAGAGCCTTCCACCCAGGCTGCCATTGCCTGGGGCCCGATCAACCGCAAGTTCCCGGCCGACAAGTTCGATGCCCTGTGGGCTCGCGTTGAGGCATTCAACAACGCGCAAGAGCATTTCGTTTCCCACGTTCACGTAGGGGCTGCAGAAGACCACTACCTGGCCGTGAAAATGACCACCCAGACTGCCTGGCAGAACCTGTTCGGTCGTTGCCTGTTCATCAACCCGGCCCAGTACAACCCGGCCGGTCGTGAAGAGTGGCAAGTGCTCAACGTGGCCAACTTCGAATGCGTGCCAGAGCGTGACGGCACCAACTCCGACGGTTGCGTGATCCTCAACTTCGCCCAGAAAAAAGTCCTGATCGCCGGCATGCGTTACGCCGGTGAGATGAAAAAAGCCATGTTCTCGGTGCAGAACTTCCTGCTGCCGGCCTCCGACGTGCTGCCGATGCACTGCGCCGCCAACATCGGCGAAGCCGGCGACGTGACCCTGTTCTTCGGTCTGTCGGGCACCGGTAAAACCACCCTGTCCGCCGACGAAAGCCGCTACCTGATCGGCGACGACGAACACGGCTGGGGCGAAGGTGTGGTGTTCAACATCGAAGGCGGTTGCTATGCCAAGTGCATCGACCTGTCCGAGAAGAACGAGCCGGTGATCTGGAAAGCCATCAAGCACGGCACCGTGCTCGAAAACGTGGTGATCGACGATGCCAAGCACGCCGACTACACCAACGTCAGCCTGACCCAGAACAGCCGCGCCGCCTACCCGCTGGAGCACGTGGCCAAGCGTTCCGAGAAAAACCTCGGTGGCGAGCCAAACGCTGTGATCTTCCTGACCTGCGACCTGACCGGCGTACTGCCGCCCGTGTCGATCCTCAGCGAAGAACAAGCGGCGTACCACTTCCTGTCCGGCTACACCGCTCTGGTGGGCTCGACCGAAATGGGTTCGGGCGGCGGCATCAAGTCGACCTTCTCCACCTGCTTCGGCGCGCCATTCTTCCCACGCCCGGCTGGTGAATACGCAGAACTGCTGATCAAGCGCGTGCGCGGCTTCGGCTCCAAGGTCTACCTGGTCAACACCGGCTGGACCGGCGGCGGCTACGGCGTTGGCAAGCGCTTCAACATCCCGACCACCCGTGGCGTGATTGCAGCGATCCAGAGCGGTGCGTTGATTGGTGCCGAGACCGAGCACCTGGATACCATCAACCTGGACGTGCCATTGGCCGTACCGGGCGTCGAGACTGGCCTGTTGAACCCACGTAACACCTGGGCTGACAAGGCTGCCTACGATGAAGCGGCGAAAGCGCTGGCGGGTCTGTTCATCGAGAACTTCAAGAAGTTTGAAGTGAGCGATGCGATCAAGGCTGCGGGTCCGAAGTTGTAAGATTCGGCCGTTGTGAAAAAGCCGCCCCTAGTGGGCGGCTTTTTTGTGGGCGAAGGATCAGTCGACGAGGTGCAGAACCACGGCTCCCACTAACACCAGCACCACACCGGTCACTTGCACCGCTGACAGCCGCTCCTTGAAAAACACAAACCCCAGAATCGCGGCGATCCCACCGGACAGGGTGCTGATCACCGTCACCACGGAAACCGACCCCGCCATTGCGCCCCACGAGAACGCCGAGAACCCACCCAGGTTCATCAGGCTCGCGCTGGTCAGCGTTGCGCAGTTTTTCAGCGGTGGGATTTTCAGGCCGTCTTTGATCTTAAGCACCATCAACACCAGGACGCACAGGCCAACCAAATACCCAAGCCAAAGCATCGTGACCGGGCCAAGCGTCGGCAGGGTGTAGCGGCCCTGCACCCAAAAGCTTGTGCCGTAGAGCAACGCTGCGAGCATCGCGTAGGCGATTGAGCGGCTGGAACTGTTGTGAGGGACGCCATTGTCCTTGTGAATGCTGGACAGGATCACGCCAATTACGCAGAGAGCGATGCAGCCGAGGTGGATCAGGCTGATGTGTTCGCCGCTGGCCCATGACAGCAAAGTGGTCACGACACCGTAGGACGTCACCAGCGGCGCGACAATGGCCGCTTTGCCCAGCGAGAAGGCCTTGGACAGCGCAAGGGCGCCGGAGACGGTCAGCAGGGCTGCTGCGGCTCCCAGGAGCCAGACACTCAAAGGCGCCGCGAGGGATTTGACGAGGAAGGCCGGGAATATGACCAGCAGCAGGGTCATGATCAGGAAGCCCAGCGCCTGGCCGAAGTACACCGCGCGTTTGACGCCGACAGCTCGGGCGTTGAGGCCCACGAGGAAGTCCGTGCCGCCCCAGAGCAGGGCGGCCAGCAGGCCCATTAGTACGTCCATGTAAGGTCCTTGTTATTTTTTGAAGGCTGCGGTGTATTGGCTTATAGGTGTGCTGACTGTCCGGGCCTCATCGCGGGCAAGCCCGGCTCCCACAGTTGATCTTCAGCGTGTTTGGGGTTTGTGTTCGCTCAGGTTTTCCAGGGTTTGGGTGTCCCAGCGTTGGGTCTTGATCGCGAGGTATAGCATGCCGATGGTCAGCGGGATTTTGTCGCCGCGGCCTTTGGCACGGTGTTTCAGGAAGACGTCGAAGGCGGGAGGTTGGAAGTAACGATAAGCGTCGTAGTCGTTCAAGTCGACAGCGAAGCCTTGCTCCAGCGCTTCCATCAATTGATTGGCTTCGGCGCCGTCGCAACCCAGGTCCAGGTTGATGGCCGTTTCAAGGCGCAGCGTCTTATGTTCAGGCAGGCCAATTTCTTCATGCAGCAGTTGCAAGAGCTGTTGCATGGCAAAGTCTTCAGGAAAGTTGGGGGCCAGGTTCATGGTGGTTACGCGTGAGTGGGCAGGGCGACTGACTTTATCGATCGAACCGTGATCCTTCAAACGAAACAGGTCAAATGTGGGAGCCGGGCTTGCCCGCGATGGCGGTGTTTCAGTGGTAAAGGTGTTGTCTGACACTCCGCTATCGCAGGCAAGCCAGCTCCCACATTTTTAGCTGTGTGGCTGCTCAGGTGGTGTTCGCTTTACGGCGTCGGTGGTGGTGAGTCGCATCATGCCGGTTTGGGCGACTTCCAGTAGATCGCAACCGTCCTGGACGAGCAGATACAGGGCGTTGGTGATATGCGAAATATCTTTGAGGTCGGCCTGTTCGAAGGTCAGGCAGGAGAAGGTTTCCAGGAGATCGGCTGCGGCGCGGATGCGTTGGTGGGCTGCGGACTGGATATCTTCGGCGGCGGCTTCGGTGTCGATGAGCAGGGGGTGGGTATCGGTGAAGTTGGTGCCAAGTGGAAGGTAGCGGTTTTTCGCTTCAGGTGTTTGCATTTGAAGGTACTCGGTTTGCTGTTAAGTAACCGTCGTCACCGTGGCCAAACGATGGGTGGCGGACTGTGCGCAGGTTGGCCAACCGGAAACAGCAATCCGGCACGTCCGAGGACGTCCCACACACAGCCGCCATAACATTGCGCTGAGAGGACGATAGACGTCCGCCAGACAAGTGATGGCACTTATGTGTGCTGTTTTCGAGTGACCAAACCCGGTCGCTGAATTTGCAACGACGGGGCGAACCTTGGCGGGAGTGTGGGGCGAGAGCAATAAACAGATCGTTACCAGCTTTAACGGATACTGATCGTTCCCACGCTCCGCGTGGGAATGCATCCCGTGACGCTCCGCGTCACCAGTGTTCATGGCTTGGGTCGTGCGCGGATGACGGGACGCGGAGCGTCCCTGGCGGCATTCCCACGCGGAGCGTAGGGAACGATCGGGGCTAGCGCGGGGTGCTGATACACCGCTCGAAAATCGCCTCCAACCCCCGATAATCACACGCCACCGCATCGATGTTCGCCGGTATCCACGCCGCATTCTTCACCAGCCACCAATTCACCGAAAACCCGGCATTCACGATGATCTGCTCGAACAGAATCCGCTGCGCCCGGCCATTCCCTTCGCGAAACGGGTGGATCACGTTGAGGTCGCCATAGGCCTCGGCAATTTGCGTCACCAACTCCGCCTGCGTCACCCCGACAAACCAGTTCGCCTGCGCCATGTGCTGGATGATCTTGCTCGCCTCAGGCGGGATGCGCTCCGGTGTGCAGAACAGCGTGTCGCCTTTCTGGATGTTGACCGTACGCAGTTCCCCGGCCCATTCGTAAATGTCTGCGAACAGGGTGCGGTGGATGTGTTGCAGGCGTTCCAGGTCGTAGGGCGGGGGATACAGCGGAAGGCTGCCGACAGCGATTTCAGACAGTTCCCGCTCGGCCTGGTGCAGGCGTTCTTCGTCGAACAAATCGAGGCGGTTACGCAGGACGCTGCTACCGGGGTAGCAGTACGGGTCCTGGCCCACGCCATATTTGTCGAGCATCAGCGTGGGGTGTTGCGGTACTTGGCGAGGACGGCTTCGCGGGTCGGCAGGGGTTTGTCGACGTCGGCGGGCTGGGTGTCGAACCCTTCCAGGCGCAGGCTGGCCAGGTAGTTGGAACGACGGATCTTGTCGTAGTGATCCTGCTTTTGCTCAAACGTCAGTTCGGCCATGACAGCGTCCTCTCGGTGCGAAGGTTGATTGTAGCGCAATGAGTTTCGAGATGCGTCCCGCGTAAGGTTGGAACGATTCTTACGGGTGCCTACTCCACTTCCCAGGCTGTGTATCATCCAGACTCTTTTTTCCTTGCGACCTTTCTCGATTCGCTGAATGCGCTGGTCTATGTTTTGGGCTCGTTCAGCGGTCAATGGAGTGACAGCTTATGCACAACACCCTCCAACAGGTCTTTGGTTATCCACAGTTTCGTTTGGGTCAGGAGGCGGTGGTCAGTGCCGTGCTGGCCGGCCGTTCGGCGGCGGCGATTTTTCCCACCGGTTCCGGCAAGTCCCTGTGTTATCAACTTTCCGCCGTGTTGCTGCCGCACCTGACGCTGGTGGTGTCGCCGTTGCTGGCGCTGATGCAGGACCAGTTGGGTTTCCTGCAGCGCCACGGTATCTCGGCGGGCAGCATCGACTCGGCCCAGAGCCGCGATGATGCCAATGACGTCATGGCCCGGGCGCGTTCGGGCGAGCTGAAGATCCTGATGGTTTCCGTGGAGCGCTTGAAGAACGAGCGCTTTCGCAACTTCCTGCAAAGCGTGCCGATCTCGCTGCTGGTGGTGGATGAGGCTCACTGCATTTCCGAATGGGGCCATAACTTTCGCCCGGACTACCTGAAGCTGCCGGATTACCAACGCCAGTTCCGCATCCCCCAGGCGCTGCTGCTGACCGCCACGGCGACGCCCAAGGTGATCGCCGACATGCAGGCCAAGTTCGCCATTGCACCTGACGATGTGATCACCACCGGCTTCTACCGCTCCAACCTCAACCTGCTGGTTGAGCCCGTCAGTGGCCAGGACAAGCGACGACGGCTGGTGACGTGGATGCAGGAGCGAGCCAATCAGCCAAGCATCGTCTACGTCACGCTGCAAAAAACCGCGGAGCAGATTGCCGAGCATTTGAATCGCAATGGAATCCAGGCCGAGGCTTATCACGCGGGCCTGGCTCACGATAAGCGGGAAGCCATTCAGAAGCGATTCATGGGCGGGCAGTCCAACTGCATCGTCGCCACCATTGCCTTCGGCATGGGCATCGACAAAAGCGATATCCGCAACGTGGTGCACTTCGACCTGCCCAAATCCATCGAGAACTACAGCCAGGAAATCGGCCGTGCCGGGCGTGACGGGCAGCCGTCTGAGTGTCTGGTTCTGGCCAACCGCGACAGCCTGAATATCCTGGAAAACTTTGTGTACGGCGATACGCCGGAACAGGAAGGTATTCGCCGAGTCCTGGAGGAAATACAGGCGGTCCGTGCCGATGGACAGTGGGAGTTTATGCTCCGGTCACTGTCGGACCACAGCAACATCCGTGAACTACCGCTGAAGACCTTGCTCGTGCAGCTTGAACTCAAGGGTGTGATCGCGCCACGCTACGCGTTTTATGCCGAATACCGCTTCAAGTATTTGATTGAACCAGAGGCATTGCTGGCGTGTTTTACCGGCGAGCGGCAGCAGTTTGTCGCAGCGATTATCCAGGTCTGCAAACGGGCGAAAACCTGGGCGACGGTGGACTTCGACGCGCTGTATCAACAGCACCAGGCCGAGCGCAGCCGGGTGGTGAAGGCCCTGGATTACTTTCAGGAACAAGGCCTGATCGAGATGGAAAGCCGGCAGATGACCGAGGTTTACGCCCTGCTGAATACCGACTTCGATCCACCGGCGCTGAGCACGGAGTTATACACAGGCTTCAAGCAGCATGAGGTGACGGAGGTGGCGCGAATTCACGCCATGCTGGATCTGTTCGCGACACAGGAGTGCCTGGGTTACCGCCTGGCGCACTATTTCGGCGATGAAAACGCGCCCCGGCAGTGCGGGCACTGCTCGGTGTGCCACGGTAACGTCGCCCACTTGCCGGCGCCGCCGAGCTTGCCGCCGCTTGTGGATAAAAACTTTTTCGCGCTGTGCGGTGAATTTATCCACAGCCACCATGAATACAGCGGCGACTTGCCGAGCGCGGAGCGGCTGACACGGTTTTTATGCGGTCTCAGCGTGCCGTTGTTTACCAAGCTGAAGGCACGAGGGATTCCAGGTTTCGCGGTACTGGAGGAGTATCCCTATGCAGAGGTTCGTGAATGGGCGGAGGCAGGGTTGGAGGCACTCTGATTTCCGGTCTGGAGGGTCGCGCTTTCCCTTCCAGTGGCAGACGCCGCCGACAGCCGGACCGTGCCCGCAGGTGAGAAGGTTTGACGCTTCACTTCTTCTGCAAAGGAATTGCCCATGGCTTTTGGTTTTTCTCGTGGTGTTGTCCCCGGCGTCTTGCTGTTCGCCGGGTTGCTGGTCGCACAAGGCACGCTGGCCTCGGTCATCCCGTTGAGCGTGAATGACTGTCGGCAGATGCAGCTTCGCAACACCATCACCGCCGCCAATCCATTGCCCTGCGCACGCCTGGCGCGGGTGACGTTCAGCTATGTGGACTTTGGCGGAGTGCTGCATAACAACGGGCAGCTCGTGGTGCTGGATGCCATCGCACCCCATGTGGAGGAGATCTTCAGGCAGTTGCTGCAACGTCGGTTCCCGGTGCATCAGGCGGTCAGGCTGGAAACCTATCGAGGCAACGACAAGGTCTCGATGGCCCGCAACAATACCAGTGGTTTTAATGGGCGCCAGGTCAGTGGCGCTTCGGGGTGGTCGCTGCACGCCTACGGCGCCGCAATTGACCTTAACCCTCTGCAAAACCCATTCGTTTTGTTCGGGCGTAACCCGCGAGGTGAATTCACCGGCCAGGCCACTGTTGAGCCCAGGGCAAGTACCGCGACTGCCGTTAACCGCCTGGATGCCCGCCCCGGCAAGCCGGCGCGCCCTGGCCGGGCAGAAGAGGTGATTGACCTGTTCGCCGAACACGGCTTTTTGACCTGGGGTGGTTATTGGGATTTTCCGCTGGATTACCAACACTTCCAGATCGGCCGGCGTTCGTTCGTGGAGTATCTGGCGCGGGTCACGCCGCAGCAGGCCAGCGCTGCAGTCGAGACCTATATCACCGCCTATCGCCAGTGCCTGCAGCAATCGGCCGAGACGGATCAAGCGCTCAAGCGTATGGCGTGCGTCCAGCAAACGATTGAGCAAAGCCCAACCTAGGCTTGCGGGTAGTGCTTGAACCCAGTATCAAGAGAGCCTCCTCCTGCCCGGGTTTTACCGATGACCAACGCCATGCCACAACGCGCCGATTACCGCCACTTCCAGCCGATCATCACGCGCTGGCACGACAACGATGTATATGGCCATGTGAATAACGTCACCTACTACAGCTTCTTCGACACCGCGGTGAATACCTACCTGATCGAGCAGGGCGGGTTGGATATTCATGACGGCGAAGTGGTTGGGTTTGTGGTGAGTTCGGCGTGCGACTACTTCGCCTCGATTGCCTTTCCGGACCGCATCGAGATCGGCCTGCGGGTGGGCAAGTTGGGCAACAGTTCGGTGCAGTATGAGTTGGCGGTGTTCAAGGCGGGAGAAGAAGATGCCTGTGCTGCGGGGAGGTTTGTGCATGTGTTTGTGGATCGGGCGTCGAACCAGCCGGTGACGATCCCGGGGATGTTGCGCGAGGCGTTACAGCGATTGGTGATCTGAATACGATCTGCGAAGCAATGAAAATCCAATGTGGGAGCGGCGGTGCGACGATTCGACTTGCTCGCGAAGGCGTTGTATCAGCCAATACATCCGGCGACTGATCCACCGCCTTCGCGAGCAAGTCGAATCGTCGCACCGCCGCTCCCACATTAAACCCGCGTTGTTCTTTCGATTCGCGCGTTACCGGTGGTGGCGATAGTGATGCTTGTTTTTGCGATGCCCATAAGCATGGCCGCGCCCGCGATGGTCGTCGCGGTCATAGCGGCGGTTATCACGCCCACGGTAACGACGATCATCGTCATCGCTCTTGTTGCCCATGTAGTTGCCCAGTGCGCCACCGGCGCCACCGCCGGCTGCTGCGCCGATCAGGCTGCCGGTGCTGCCGCCGACACTGCGACCCACCACGTTGCCGCCGGCCGCGCCCAATGCGCCGCCAATGGCTGCTTCACCGCGGCTGCGCTTGTCTGCGCCCACCGCACTGCCGCCTGCGCCGCCAAGAGCCGCACCGATGGCTGAACCAGTGTTACCGCCCAACTGCTGACCTACGACAGAACCTAGAACCCCGCCCAATGCGCCGCCCACACCGGCTTCGGTGGTGCCACCGGCCATGGCTGCGCCACTGACCAGGCCAAGGGACAACAAGAGAATCGAGGAGAACTTCATAGAGGAACCTCAAGAGGATGACGGCGCGATCCTGAGGTTGTATCGAGACGGTGACAATCGAAACCCGACCAGTGGTATGGGTTGTATACAATTCTCTAAGTTGCTGTTTTGTATAGGGAACTTAAGTGAGTTTTGCGAGTCTTTAGTTACTTCGGAACGGCCGCTTTTATGCAAAAGCGGCCTTTTTTGTGCCCGTAAGAAACTCGGGTGCTGTCTGTGGCGAGGGAGCAAGCTCCCTCGCCACAATGAGGTGTCGCTTAGGCCGACTTCGCCATGATCAAGCCGGTTGCACTCGCTGCTTCCAGGCGGATCGCTACAAACTTCGACGTTGGCGTATGGCTGCCATCCCCCGTGCTTTCCAGCGGCACCAGCGGATTCACTTCCGGGTAATAAGCCGCAGCCTGCCCCGCCGGAATATCAAATGCCAGCAAGGTAAAGCCCTTCACCCGACGCTCACGGCCGTCGTCCCAGATCGACACGATGTCAGCCTTCTGCCCCGGCTTGAAGCCCAGGCGGATGATGTCGGCTTCGTTGACGAACAACACATCCCGCTGGCCCTTGACCCCACGATAGCGGTCGTCCAGGCCATAGATGGTGGTGTTGTACTGATCGTGGGAGCGCATCGACTGCATGATCAGGTCCGGCAATTGCCCGGTGTTGCGGGTGCGTTCGTGCACCAGGTCCTTGGGCAGGATGTTCGGGCGGAAGTTGGCGCGGCCCGACGGGGTGTTCCAGCGACGGGCGCCAGCCGAGTTGCCCAGGTAGAAACCGCCCGGGTTTTTCAGGCGCTCGTTGAAGTCCTTGAAGCCCGGAATGGTGTCGGCGATCAGGTCGCGAATACGGTCGTAATCGGCCACCAGCCAGTTCCAGTCCACCGGCTTGCTGCCCAGGGTGGCGGCGGCAATGCCCGCTAGAATCGCAGGCTCGGATTTCATCTGTTTCGACAGCGGCTGCAGTTGGCCGTTGGAGGCGTGGACCATGCTGAATGAGTCTTCAACGGTCACGGCTTGCGGACCTTCGGCCTGGATGTCGATGTCGGTGCGGCCCAGGCATGGCAGGATCAGCGCGTCCTTGCCATGCATCAGGTGGCTGCGGTTGAGCTTGGTGCTGATCTGTACGGTCAGGTCGCAATTGCGCAGTGCTTCAAAGGTGCGTGGGCTGTCCGGGGTGGCTTGGGCGAAGTTGCCGCCTAGGCCGATAAAGACCTTGGAGCGGCCTTCGAGCATGGCGTGAATCGCTTCCACCACGTTGTGGCCGTTATCGCGCGGTACCTGGAACTGGAAACGACGCTCCAGGGAATCGAGGAACGCCACCGGTGGCCGTTCGTTGATGCCCATGGTGCGGTCGCCCTGCACGTTACTGTGGCCACGCACCGGGCACAGGCCTGCGCCCGGGCGGCCGATGTTGCCGCGCAGCAGCATCAGGTTGGCGATTTCCTGGATGGTCGGCACCGAGTGGCGATGCTGGGTGATGCCCATCGCCCAGCACATGATCACGTTCTTGCCTTTGGCGTACATGCGCGCCGCTTGCTCGATCTCTACCAGGGTCAGGCCGGACTGCTCGACGATTTCA
Source organism: Pseudomonas sp. D4002 (assembly GCF_013385665.1). Classification (NCBI taxonomy): domain Bacteria; kingdom Pseudomonadati; phylum Pseudomonadota; class Gammaproteobacteria; order Pseudomonadales; family Pseudomonadaceae; genus Pseudomonas; species Pseudomonas sp. D4002. The sequence goes on from NZ_JACAPN010000001.1 coordinate 61,910, forward strand.
TCCCATGAGGTGTCGTCGATCTTGCCCAGGTAATCCAGCACGTTGGCGGTGTGTTCGTTGAGGAAGTCGTGGTCGAACACGGCCTCCTTGCCTTCGGCCTGGGCCTGGCGTTCCCACAGCAGCAGGAACTTGGCCATGCCCCGCAGGATGGCCATGTCGCCTCCCAGCGCCGGGCGGAAGTAGGCGGTGTTGGTTGGCTTGTCGCCGTTGGTGAGCATTTCCAGCGGGTGTTGCGGGTGCTGGAAGCGTTCCAGGCCACGCTCTTTCAGCGGGTTGATGCACACCACCTGTGCGCCGCGTTTTACCGCTTCGCGCAGTGGCTCCAGCATGCGTGGGTGGTTGGTGCCGGGGTTCTGGCCCCAGACGAAAATCGCGTCCGCATGCTCGAAGTCATCGAAGGTCACGGTGCCTTTGCCCACGCCCACGCTTTGCGCCAGGGCGACGCCGCTGGCTTCGTGGCACATGTTCGAGCAGTCCGGGAAGTTGTTGGTGCCGTAGGCGCGCACAAACAGTTGATACAGGTAAGCCGCTTCGTTGCTGGCCCGGCCCGAGGTATAGAACTCGGCCATGTCCGGGTTTGGCAGCGCATTGAGGTGCTTGCCGATCAAGTCGAAAGCCGATTCCCAGCTGATGGGTTTGTAACGGTCGGTTTCGGCGTCGTAGCTCATCGGCTCGGTCAGGCGGCCCTGATACTCAAGCCAGTAGTCGCTCTGCTCCAGCAGCGCGCTGACGCTGTGCTTGGCGAAGAATGCCGCGTCGACCCGGCGCTTGGTGGCTTCCCAGTTGACCGCCTTGGCGCCGTTCTCGCAGAACTTGACCATGCCGCTTTCCGGCGAGTCGCCCCAGGCGCAGCCCGGGCAGTCGAAGCCGCCGTTCTGGTTGGTCTTGAGCATCATGCGGATGTTTTTCAGCGCGTTGTCGCTGGTCAGCCAGGCTTGCGCCACGCTGATCAGTGCGCCCCAACCACCCGCCGGGCCTTTATAGGGCTTGTAGCGCGGGGTGGGTTTGTCGTCGGCTTGATGATGATTGCTCACGCTTGATTCTCCATCGCAGGGCTATAGACCCGCGGCGCACTTTTCTGCGGCAGGTGGATGAGATTGAGGTTGTGCCGGCGAGCCCATTGCAGGGCCAGGCCGGTGGGCGACGACAGGCTGACCAGGGTCTGGATGCCTGCACGCAGGACTTTCTGGATCAGTTCGAGGCTGCAGCGACTGGTAACAATCGCCAGGCCGCCGTCGGTCGGAATCTTTTGGCGGATCAGCGCACCGATCAGCTTGTCGAGGGCGTTATGCCGGCCGATGTCTTCACGGCCCAGCAGCAATTCGCCCTGGTTGTTCATGAACACCGCCGCATGCACCGCGCCGCTGTACTGGCCCAGCGGTTGGAACGCGCTGATGCGCTGGCGCAGGCCATCCATCCATTCGGCAGGCGGCAAAGGCGCGCCGGGCAACACCTTGAGGTTGGGCAGCGCCTGCTCCACGGCTTCTACGCCGCACAGCCCACAGCCACTGGTGCCGGCAAGTTGCCGGCGCTGCTGCTTCATATTCCAGAACGCGCGGCTGGAAATCTGCACCTGAGCGTATTGGGTCGAGCCCGAATCGCTGATTTTCAGGTCATAAATGTCGCTAACGTCTTCGATAATGCCGCTACCGATGCTGAATCCGACGATAAAGTCTTCAAGGTCGGTCGGCGTCACCAGCATCACCGCCTGGCTGATGTCGTTATAGGCAATCGCCAACGCAACTTCCTCGGCAAGCGCGGTGCGGGCCGATTCGGTGTGTTCGAGATTACAAAACTGGTAGCTCTGGCTGGCGGCGGGCGCGGGCGTTTCGAGGGCGGGCGCCGCGCAGACTGGGCGCTGGGCGTTCATTGGGCATTACCACCGGGAGTATTCAGCTGTAAGACTAGGCGCGACAAAGGGTCGCGTCTAATCGTCAGTACTGATCTACCGATAGATGCCGTCGATCAAGTCTCGATCAGCGATTTCTGATACAGCGCAAAACACGCTTCCGCCAAGGCCGAACGGGGTGCACTGCGGCGCATGATCAGCCCCAGGCGAGCCAAAGTGTGAGCGTCTTCAATGGGTTGCAGGCGCAGGTGCTCGGTGAGGGCGTCGAGGCCGCCGTCCAGTGGCATCACCGCGCAACACAGGCCGCCGTGCACCGCTTGTAACAATTGATGGACGGCATCGGTCTGTAACAGTGGCTGCGGGTTGAGGCCACGGCTGTGGAAATTGTGGTCGATGGACTGGCGAAAGTGCATGCCGCTGGTGAGCATGCCCAAGGGCAGTTCGATCAGCGCCTCCCAACTCAGGGGCTTGTCGCCGAAGCTGAAGAACCGTTGGTCGTACAGCAGGCCCATGCGGGTTTCGCCCAGGGCCAGGGAGTCGAAACGTTCGGCGTCCAGGCGCTCGAGGTACGACACACCGAGGTCCAGGCGGTTGCTGGCAAGTTGTTCAAGTATTTGCTCGGAGCTTAACGCGGACAACTCAAAGCGCAGGCTGGGGTGTTCCTTGTGCAGCTTCTGCATCAACGCCAGCGGATCGAAGCTCGACAACGGCACCACCCCCAGGCGCAACGTGCCTACCAGGTTGCCGCGACACGCAGCGGCCTCGGCCTGCAAGCCGTCATAGGCCGCCAGCACCGTGCGTGCCCAGGCCAGCACGCGTTCGCCGGGGGCGGTAAAGCCTTCGAAGCGCTGCCCGCGATTGACCAGCGGCAACTGCAGCTCTTCCTCCAGGCTGCGCAGGCGCATCGACAGGGTCGGCTGGGTAATGTGGCAGCGCGCCGCCGCCTGGCCGAAGTGACGGGTTTCGTCGAGGGCGATGAGGAATTTCAGCTGTTTGATGTCCATCTTCGCTCCGGGCTTATTCCAATGCGGTGGGATTCTAGCGTGTTTGGGTCTTTGGTCAGGCTGGAACCCAATTCTGTAGGACTGGTCTAGTCTTTGGCATCTGGAAATTAAATCCCAAGGAGAGCGCACCATGAGTCTTTTAAGCTTTGTTAAGGAAGCAGGCGAGAAGTTGATTGACCTGCTGACACCGGGTAATGCCAACGCGAGCGAGCAGTTAAAAGAGCACGTGGCCAAGGTTGGATTGGGTAACCCCAATGTGCAAACCACCGTCGACGGTGACAAGGTGACCGTGACAGGTGAAGTCGCCAGCCAGGAAGAGAAAGAGAAGATATTGCTGGCGCTGGGCAACATCGCCGGCGTTGCGAGTGTTGATGACCAGATCACCGTTTCCGGTCCTGCTGTCGCGGCGGCCCGCTTTGTAGTGGTGAAAAAGGGCGACACCCTGAGTGCGATTTCGCTGGCGGTGTATGGCAACGCCAACCAGTACAACAAAATCTTCGAGGCCAACAAGCCGCTGCTGTCCCATCCGGACAAAATCTACCCAGGGCAGACGCTGCGTATTCCTGAGTAATCCGCGGACCCAATGTGGGAGCGGGCTTGCTCGCGAATGCGGTGTGTCAGTCAATATATTCAGTGGCTGACACACCGTATTCGCGAGCAAGCCCGCTCCCACATTGGACCTTCAGTGTTGTTACAAACCTACGATCAAGTCCCGGTAATCCCCAACCGCCGCAAACTCCGCCGTGTCCTTGGGCCCCTTCCGGCTGTCCGGTTCCTTGACCGCCAGCAAGTGCCCCACGCCAAAATCCCGGGCGCTGCGCAGGATCGGCAAGGTGTCGTCGATAAACAGGCTGCGGGCCGGGTCGAAGGCGATGTCGGCGTGCAGGGCGTCCCAGAACTGCGGGTTTTCCTTGGCGAAACCATAGTCATGGGAGCTGATCAGTCGCTCGAAATAAGGCGCCAACTCGATGCGTTCCAGCTTCAACGACAGCGAATCCCGATGGGCGTTGGTGATCAGGATCACCCGCTTGCCCGCCTGTTTGATCGCCGCCAGGAAGGTGTCGGCATCCGGGCGCAAGGCAATCAGGTGTGCGGTTTCCAGCTTGAGCTCGCGCACCGGGATCTTGAGTTCGGCGCTCCAGAAATCCAGGCAATACCATTGCAACTGTCCGGCGTTACGCTCGAACAGCGGCTGCAGCTCCATCTCGGCCATGGCCCGGCTCACACCATGCAACTCGGCATAGCGCTGGGGCAGGTGCTCCATCCAGAAATGGTTGTCGAAGTGCAGGTCGAGCAAGGTGCCGTCCATGTCCAGCAGGACGGTGTCGATGGCGTGCCAGGGCAATGGAGGCATAAAGAACACTCATGTAAGAAAAGATATCCGACACAGACAATCGGAAAAGCCACGGTATAGTAACCCGATCACGCCAAGGAGCCGCTCATGCGCCAGAAACCCACCGTCCTCGCCCGCGAAATAGTCGCCAGTAGCCGTTTGTTCCGCGTGGAGGAAGTGCAATTGCGCTTTTCCAATGGCGTGGAGCGGACCTACGAGCGCCTGGTGGGCAGGGGTGCCGGATATGGCGCGGTGATGATCGTGGCGATGATCGACTCGGACCATGCGTTGCTGATCGAAGAATATTGCGGCGGCACCGACGAGTATGAACTGTCACTGCCCAAGGGCCTGATCGAACCGGGCGAAGACGTGTTGGCGGCAGCCGACCGTGAGCTCAAGGAAGAAGCCGGTTTCGGCGCCCGCCAGTTGGAGCACATCACCGAGCTGTCGCTGTCCCCCGGCTACATGAGCCAGAAAATCCAGGTGGTGCTGGCCACCGAACTGTATGAAGAGCGCCTGGAAGGCGACGAGCCCGAGCCGATGCGCGTCGACCGGGTCAACCTGAGGGAGCTCTCGCAGTTGGCGCAGAACGAGCAGTTCAGCGAGGGCCGCGCGTTGGCCGCGCTGTACCTGGTACGTGACCTGTTGACTCAACGTGGAGCGTTCCAGCCATGAGCGAACTGTTCCTGGGTCACCCGTTTATTGCCCCCGCGATCGAATTGGCCCGCCAGGCTGGCGAGGTCATCCTGCCGTATTGGCGCGCCGATGTTGCCGTCACCACCAAGACCGATGATTCACCGGTCACTGCCGCCGACTTGGCTGCCCATCACTTGATCCTCGCCGGTCTGACTGCCCTGGACCCGAGCATTCCGGTGCTCTCGGAGGAAGACGCCGACATTGACCAGAGCGTGCGCGCCGGTTGGCAGCGCTGGTGGCTGGTGGACCCGCTGGATGGCACCAAGGAATTCATCTCCGGCAGCGAGGAGTTCACCGTCAACATCGCGCTGATCGAAAAAGGTCGCGTGGTGTTCGGTGTGGTGTCGATGCCTACCAGCGGTCGGTGCTACTTCGGGGGGGCCGGGCTGGGTGCCTGGCGTTCCGATGTAGGTGCTGCGCCCAAGCAAATCCAGGTGCGCCAGACCCCGGCGAGCGGTGAAGCATTTACCGTGGTTGCCAGTCGTCGCCACACGAGCCCTGAACAGGACCGCTTGCTCGCGGGCCTAAGCGCCGGGTTGGGTGAGTTGAAGCTGGCGAACATCGGTAGTTCATTGAAGTTTTGCCTGTTGGCCGAAGGCAGCGCCGATTGCTACCCGCGCCTGGCGCCCACCTCGCAGTGGGACACCGCGGCCGCGCAAGGGGTGCTGGAAGGTGCGGGTGGGGAAGTGCTGGAGCTGGATGGGCAGCCGTTCAGTTACCCGGCGCGGGCGTCGTTGTTGAACCCGTTCTTCCTGGCATTGCCGGCTAAAGCGGAGTGGCGTGAGCGGTTGCTGACCCTGGCCCGGTCTTAAGCACAGCGCCGATCAAAAATGTGGGAGCGGGCTTGCTCGCGAAGGCAGTGTGTCAGTCACCAGATGTATTGGCTGATCCACCGCTTTCGCGAGCAAGCCCGCTCCCACATTTGTTATGTGTGCAGGACGTACTGCCCGGTAAAGGCCACGGCCCGCTCTTCACTGCCCTCATTGACGATCCACGTCTCCAGCGCCAAGCGCGCCCGGCCATAACGCTTGTAGGTGGCGACGAATCGCTTCCACACCTTGTCATCAGGCGCCTGGCAAATCGCCGTCGCATCGGTAGTCACCGGCAGCGGATAACTGATCTGCCCTTCCTGAATCACGATATGCCCGTCTTCAATCCCTTCCTCGCGCAACTGCAAATGCAGCCAGCCCCAACCTGCCAGCACGGCGCCGCAATACAGGCTGCCGCCAAACATGGTGCTCTTGTGGTTGATGTTGGCGTCGAGCGGCAAGCGCAGTTGCAGCTGCCGGTCCTGCCAGTCGATAACCTTGAGGCCCATTTCCCGGGTCAGGGGAATGTCGTGGTGAAGGATCGATTCCAGGTAACGGCTATCGCGACTCATGGTGGCCTCGTGGCAGGGGGGAAAGGGTCATTCGTCGTCAGCGTGACTGTTGCCGCTGTCGGCGAAGTTCAGCCCGTGCTTGCGCAGTTTGTCGTGCAGGGTTTTACGCGGCACGCCCAATGCCTCGGCGAGGCTGCGCATGGAATTGTGGGTGCGTGCCAGTTCGGCGGCGATCAGGCTTTTTTCAAACTGTTCGACCTGTTCGCTCAAGCCGCCGGGCGTGCTGGTGAGGATGCCCGGCGAAGGGCTGTCCGGGGTGCTGTCCAGCGCCAGTTCAAGGCCCAGGGCGAAACGCTCGGCGGCGTTTTGCAGCTCGCGGACATTGCCCGGCCAGCTGTGACGCAACAACAGCGCGCGCTGGCCCGGTTGCAGCTCTTTCATCGGTAGCCCGTGGCGCGTGCTGGCTTCGTCGGCAAAGTGCTGGAATAGCATCAGCGCATCCTCACCCCGTTCGCGCAGCGGTGGAATGCGCAGCGGCGCAACGTTGAGGCGGTAATACAAGTCCGCCCGGAAGCGCCCCTGGTCGGCGGACTGGCGCAGGTCTTCCTTGGTGGCGGCGATGATGCGGATATCCAGCGGGATCAGTTGGTTGCCCCCCAGACGCTCCACCACACGCTCCTGCAACAGCCGCAGCAGCTTGACCTGCACATCCAGGCTCATGCTTTCGATTTCGTCGAGAAACAGCGTGCCGCCGTTGGCGAATTCGAATTTGCCGATGCGCCGCTTCTGGGCGCCGGTAAAGGCCCCGGGCTCATGCCCGAACAACTCGCTTTCCACCACCGACTCGGCCAGGGCGCCGGCGTTGATCGCCACAAACGGGCCGCTGCGGCGGTTCGACAGATCGTGCAGCGCACGCGCTACCACTTCCTTGCCGGCACCGGTTTCACCGAGGATCAGCACATCAGCCTTGGTCGCCGCCAGCGCGCCAATCTGCTCGCGCAGGCGCAGCATTTGCGGGGAGTGGCCCACCAGGCGCGTACTCAATTGCTGACGGTCGCTCAGGGCCAGGCGCAGGCTGCGGTTGTCCAGCACCAGGCGGCGCAGGGCCAGGGCGCGGCGCACGCTGTCGAGCAGGGCGTCACTGGCGAAGGGTTTTTCCAGGAAGTCGTAGGCGCCGGTGCGCATCGCCTGCACCGCCAGTGGCACGTCGCCGTGGCCGGTGATCAGCAGTACCGGCAGCTCCGGGTCCTGGGCGTGGAGTTCCTTCAACAGTTCCAGGCCGTCCATGCCGGGCATGCGGATGTCGCTCACCACAACCCCCGGCCAATCCCGGGACAGGCGCGCGGTCAGGCCCTGGGCTTCGCCGAGGGTCAGGACTTTCAGCCCGGCCAGGTCCAGGGTCTGGCAGAGGGCCTGACGCAGGTGTGGATCATCGTCGATCAACACCACCTGAATCTGGTTATCGATAGTCATACACTGCGGTCCTCGGACGGTTGCAGACTGACACCCGGTGCTCCGGCGCGCAGTTTCAAGGTTAACAGTGCGCCGCCTTCCTTGTGGTTGGCGAACAACAGTTCACCGCCAAAGGCGCGCATCAGGGTGTCGCAGATCGCCAGGCCCAGCCCCAGGCCCTGGGTGCGGGTCTTGGTGGTGTAGAAGGGCTCGCTGGCGCGGCCCAGGGCTTCCATGCAGAAACCCGGGCCGTTGTCGCGAATGTACAGGTTGACGCCCTGTTCGGTGGTTTGGGCACTCAGCCAAAGTTTGCGCGGCGGGCCTTTTTCGGTCAGGGCGTCCAGAGCGTTGGCCAACAGGTTGCCCAGCACCTGGCGCAGGCGGGTTTCGCCGGCCGCCACCCACAAGGTGGCCTCGGGCAGGTCGCGGATCAGTTCCACTTCCATTGCCCGCCGCCGCTTGGCCAGCAGCGCCAGGGCATCGTCCAGGGCCGGTTGCAGGGCCACGCTTTCCGGCGCATGCCGGTCGCGTCGGGCGAAGGCGCGCAAGTGGGCGATGATCGAAGCCATGCGCCCGGTCAACTCGCTGATCAGCTTGAGGTTGCCACGGGCGTCGTCGGTGCGCTCATGGTCGAGCAAAATCCCGGCGTTTTCCGCGTAGCTGCGAATCGCCGCCAGCGGTTGGTTGAGCTCGTGGCTGATGCTGGCCGACATGGTGCCCAGCGCGGAAAGTTTGCCTGCCTGCACCAGGTCATCCTGAGCCCGCACCAGTTCCTGCTGGGCATGTTCACGCTCCAGCACTTCCTGTTTCAGGCGCCGGTTGAGGCCTTCCAGGTCGCTGGTCCGCTCGATCACGCGCATCTCCAGTTCGCGACGGGCCTTGGCTTCGAAGGCGATGCGTTCCAGGTAGTGACGACGGCGCTGCATCATCAGGCCGAGCAACAGCATCAGCACCAGCAAGGCGGCGCCACCCACCGCGACCACGGTGCGCACCGGGCGGCTGATCAAGGTGCGCGGCGCGAGAATCTCGACTTTCCAGCCGGTTTCGGCGATGTCGGTGGATTGGCGCACCCACGCCGTCGGGCTGAGGCTCAGCGGCTGCGGGTCGCGGGTCGGATAGGGCTGGATGGCGATGATGGCGCGGCGTTCTTCATCCGTCAGCGGCCGGGTGGCGCGAAAGCGCCATTGCGGGCGCGAGGTCAGGATCACCACGCCGTTGTGGTCGGTGACCAGCAGTTGTTCGGGGGTGTTGCCCCACAGGCTTTCGGTGTGATCCAGGTCGACCTTCACCACCAGCACGCCGATGATCTTGTCACCATCTCGCACAGCGGCGGCGAAGAAGTAACCGCGCTTGGCCGAGGTGGTGCCCAGGCCGAAGAAGCGCCCGAGGCGCCCGGCCATGGCTTCGCTGAAGTAGGGGCGAAAGGAAAAATTACGCCCGACGAAGCTGTCCTGCTTGTCCCAGTTGGACGCGGCGAGGGTCTTGCCGGTGGTGTCCATCAGGTACATCACTTCCACCCCGGCCTGCGCGGCGACGTCCTTGAGCAGGTGGTTGGCGTTGACCAGGTTGGTGCTGACGTGAGGCGCGTCGATGGCGGTGCGCAGGGCCGGCAGGTCACCGAGGATTTGCGGCAACACTTCGTAGCGATGCAGGGTGCCCAGCAGGTTGGCGACGTACAGGTCCAGCGTCTGGCGGTTCTGACCGGCCAGTTCGTTGCGGTAATAACGCTCGGCCAAGTGCTCCAGCGGCCACAACAGCGGTGCCAGGCATAGCGCCAGCAATGCCAGGCTGCGCCAGCGGGGTCTTCGCGGAAGGGGTGGAGTCATGGGAGTCATGCGCCTGTGGGTACAGGCGCATTATGCCTAGTGCTGCTCGGCAAGACACTCGCGCAATGCGTCATGCCACTGCGGTTGCGAGACATGCCATTGCTGTTGCAGGCGGCTGCAATCGAGGCGCGAGTTCAGCGGGCGCCTGGCCGGCGTTGGATAGGCGCTGGAGGGAATCGCTTCCAGCTCGGCGCAGGCACGACCGTTGGCCCGTAGTTGCTCGCCGATGGCCTGGGCAAAGCCGAACCACGAGGTCTCGCCCTGGGCCGTCAGGTGGTAGACACCCCAATCACCGGCCTGGCCCGCCTGCCAGCGCTCGATCAGTGCACGGGTGCTGTTGGCGATGGTCCCGGCCCAGGTCGGCGCGCCGATCTGGTCGGCGACGATGCGCATCTGCGGTTTTTCCTGCAGCAGGCGTTGCATGGTCAGCAGGAAGTTCTTGCCGTGGGTCGAGTAGACCCAGCTGGTGCGCAGGATCAGGTGTTCACCGCCGATGGCCGCGATCGCCTGTTCGCCCGCCAGCTTGCTTGCGCCATAGACGCCCAGCGGGTTGGTTGCGTCGTCCTCGTTGTAGGGCGCGGCCTTGCTGCCGTCGAACACGTAGTCGGTGGAATAGTGAATCAGCGGAATGCCCAGTGCCTTGGCTTCCTCGGCGAAAATCCCGGGCGCGATGGCGTTGATGGCGAAGGCCACGTCCGGCTCGCTCTCGGCTTGATCGACGGCCGTATGGGCGGCTGCGTTGATGATCAGGCCCGGGCGATGGGCGCGTACTTGGTCGCGGACCTGCTCGGGACGGGTCAGGTCAAGCTGGTCGCGGCCCAGCACGATCAACTCGCCCAGGCCCCGGAGACGTTGTTGCAACTCCCGGGAGACTTGGCCATGTTGGCCGCTGATAAGGATTTTCATGGGAACAGGTCGGCCTCTTGCAGGCTTTTCCCGGCCTGGTCCTTGGCGGACAGTTGCGGCGTCTCCATCAGTTCCCAGTCGATGGCCAGCGTCGGGTCGTTCCAGAGGATGCAACGCTCGGCGCTCGGCTGGTAGTAATCGGTGGTCTTGTAGAGGAACTCGGCGTAGTCGCTCAGCACCACAAAGCCGTGGGCGAAACCTTCCGGTACCCACAACTGGCGATGGTTATCGGCGCTAAGCCGCACGCCCACCCATTGCCCGAAGTTGGGCGAGCTGCGGCGGATGTCGACGGCCACATCCAGCACTTCGCCGGCGATGACGCGCACCAGTTTGCCCTGGGTATGTTCGAGCTGGTAATGCAGGCCGCGCAGCACGCCTTTTTGCGAGCGCGAGTGGTTGTCCTGCACGAAATCACGCTTGAGCCCGGTGGCCTCTTCGAAGGCGCGGGCGTTGAAGCTTTCGTAGAAAAAGCCGCGCTCGTCACCGAACACTTTCGGTTCGATGATCAATACGCCCGGCAACGCCGTGTCGGTGACCTTCATTTTTGCTCCCCGGCCAGTGAATACAGGTATTGGCCGTAGCCGGTCTTGCCGAAGTACTTGGCCCGCTCCAGCAAGTGGTCACGGTCGATCCAGCCGTTCTCGTAGGCGATTTCTTCCAGGCACGCCACTTTCAAACCCTGGCGGTGCTCGATGGTCTGCACATACGTCGAGGCCTCCAGCAGGCTGTCGTGGGTGCCGGTGTCGAGCCAGGCGAAACCACGTCCGAAGCGCTCCACGTGCAGGTCGCCACGATTGAGGTAGGCGTTGTTGACGTCGGTGATCTCCAGCTCGCCCCGTGGCGATGGCTTGACTGCCTTGGCGATCCTGATCACGTCGTTGTCGTAGAAATACAAGCCGGTCACCGCGTAGCTCGACTTAGGCTTGGCTGGTTTTTCCTCGATGGACAGCGCGCGGCCCTGGCTGTCGAAGTCGATCACGCCGAAACGCTCCGGGTCCTTGACCCAGTAACCGAATACCGTGGCGCCAGATGGGCGTTCGGCAGCCGTGCGCAGTTGTTCGCCGAAGTGCTGGCCGTGGAAGATGTTGTCGCCCAGGATCAGGCATACCGGGTCATCGCCGATAAACTCTTCGCCAATCAAAAACGCCTGGGCCAGGCCGTCCGGGGACGGCTGCTCCGCATAAGTGAACCGCACGCCAAACTGGCTGCCATCGCCCAACAGGTTGCGGTATTGCGGCAGGTCTACCGGGGTGGAGATCACCAGGATTTCCTTGATCCCGGCCAGCATCAGCACCGAGATCGGGTAGTAGATCATCGGCTTGTCATACACCGGCAACAGTTGCTTGGAAACGCCCAGGGTAATGGGGTGCAAACGCGTGCCGGAGCCACCGGCCAGTACGATTCCCTTCATCATGCGATCAGATCCTTAAAGTCGGTGTTGCCCAGTCGTTCGCCTTGATAACTGCCGTCCTGGACCCTGCGGCACCATTCCAGGTTATCGAGGTACCACTGCACGGTTTTGCGCAGGCCGGTTTCAAAGGTTTCCTGCGGAACCCAGCCCAGCTCGCGTTCGATCTTGCTGGCGTCGATCGCATAGCGCTGGTCGTGGCCCGGGCGATCCTTGACGAAAGTGATCAGGTCAGTGAATTTCTCCACGCCCGCCGGGCGTTGTGGTGCCAGTTCTTCCAGCAGGCCGCAGATGCTGCGCACCACGTCGATATTCTTCTGCTCATTATGGCCGCCGATGTTGTAGGTTTCGCCTACCACACCTTCAGTCACCACTTTGAACAGCGCGCGGGCGTGGTCTTCGACGAACAGCCAGTCGCGCACTTGCAGGCCGTCGCCGTACACCGGCAATGGTTTCCCTGCGAGGGCGTTGAGGATCACCAGCGGAATCAGCTTCTCGGGAAAGTGGAACGGCCCGTAGTTGTTCGAGCAATTGGTCAACAGCACCGGCAGGCCGTAAGTGCGCTGCCAGGCGCGTACCAGGTGATCGGATGCGGCCTTGCTGGCCGAATACGGCGAGCTTGGGGCGTAGGGCGTGGTTTCGGTGAACAGGTCATCGACGCCGTGCAGGTCGCCATACACTTCATCGGTGGAGATGTGGTGGAAGCGGAAGGCACTCTTGGCCGGTTCTTCCAGCTTCTGCCAATAACCGCGTGCGGCCTCCAGCAGGCTGTAGGTGCCGACGATATTGGTCTGGATAAAATCCGACGGGCCGTCGATGGAACGGTCCACATGAGACTCGGCCGCCAGGTGCATGATCGCGTGGGGCTCAAAGCGCGCCAGTACGGCGCTGACGGTGGCCTGGTCGATGATATCGGCCTGGACGAACTCGTAGCGGCTGTTGCTCGCGATGCTGGCCAGCGACTCAAGATTGCCGGCGTAGGTCAATTTGTCCAGGTTGAGCACTTCGTGCCCGGTGTGTTGAATCAGGTGCCGGATCAGAGCGGAGCCGATGAATCCGGCGCCGCCGGTGATGAGAATGCGCATGTCGGAGGCCCTTTTCCTTAGACAGACATTAAGCGAATGGAGCATAGCTTGAGTTGTGGAGCCAGGTGGTGCAAGGGGCCACAGTCAGATTGACGGCACTGCGCGGGACTGGGGGTTGCGTAACCCCCGTCAACAATGGCGATATAAGCGCCTGATAAAAAAGCCAGGGGTCTTCACATGTTGCTCGCCACGTTGATTCATCGCGCCAGCCTGCCATGCCCGCAAGTCGGGCCTGTGCCTGCGACGCAGCTACTTGAGCAGCATTACGGCCTGGGTGGGGCGTTGCAGTCCCTCGGCAGCCAGCAAGACCTCAACTACCGTCTCGACAGCGAGCGTGGCCGCTTTGTGCTGAAAATCTGCCGGGGCGACTACGCCGCCGTCGAGTTGCAGGCCCAGCACGCAGCCCTCAAGCATCTGCAGGAACATTCGGATGTACGGGTGCCCAAGGTGATCTCGTCGCTTGCTGGCGAAGAACTGCTGACCGAGACCGTCGCCGGGCAAACCGTGCACCTGCGGTTGCTGGACTACATCGACGGCCAGCCGCTGACCCATCTGCCCCATCTGGGGCGCGAGGTGATCGCAGGCTTCGGCGAACTCTGCGGGCGGATGAGCCAGGCGCTGGCCGACTTCGAGCATCCGGGCCTGGAACGTACCCTGCAATGGGACCCACGCCATGCCCTTGAGCTGATCACTCATTTGCTGTCGACCCTCGAAAACCTCCCGCACCGGGCCGGGCTGGAGCGCGTGGTGGAGCAGGTCGGGCAGCGTCTGCTGCCGTTGGCCGACCGCCTGCCCTGGCAAGCCGTGCACATGGACATCACCGATGACAACGTGGTCTGGCAGCGTGATGCCCAGCGGCATTGGCAGATTGAAGGCGTGATCGATTTTGGCGACCTGGTGCGCACCTGGCGCATTGCCGACCTGTCGGTGACCTGCGCGGCGCTGCTGCATCATGCCGAGGGTGATCCGTTCGCAATCCTGCCGGCGATCCAGGCGTGCCACCGGATCACGCCGTTGCAGCACGAAGAGTTGCAGGTGCTATGGCCGCTGATCGTCGCGCGGGCCGCGGTGTTGGTGCTGAGCAGTGAACAGCAGCAACGCCTGGACCCGGATAACGCGTACCTGTTGAAGAATGCCGAGCATGAGTGGGAAATTTTCCACGTAGCCACCTCGGTGCCCTTTGAATTGATGGAGGCGGCGATCCTGAACTGCGTCGGTGCCGAATTGCCGCCGATTGTCGGTGAAGGCTTCGCGCCTTTGTTGCCGGGGCTCGTTGGGCGTGAATTCGCGTTGATCGATCTGGGCGTGCTCAGCCCGCATTTCGAGGCCGGTAACTGGGAGCAGGAGGGCATTGATCGCCGATTGCTGGAACAAGCGGCCGTGGTCCATGGCCTGGCAGCCAGTCGTTATGGTCAATACCGTCTGTCCCGCACCCAACCCGACAGTGCCGTCGAGCCCGACACCTTCGCGCTTCACGTAGAACTGCACATGCCCTTGGGCGCCACGGTGGAAGCACCGTTCGCCGGCACCTTGCGCCATGGCGCCGACGGCCTGCTGAGCCTGCATAGCGCCCAGTTGAGTGTTCGGTTGTGGGGCGTGAACGCCTTGTTGAAGCACGGCGCCGCAGTGGTAAAAGGCCAGGTAATCGGCGACGTGGTCGCGCCGCTGACAGTACAACTGTGCCGCGCCGAGCTTGAGCCACCGCTGTTCTGCACGCCTTCCCGGGCGGCGGCATGGCAAACGCTCTGCCCATCCCCGGCCACGTTGCTGGGGCTGGCCTGCGACGCCGAGCCGGAGCTGGACCCCGAAGCCCTGCTGGCGCGCCGGGACGCCAGCTTCGCCCGCTCGCAGAAGCACTATTACGTCGACCCGCCGCGCATCGAGCGCGGCTGGCGCAACCACCTGATCGACATGCAGGGCCGTTCCTACCTCGACATGCTCAACAACGTCGCCGTCCTCGGCCACGGTCACCCGCGCATGGCCGAGGTGGCGGCGCGGCAATGGTCGCTGCTCAACACCAACTCGCGCTTCCACTATGCGGCGATTGCCGAATTCTCCGAGCGTTTGCTGGCGCTGGCGCCGGACTCCATGGACCGGGTGTTTCTGGTCAACAGCGGCACCGAGGCCAACGACCTGGCGATTCGCCTGGCCTGGGCCTACAGCGGCGGGCGCGACATGCTCAGCGTGCTGGAGGCGTACCACGGCTGGTCGGTGGCGGCGGATGCGGTGTCGACCTCGATTGCCGACAACCCCCAGGCCTTGAGCAGCCGCCCGGACTGGGTGCACCCGGTGACCGCGCCGAATACCTATCGCGGCGAGTTTCGCGGGCAGGACAGCGCCCCCGACTACGTACGCAGCGTGGAACACAACCTGGCGAAAATCGCCGCGCAGAATCGCCAGCTGGCGGGTTTCATTTGCGAGCCGGTGTACGGCAATGCCGGCGGGATTTCTTTGCCGCCGGGATATTTGCAGCAGGTGTACGCGCTGGTTCGTGAGCAGGGCGGCGTGTGCATCGCCGACGAAGTGCAGGTGGGTTACGGCCGCATGGGGCATTTCTTCTGGGGCTTTGAAGAGCAGAGCGTGGTGCCGGACATCATCACCATGGCCAAGGGCATGGGCAATGGCCAGCCGTTGGGCGCGGTGATCACCCGCCGGGAAATCGCCGAGGCGCTGGAGGCCGAGGGTTACTTCTTCTCCTCATCGGGAGGCAGCCCGGTGAGTTGCCGGATCGGCATGGCGGTGCTGGATGTGATGGAGGAAGAAAAGCTGTGGGAAAACGCCCAGGAGGTGGGCGGACACTTCAAGGCGCGGTTGGAGGCGCTGGTCGAGCAGTATCCATTGGTGGGCGCAGTGCATGGTTCCGGGTTTTACCTGGGGCTGGAATTGGTCCGCGATCGACAGACCCTGGAACCGGCCACCGAAGAGACTGCGCTGCTGTGTGACCGGCTGCGGGAGCTGGGGATCTTCATGCAGCCCACCGGCGACTACCTGAACATCCTCAAGATCAAGCCGCCGATGGTCACCTCACGGCACAGTGTGGATTTCTTCGTCGACATGCTGGCGAAGGTTCTGGAGGAAGGCTTGTAACAATAAACTCGATTGTTATCGGTAAAATTTGATCATTTTTCGATGAGGGGATATTTATTAGCTTCAAAAGCCGATTTTTATCCGCTATAAAGGCGTCCACTTGCCCGCCGCCGAGGAGATGATTCATGAGCCGTATCGTTACCGTTGCCGCGACCCAGATGGCCTGTTCCTGGGACCTTGATGCCAATCTCGAAACCGCTGAAAGGCTGGTGCGTGAGGCCGCCGCCAAGGGCGCGCAGATCATCCTGATCCAGGAACTGTTCGAGGCCCCGTACTTCTGCCAGAAGCCGAACCCGGACTACCTGCAACTGGCGACCACGGTTGAAGATAACGTCGCGATCAAGCACTTCCAGAAGGTCGCCCGGGAACTGCAGGTGGTGTTGCCCATCAGTTTCTATGAACTGGCCGGCCGCGCGCGTTTCAACAGCATTGCGATCATCGACGCTGACGGCTCCAACCTCGGGATTTATCGGAAAAGCCACATCCCGGACGGCCCGGGCTACCATGAAAAGTATTACTTCAACCCCGGCGACACCGGCTTCAAGGTGTGGAACACCCGCTACGCGAAGATCGGCGTGGGCATCTGCTGGGACCAGTGGTTCCCGGAAGCCGCCCGCAGCATGGCGCTGCAAGGCGCGGAAATCCTGTTCTACCCGACCGCCATCGGCAGCGAGCCCCACGACAAGACAATTTCGTCCCGTGACCACTGGCAGCGGGTACAGCAAGGCCATGCCGGTGCCAACCTGATGCCGCTGATCGCCAGCAACCGCATCGGTAACGAAGAGCAAGACGGCTACGACATCACCTTCTACGGCTCATCCTTCATTGCCAATCAGTTCGGCGAGAAAGTAGAAGAACTCAACGAAACCGAAGAAGGCATCCTGGTGCACCGCTTCGATCTCGATGAACTTGAACACATTCGCAGCGCCTGGGGTTCGTTCCGCGACCGCCGTCCGAACCTGTATGGTGCGCTTAAAACCCTCGACGGTTCCCTGGAGTCCTGAATCGCCATGACCACTTTGCACAGCACCCCCCGCGCCGACGGCTTCTACATGCCTGCCGAATGGGCGCCACAGACCCAGACCTGGATGATCTGGCCCGAGCGCCCGGACAACTGGCGCCTGGGCGGCAAGCCGGCGCAGGCCGCCCATGTGGCGGTGGCCAAGGCCATTGCACGTTTTGAACCGGTGACCGTGGCGGTCTCGGCCGGCCAGTACGAAAACGCCCGGGCGCGCCTGGACGTGCCGAATATTCGCCTGGTGGAAATGTCCAGCGACGACGCCTGGGTCCGCGATACCGGGCCGACCTTCGTGATCAACAACAGCGGTGAAGTGCGTGGTGTGAACTGGGACTTCAACGCCTGGGGCGGTTTTGACGGCGGCTTGTACTCGCCGTGGAACCGCGACTCCCAGGTGGGCGGCAAGATCCTCGAGATCGAGCGCAGCCCGCGTTATCGCACCGAAGGATTTGTGCTGGAAGGCGGTTCGATCCACGTCGACGGCGAAGGCACCCTGATCACCACCGAAGAATGCCTGCTTAACCGCAATCGCAACCCGCACCTGCAGCGTGAGGAAATCGAAGCGGTGCTCAGCGCCAACCTGGCGGTGGATAAGATCATCTGGTTGCCGGATGGCCTGTTCAACGACGAAACCGACGGGCATGTGGATAACTTCTGCTGCTACGTACGCCCAGGCGAAGTGTTGCTGGCCTGGACCGACGACCCGCAAGACCCGAACTATGCGCGCTGCCATGCCGCCATGGACGTACTGCAAAGCAGCACCGACGCCCAGGGCCGCTCGTTCACAGTGCATAAAATGCCGATCCCGGGGCCGCTGTACGCCACCGAGGAAGAATGCGCAGGCGTGGACCCGGTAGACGGCACCCAGGAGCGCAATCCCACCGTGCGGTTGGCCGGTTCCTACGTCAACTTCCTGATCGTCAACGGCGGCATCATCGCGCCGAGCTTCGACGACCCGCTGGACAGCCGCGCCAAGGAGATTCTGCAAAGCCTGTTCCCGCAGCATGAAGTGGTGATGGTGCCTGGCCGCGAACTGTTACTGGGGGGCGGCAACATCCACTGTCTGACCCAGCAACAGCCGGCCCCGCACAAAAACTGAGTGCAGTTGTAACAGCCTGGTGCCGGGTTTACCGGCATTCGAGTGCGCCATGTTTTGCGAGCTCACGGCAAGCCCGCGGCCCGTCAGGTTCGCGGGCTTTTTTGTGTGCAAGTGCCGACAAACCGGGCACATTGGCATAGCTCTTGTATCGCTGTTGCGACACACAGCACGGTGTATGACTAAGCGGTTCTGTCATAAACCTTGAGTAAGTTAGCCGCTCATGCCGTCGGAGAGAGCGCTGAAATGAATGCCGATATCAACCTGATGTACACGCGCACGTTCCACCCTTTGCGGGTGAACGGTGACGCGATCCACGCGCTGGCGCTCTGGTTGAAGGCAAACGGTTCGCGGCAGATCAGGACGCCCGACCCGCGCCGGGTGATGAGCGAACGGTACCCGGCGGGGCTGTTCAGCGAGGACGAGGTGCAGGCGTTGTGTGAATTGATGCAAGGCTGACGGTTGTTTTCAATGTTGCACTGGACCTTGTGGTGAGGGAGCTTGCTCCCGCTGGGCTGCGCAGCAGCCCCAAAACAGATCATCGAGTTCTATCTGAAAAAACACAGTCGCCTATTTTGGGGGCGCTTCGCACCCCAGCGGGAGCAAGCGCCCTCGCCACGCAAGCCTGTTAGAAACTGTAGGTTCCGGTCACCACCAGACTGCGCGGGTCGCCGAACTGAATCTGCGCCGCACTCGTCGCTGACGCGTAGTATGTCTTGTCGCTGATATTGTTCAGCGCCGCCCGCACATCCCATTCCTTCTGCCGGAACCCGGCCAGTGCGTCCCAACGCCCATAACCCGGCAACGCCACCGTGTTGGCGTTATCCGCATAGCGCTCACCCACCAGCGTCAGCCCGGTTTCCGCGTACCAGCCCATCTCCGGTTTCCAGGTGACGAACAGGCTCGCGTTGCGCTTGGCCACGTCGCTGATGCGCTTGCCTTCAAAGCCATTGTTGTCTTTCACCACCGTGGCGTCCTGCAGGCCGACGCCACCGCGCACGTACCAGTTGCCGACGATCTTGCCGGTAGCGGTCAACTCCACGCCACGGGAACGCTGCTCGCCGCTGAGCAGGGTGATGGTCGGGTCCAGCGGGTCGCGGGTGCGGCGGTTGTAGAGCTCCAGTTCATACACCGCCAGGGTGGTGCTCAGGCGGTCGTCGAGCCAGTCGCTCTTGACCCCGATTTCCTTCTGTTTGGTCAGCTCCGGGCTCAGGTCGTTGGCGTTGCCCGTGGCATTGGGCGTGATGCCGATCAGGCCGCCGCCGGTCGGCGAGAACGTCTTGCTCCACGAGGCATAGAACGAATGGTGTTCCAGCGGCGTCCAGACCAGGCCCACGCGCGGGCTGGTGCTGTGGCTCACGACCTGTTCCGAGGCGTTGGTCAGTTTGTTGGTGGACTCCACATCAAAGCGGTCATAGCGCAAACCGGCGAGCAGTTGCCATTGATCGTTCAGGCGCAGTTGGTCCTGCACATACACTCCCTGGCTTTGCGCTTCGGTGTGACTGCTGCTGAATGCCGGCAGGCGACCGTAGTGGCGCAGGTCCGGGTTGGGGTTGTACACATCCACGCTCGGCACAGCGGCGAGCGGCGCTCGATAGAGTTTCGGGTCACGGCGCTGGTTGCCCAATTCCACTCCGGTGAGCAAGCGATGCTCCAGGCCGAAGGTGGTGAAGCCGCCTTCCAGTTCGACGTTGTTGAGGATGTTGCGGGTGGTCAAGTCCTGCTGCCAGCGCTGGCGCCCGACCTTGCCGGTTTTTGGGTCGTAGCTGACGGCATAAGTGTTATCGAAGTCGCTGTCCAGGGTGAACACGCCCAACGTATGGCGCAGTTGCCAACTGTCGTTCAGCTCATAGGCAAGCCGCGAACGCAGGGATTGGGACGTGTCGTCGATGTAATCGCGCTTGTCACCATAAGTGGTGCCGCGGCTGACATCCGCCGGCCGCCCATTGACCCCGGGAATGCCCCGGTCCGGCGTGCGGTTGTAGCGGCTGTATTCGTACTGCACCAGCCAGTTCAGGTCGGGGCTCAGTTGCCAGCTCATGGACGGTGCAAACAGTTGGCGATTGCCGCTGACGCCGTCGCGGAAACTGTTGTTGTCCTGGTTGCCCATGTTCAGGCGCAGGCTGATGGTGTCGGTGGGGTCGGTGCTGAGGTCGGCGTACAGGCTGCGCAAATCATTGCTGCCGCCCTGGGCCTCGATGCTGGAGGCGCGACCGGCCTGGGGCAGCTTGCTCACACGGTTGACGATGCCGCCCTGGCCGCCGCGGCCGTACAACACGGCTGCCGGGCCCTTGAGCACCTCGATGCGTTCGATGTTGTGCAGGTCGCGCACGTATTGGCTGTCGTCGCGAACACCGTCCAGGTAGAAGTCGTTGCTGGCGTCGAAGCCGCGGATGCGCAGGCTGTCGAACCGTGTGTCGGCGCCGCTGCTGACGTTGGGTATACCGCTCAAGGCCTGGCCCAGGTCATTGGTGCCGTAGGAACGCAGGTTGTCGGTTTTTACCGAGTCGATGGCCTGGGGCACATAACGCACGGGTGTGGCCGTGCGGGTGGCGGTGCTGGTTTCCTTGACGCGCGGGTCGTCCTCGTCAGCTTCGGCGCTCACGGAGGTTTCCGGCAGGACAGTGGCAGCGCAGGTAAATCCGGCAGACAGCAGGACAGAGAGCCCAAGGGTCATGGGCGTCAGGCGAAGGGCAGGCATCGGGGTGTGTATCCAAAAAGGTTGGCAGAATAAAAGCGCGTTAATGGTAATGCTTACTATTTGCGCAGGTTATCTATTCCTGGGCGGACCTTTCTGAAAAATGTTACGGCGTATGTTTTTCAAGGGTATTCGACCGATTCTCGAAACAGTCTGAAAGCCGATCCGGGGTTTTTCCCAATTGTGCGTGAGACTAATCTGCCGGTCATCAATATCCATCGGAGCCCGTCATGTCGGCAGCCACACTTCACTACATTTACGACCCGCTGTGCGGCTGGTGTTACGGCGCCGAGCCGCTGCTGAGCGCCGCCCGGAGCGTGTTACCGATCCAGTTGCATGGCGGCGGCATGATGACCGGCGCGAATCGCCAATCCGTATCGCCGCAGTTGCGTGACTACGTAATGCCCCACGACCGGCGCATCGCCGAGTACACCCGGCAACCGTTTGGCGAAGCGTATTTCGAAGGTTTGTTGCGGGACCACGGTGCGGTGTTCGATTCAGCCCCGCCGATCAGCGCCGTGCTGGCCGCAGAAAAAATCGCCGGTCGCGGGCTGGAATTATTGGCGCGTCTGCAAACGGCGCACTACGTCGAAGGTCGCCGAATTGCCGATAAGGACGTGCTGCTGACCCTGGCCGAATCCATCGGTTTGGATCCCCAAGCCTTCACCGCCGCTTTCAGTGAAATCCTTGGCGCAGCAACTCAAGCGCACATCAATGACAGCCGCCAATGGCTGGCAAAAGTCGGCGGCCAGGGCTTCCCCACGCTGGCCCTGGAGCAGAATGGGCAGCTGCAATTGCTCGATATCAGCCCCTGGTTGGGCAAGCCAGAAGCCTTCGTTGAGTGGCTGAGACAAAGAGTCGCAATTTCGATTCAACCCACCCAATCGAGTGCACCAATGTGTGGCCTGCAGGGGTGTGCAGATCCAGGAAGCGCTTGATAGAGCCTTGCGCAATGATGGCTATTTAATGTTTCTTAGACTTTTTTAGCCTAAATACAGAAGATTCACGAAATTGACACACAGTAAAGGGCGCGGATAGGATTCGCCCCAACGCCTGTGGCTAACCGCCATGACTTCCCCAATAAAAAAAGGCCCGCGGCATTTCACGTCGTCCGCGGGCCTTTTTTTATCTGGGAAAGTCGACACCAGAAAAGCAACACGGAGCCTGGTGTCACAGCGCGTACTCAACCAGCAATAAGGAATATAAGAAAATGTTGAAGCAACGGATGGGGCTGATCGCTCTGGGGATTTTGAGCGCTACGCAAGCAATGGCTGACGACCAATCCCAATCGAAGGGTTTTGTTGAAGACAGCCACCTGAACATCGCGGCACGCAACGCGTACATCAGCCGCGACTACAAAAACGGCAAGCAAGACAAAGCCGAATGGGGCCAGGGCTTCATCGGCAAGTTCGAATCCGGTTTCACCCAAGGCACCGTTGGTGTGGGTGTGGACGTGATCGGCCAATACGCCATTCGCCTGGATGGTGGTAAAGGTCGCAGCGGCGCTGGCGGTATCGACTTCTTCAAGCAAGGCGACAGCGGCGAAGCAGCCAACGACCTGGCCAAGGGCGGCGCTGCCGTCAAGGCACGCATCTCCAACACCGTGATCAAGTACGGTGATCAGATGCCAGCCGTGCCGGTCCTGGAATACGACAACTCCCGCCTGTTGTCCGAAACCTATACCGGTACCTCGATCGTCTCCAAGGAAATCGCCGGCCTGCAGCTGGACGCTGGTCACTTCACCAAGGAAGCTCGCAAGAGCGCCGAGGGTTCCGACAGTGGCGCGCTGAAAAGCATCGACTACATCGGCGGTAGCTACAAATTCACCGAAAGCCTGTCGGCAGCGCTCTACGCTTCCAACATGCAGGACGTGCTGAAGAAGCAATACGTCAACGTCAACTACGTGCTGGCCCTGCCAGAGAAGCAATCGTTGACCTTCGACTTCAACGGCTACAAGACCAAGCTCGACCGTAGCTTCGCCCTGGAAAACCAAGGTGACGCCGACGCTCGCGACAACAAAATCTGGAGCCTGGGCGCCACGTGGGCCGTTGGCCCGCACAGCTTCACCGTGGCTCACCAGCGCAGCACCGGTGACACCGGTTACCTGTACGGCGGCTACCGCAACGCAGGCGGCATCGGCGACGGTGGCAACACCATCCTGCTGGCCAACTCCTACTGGTCTGACTTCAACGGCAAGGACGAACGCTCCTGGCAAGCAGGCTACGGCCTGGACTTCAGCGCCTTCGGCGTGCCTGGCCTGACCTACAACATCGCCTACGTGCGCGGCACCAACATTGACGACGGTTCCAACCGCGGCAGTGGCACCGAGCGTGAAATCTTCAACCAGTTCAAATACGTAGTACAGAGCGGCCCGGCGAAAGACCTGAGCCTGCGTGCCCGTGCGTCGTGGTTGCGCGTTTCCAACAACGCCAGCAACTACAACGTGGGTGGTAACGAGATCCGCCTGTTTGCCGACTACCCAATCAACGTTTTCTAATTGATTCGGCGTCGCGCCTGATTCAAGGCGATAAAAAACCCCGACTGGTTCGGGGTTTTTTTATGCCTGCGATCAGCGCTTGCTGGCGGCTGCGATGATCACATCTGCGACCTTTTGCGGCTGCGACAGCATCGGCACATGGCTGGTTTGCACCACGGTGGTGGTGGCATTGATTTTCTTCGCGTAGGCCTGCTCCAGGCCCGGGTCGATCATGCGGTCCTTGGCGGCGACGATGTAATAGTTGGGTTTGGTTTTCCAGGCGGCGACCGTGATTTTATCGTCGAACGCCTTGCCCAGAATCGGCCCCTGGGTCACGGCAATCAGGTTGGCCTGGTCGGCAGGCAAGTCCTGGGCGAAGTTTTTCGCCACGGACGCGGCGGGCAAATACAAGTAGCCGGAAGCGTCGGCACTGATGGTCTCGATACCCGGCGGGGTTGGGTAGCCTTTCTCGGACTCGGCAGAACTCTGGCCCTCGGACGGCGCGAACGCGGCCACATAAACCAGTGCCTTGACCTTGTCGCTGGTGCCGCCCTGTGTGATCACACTGCCGGCCCACGAATGGCCCACCAGAACCACCCGCCCACTTTGGGCATCAATCACCCGCTGGGCGGCGGCCACATCATCGGCCAGGGACGTCAGCGGGTTTTGCACCGCCACCACCTTCAAGCCTTTGGCCTGCAACAACGGAATCACCTTGTTCCAGCTGGAGCCATCGGCAAAGGCGCCGTGCACCAGCACCACGGTGGTGTCCGATAGCGCCGGGGTGGCGGCATAGGCCTGGCCGGTGAGCATCGCGGCGGCCATCAGTGTAGGCAGCAACAGGGTTTTGACTGTGGATTTAAGCATGTGGGGCACGTCCGTAAGTGAGGGGTTATCGGCCAGCACTCAAGGCGTTTGCAGCCTGCCTTAAGCATGTAGGCAAGACGCGCGGGGAGGGGGGTTTATTCCAGGGAGCAGTAAAAAAAACGCAGCGCCGGACGTCTCGATTGATTACATAGCATCACTAATGAAGTACTCCGCCCCACCTTTATCCACCTCAGGCAACCTCTTAAATTGGCCTCACTGCCTGCCCACCATGTCGATGGGCAAGTCACTGGAGCCTTGTCATGCCATTTGTCAGCGTACGTATCACCCGCGACGGCGTTACCTCGGAGCAGAAAGCTAAGGTCATTGCCGAAATCACCGAAACCCTCGAACGCGTCCTCAACAAACGCCCCGACCTGACCCACATCGTCATCGAAGAAGTCGACACCGATAACTGGGGCTACGCCGGCATCACCACCACCCAGTACCGCAAACAGCTCGCGGAAAATCCGTCATGAGCACGCCCGTCACCATCGACTTCATCTCCGACGTGGTGTGCCCGTGGTGCGCCCTCGGCGCCACTGCGCTGGAACAAGCCATCGACAACCTGGCGGGTGAAGTGACGGTTGAACTGACCTTCAAACCCTTCGAACTCAACCCCGACATGCCGGCCGAAGGCGAAAACGCCGTCGCCCACATGATGCGCAAATACGGGCGCAGCGCCGAGGAAGTTGCCAGCGGCAAAAGGATGCTGATGGAGCGCGGCGCGGCCATCGGCTTCACCTTCGACCTGGAAAAGCGCAGCCACTTCTACAACACCTTCGACGCCCATCGGTTGCTGTTTTGGGCGTTGCAGCAAGGGCGCCAGCTCCAGCTGAAAAAGGCGCTGTTGCGCGGGTATTTCAGCGATGGCCAGAACGTCAGCGATCACGAAACCCTGGCGCGTCTGGCCGCCGAGGCCGGGCTGGAAATTGAAGGCGCACGACGGGTGCTGGGCTCTACCGCCTACGCCAATGAAGTGCGCGAGCTGGAAGCGTTCTACCGCGAGCACGGCATCAACTCCGTACCGGCCATGGTCCTCAATGGCCGCCAGCTGGTCTCCGGGTCGCAATCCGTCAGTTACTACGAACAGATGCTGCGGGAAATGTCCGCCGCGGCTGCTTGAACCATCCCATTTTCCCTATAGAGGTTTCATCATGAGCAATTCGAAAAAAGTCGTTGTGATCACCGGCGCATCCCAAGGCCTGGGCGCTGCTGCAGTGAAGGCTTACCGCGAGCTGGATTACCGCGTGGTTGCCACTTCCCGGTCGATCAAACCGTCGACGGATCCGGACATCCTCACCGTGGCCGGCGACATCGCCGACCCGGCCACCGCCGAGCGCGTCATCCGCGAAGGCGTAGCGCGTTTTGGCCGCATCGACAGCCTGATCAACAACGCCGGGATCTTCGTCGCCAAACCGTTCACCAGCTACACCCACGAAGACTACGTAAACGTGTTGGCGGTGAACCTGAACGGGTTCTTCTACATCACCCAACTGGCGATTACCGAGATGCTGAAACAGGGCGCCGGGCACATCGTCAACATCACCACCAGTTTGGTGGACCACGCGATTGATGGCGTGCCGTCGGTGCTGGCCTCGCTGACCAAAGGCGGGCTGAACTCGGCGACCAAATCGCTGGCGATTGAATACGCCAAGCGCGGGATTCGCGTGAATGCGGTGAGCCCTGGGATTATCAAGACGCCGATGCATGGGGAAGAGACGCATGCGGCGTTGGGCAGCCTGCATCCGGTGGGGCATATGGGTGAAGCGCGGGATATTGCGCAGGCGATTGTGTACCTGGAATCGGCTGGGTTTGTGACCGGGGAAATTCTGCATGTGGACGGTGGGCAGAGTGCTGGGCACTAAGCGAAGCGGTTGAACGAAAAACGCCCCGGACCGTGATGGTTCGGGGCGTTTTTTGTGTGGCGGCTTCTAGCCAGACACTCTAAAACAAACAACAAAGAACAAATGTGGGAGCCGGGCTTGCCCGCGATGGCGATGGCCCAGCCAACACACTCACAACCTGACACACCTACAGATTATTGCCCGGCGACTCCAACACCTTCACCACATCATCAATCACCGCCTTGCTCATCTCCTGCAAATAGTGCGAAGCCCAGGCGTATCGGTCCGTATTCCGAATCATCGCCGCATCCTCCGCCAACAGCTTGGCCACATGCAGCAAATCGGAAACGTGAGACAGCGCTTCGCTCAGGGAAACCCCGCTGTTAACGCGGAACAGAGGCTGGTCGGAATGAAATGAAAAAGGGGTAACGCCGAGGGTAGTGAGGCCAGACGGATTTGGAGCGCTCATCGGTAAAACTCCCATATCAAGTGAGAGCTACCACGTTCGTTATCAGGCGAATGGGTGGCAGCTGTGCGCAGGCTGATAAACCGGAGATACAGGAACCCGGCAGACCCGAAGGTCTCCCACGCACAGCCGCCATTGCACGAAATGGTGGGCGTAAAAAAACGCCTGCACATCGTGGTTGTGGGGCGCTGTTGCGCCTGCATCTTGCCGGGTTATCAGGCCCGGTCGCTGAATTGGCAGCGACGGGTGGAGGGTAGCGTGGTGGTGGGGTGGGTGCAACTGGGGAAATAGTTGTTTCGTTTTGCTGCTGCCGGGCTTGGTTCTGGCGGCCTGAAGATGAGTCTGTCGCGTCATCTCAGAACGCTGAGCTTGAAGGGCAGGTTTGCCATTCCTGCAGCCAGTTCAGGATGCAAAATCATGCGGCTCGTGCAGTTATGACGCTTTATGAATACGTCATAATTATTGGCTATCCATAATTCTGCATAAAACGCTGAAGGCGGGACTTCGCTACGGGAATTGGTCTATCCGGAGGCTCACCGGCTTGTTCAGTTGGGGCGCCAGGCGTAGACAGAATATGAACACCCCAGAAACAACAAAGCCCCCGCATTTCTGCGAGGGCTTCGTTTTGTATGGTGCGGCACCAGGAGTCGAATTTATTCATAACTTGTTGAAAAAAAACATATTTTACAAATGATGATTAATCGTCTACCCCTATTTTTACCCTTTTTAGAGAAACTGATGTGATTAGGAGTGTGGCAATCTCGATATAGGAAGCGCAAATCATTCGGAGGTAGTGATTTAGAATTTTGTACGTTGGCAGCCCTGTTTCAAAGGGCACCAACCTGAGTCATGATTAATATTCATTGCTGATCTCGCAAGTGGTTTTCAAGTAAAACATTTAAAAATCAATAAGTTGGAAGGTTTTTTCTCTTTGCCCAAAAGCATTGAGGCGGTCAGGCCGCGCATGCCACACCATACTTTTCCGTGGTAATTTGCGATCTTGCTGTGTCAGGTGCTTTGCAGCTATGAGACCGGCCTGTCAGAACAAATACATCAACCCTTTTTCTCAAGGTTGGGAAGCAGACAGTTAGCGAAAGGGATTTTTATGGTAGATGTGCGAGGATTGGTTGGGAAATCGTTTAAGGGATGGAGGTTGGACAAAGAGCTAGGTCGTGGTGCTGATGGAATTGTTTATTTAGCACGGAAAGAAGATGTAGACCGAGCAGTCAAGCTGTTTTTCCCTGAGTCCCTTAAAAAAAACGGGCTGGAAGAACAGTTAGAAAGGATTGAGTTACAACTTTCGTTGGCCGGTAAAAAACATCACCCAAATCTGGTTGAGGTTTTTGATGGCGGCTTGTGTAGCGAGACTGGCACTATATATCTTTTTATGGAGTTTGTTTCCGGTTCAACTTTAGAGGTTCTACTTGGTAAGCTTCCCCAAGCCTCAGTTGCGCCGCTAATCTCCCAACTGGCAGAAGCTGCTTGTTTTCTTGAGTCTCAAGGTCTAGTTCATCGAGACATAAAGCCTGCAAATATCATCGTGAACGATGACTTTACAAGTTTATGTCTACTTGATTTGGGCATTGTCTATGAGTCAATTGCGACCGAGGGGGATGATAGTCGACTTTCCGGTGGGGAGTTTGTAGCATCTTTACGGTACAGTCCTCCAGAATTTGTGTGGAGGCAGGAGGCAAGTTCTGATAATAGTGCGTGGAGGGCGATTACCTTCTATCAAATAGGCGCAACCATCTACGAAATGTTAGAGGGGCATTGCATATTTGATGGCTATGATAGACCAAGGGCTTGTTTATATGATTCGGTTAGATGGAGGACTCCTAGCTTCACGTCGTCATCTTCCGAAGAATGGATTGTGCATCTGGCTCAATCTTGTTTGGTGAAGGACTGGCGTGAAAGAGTGTCGCTTATTGATTGGTCAAGCTTTTCTGGGCCCTCAGAAGCAGCAGATTTTTCGGAGATTAGACGCTCTATAAGGCTTAGGCAAATACACGCAGATGAAAAAAAGGTGCTTGAGAAAGAAATGAGTCCAATCGATCCTGGGATTACTCTGAGAAAAGCTCTTTGGGAAATCCAGGGAAGAGTTTTTATGGAGGTCAGGCGATTCTTGATTGCTGAACAAATCTTCCCAAGATTCAGCGGCAATCACAAAAGTATTTCAGAAGTTGAGTATCTGCTGCAATATGTATTCGAGGCTGACGAAAGCCTAAATTTTAAAGATGTTTTGGAGCTAAATGTTCTATTGTGTTTGCCCGACGTAAGTCAGCAAACTCTTGAGGTCTCAATTTCCGCACTAGTCAATGGAGAGTCAATTTTCAAAGGGCTTTGGCTGGAGGTGTTTTCGGTCGAGAAAGTTTTTGAGCGTTGTAAGTTGGCTTTGTATACAGTAGCGGACAAGATAGTCCCTGTCGCTTAAGGAGCATGGAATGGTTAGCGCGTTTTGGATTGGCGAAGGCGACTTGGATGAGTTCCAGAAGAAAGCGGTCGGAGGGATGGGGGCTACTGAAAGTTTTCTTTTAACCGGCCCGGCTGGGTCTGGGAAAACCAACATTCTGTTGCTAAGAGCCAAATGGCTAAAATTAAAAAACATTAGCAATTTTAAAATTGTGGTATTTACCGCTAGTTTGAGGGAGTTTTTTCAGCATGGCTGCATACAATATGACCTTCCCGCGGATTATGCCGTAACGGCGATGCAATTGTTTAGAGAGTTGCTGGCTGAGTATGGTCTTGAAGCCGAGAGCACTGGAAACTTTGAGGAAGATAGATCTCTATTGGCGGGAGTTTTAAAGTCTTTTATAACAGACAATGGAATCGAAGATATATTTGAGGCGTTATTGATAGATGAAGCCCAAGATTATACGGATACTGAGCTTTTTATATTCAGGAGCTTGGCGGAGAGATTGGTTATTGCTGCTGATTCCAGACAGTCAATTTACAGGGTTGCACAGACCCCTGGTTTGATGGAAAATTTAGTTGACGGAAATGTAGTCAGGTTGAAATACCATTATAGAAGCGGTCATAATATTTGCTTGGTTGCGGATGGAATCAACAAAGATTATATCACTTATCCGCATATTACGGGTGAGTGTAAATATGATGAAACTGCCCGCCCTTCGTCAGTTTCAAAGTTGCAGTGTGATACCTTCCAGTCTCAGGTGTCGGAAATTATTTCTAAGTTACACGAAGAACTACTTTTGTATCCAGGCGAGAAAATCGGTGTTTTTTTTCCAAGGGCGAATCAAGTCGCTGAATTCAAAAACTCGCTAAGTGTTTCCGCGTTACCCGATAAAGATCGCGTGATAACTTGGACTCTTCATTCGAGTAAGGGGTGGGAGTTCAGATCTGTTCACATAGGCGGGTGTGAAGCATTGCCTCAGATGCGGGCGACACAGAAAAGGCTAACTTATACTGGGATTTTGCGTGGTAAAACTTCAGTGAGCTTATACTACTCTGGTAGTATTCCAGGCTATTTAGAGAGTGCACTTCGGGTCTTGTCCCCGCCCGCAGCGGATCCATCATTCGACAACCTATTTGGAGTCTGAAGATGCTTGTTGAAAATCGGCAGAATTTGGAAGATTTTTTACGCATTACAAAGTCAAATAAAGAATTTAGAGGCGATTTGTTTGATAGCACCTCACCTGCTACCGGCATTCAGCATAAGTGTTTTTGGAACAAGGAAATTGATTTTCTGCGGCTTCCAGTTTTTGTGATCCCTGAAAAAGATGATTTGGAGAGTTTTTTCGCGGACGTTGCGACATATTATTCATCGTTTTCTCCCATCTCATCATATATACATATTTGTAATGACGATGTTGCGAAAAATATTTTTTTGGGGACGAAGAAAACCTATAAAATAGCTAAGCCAAGTGAACGAAAGTTAAAGGCGTATTTGGCGTGTATATTGGGCGATGTTATTACTGGCGCTCTGCATGAAAGTAAAACATTGACCACGGGGGCTATAAGCTATGCATCGTGCTCTCAGGCAGTTTCCTTTTCAATGGTGCGCTCGAATATAATTTATCCATGGATGAAGCCTGAAAATGTGGCGGAACGATGGGTTCTTGCACATAAAATCGTAAATAAAGAAGTAACTTTGTCTTTGCTTGAAACTACGATAGCGTTCTTGAGGCTGATGGATGATGGAGCCAGAACGGAAAAAAAAACCAGAATCGATGTTGTAGATTTTAATAGTGATCTGACTAAGTACATTTCTGGATCGGTAGACGAGTTTGAACTAGATAATATTCTGGCTTCCAGTTTTTCGGTTACTAACGAAGCGAAGATGATAGGGGGGGCCTTCAATAATAGAGTTTCTGGATTTAACTCTTTGGCAGCAATTGTTGAGTCCAGCTCTTTGCCAGCGAACCAGAAATCTATATGTATGGCTTATTATTGCAACAGGATTTTGCCTGGCTCTTTAAGTCATGTTGAGGTTTTGAGAGATAAGGTCAAGAGCTACCCGGATATAGTTTTCTGGTACGCAGTTTTCGCATGTCTTTCGGATGAGTTTGATATGAGGAATATTGCTTCTGGCGTATGTATTAAGATTATAAGGGATTTGGTCTCTCCGATGGATTTCGAGGCCCGTCCATCATGTGATATTTCGATCGATGAGCTTGAGGTTTTATCCCGTCTTTCGTTAAAGGCATCTACTATAAAACCTCGGCAACGGCGGACAATGAGAGTTTCTCTTTTGCCAGGGGTCGAAATAGATATTGCATTTGGCGAAGCAGAAGCCCGGGAAAAGATACCCGACCAGTACCACCATCAGCCTGATTCAAAAAAAATAAGGTCATTGCTTTTTGAAGCGCTTGAACTCTTGGATGAGAGAAAAGGGCGCACTTCCCAAGGCGATAATTATGCTTCGCAAACCACAAGTAAAAGACGAGGGTACTGAATGTCTACATTTGATGATCTGATTTTTTACAGAGGTTTTAGCGCACGTTATGATATGACTCAGCGCCAAGTGCATGTAACGCGCAAAGACCGACGTCCTAGGGATTTATCACCGGAAATTCATGCTTCTGCAGACGAGTGGTTCATGAAAAAATTCGGTGTTTTCTACCGGAGCCAGTCAGTATTTGTGACTTCAGATTTAAATGTTGCTATTGCATATGCAGACTCTCCAGCGCATGTTGCGAGAGTAGTACCAATTGATAACTATAGTTTCTGCTGGTCAAAACAACTGAGAGATATGATGGAGTTATTCATCGGCGGGGTTGTTATCGGCGGAGTTCATCAGGAGCTTGATGCGGCAGGCTATACGGAGTCGGATTTGTCGTCCGCGCATTCAAGTGGCCATGAAGTTATGCTTTTCTGCGACTCATATTTATCAATCCCTCAAAATCCATTATAAAAAACGGGGGCTGGCCACGGTGTTTCGATAGACACATGCGGCAACGTCCTCGCACCAAGTGGTGACGGGAAGTAGCGCGCCGGTGAACGGAACAAAGTGCTTCCCCTTGCTTTGCCCGGTACTGCCTAGAGGCCGAACTGCCACGATCTTCCCAGCCGCTTCGTGAGCAACCTCATAGTCAGCACAAAATAATAGCGGGTCGATTGCGCATGCCCATTCAGGCGGTGATTTAAAAACCATAAAAGATGCTTCTGCTGCCACGTCCACGGACTATCTCGATGCCAGCGATCGGCAATGAAAAACGGGTCTGACCCCTATTACCACTACGCGGCTCCAAAGCTCGAGATGGGTGAAAAACGGCGGAGCGTCTTCCACCAATGGACATCCAGGCTACCTCGCTTCCTGGCTTAGACTGGGGTTATAGCGCCGAGCTAAGCGACAGTTTTTAAGTTGTGGTTTTGTGGACTATTCTTACGCAAAAAACCACAAAGCCGCGAGTTAAAAACCGTACGGTGCACAAAGCGCGCGATGCTTCAGCGATTTGTTAGGTCTTTTATTTTTTTTAGCAGAAGCCCAACGTCATTAGGTTTATTTTGGGTAAAAAAATAACAACAAGGATAGTTGTTCAAAAAGTCCTTTTGCTGTTAGTAATACATCTGAAACTTGTTCAGTGGTGTAGGAGATTTTATTGTTCTTGTAGAATGCCTTTAAAGTTTCACCTCTGCCGTGGGAAAACAATGAAAATTTTTCGTAGCTTGCCAAGCCGCTTTTGGTGAACTGCTTGAATGATTCTTTAAAATCACCAAATGAAACATGCGTATATTCTTCAAGTGCTTTGTCATTAGGAAGAAGTTTGGGAATTCCTTTTTCCCATCTAGGAAATCCTCTACACAGGAATCCTTTTCTTTTTCAATGAATTCGAAATAAAAGCTTTTTACAAATAGCTCCAGAACTGGTCTCATTAGCAAAATGGCTGAGCTAAAGTGGTTGTTAGTTGTTAATATATAAATTGACTCAAAGTGGCAGCAAAACATCTTAAAATATGTGTAATTTATTCGTTTATACTGGTCGTCTAGATTCAGTTTTTGCTCATTAATCAGATCGTGGATGAAAACGAATAACTCATCAATATCTTTTAGAATGGCTTCTGTTTTTTGGCTTCATTCATATTTATAACTCCGGATTATGTTAACTTGACGTCTGCTTAATGAGCGGATTTTAGGCCATCCCCGCGAGCGATTTTAACCAGATGTTAGGGGCCTAATTTTTCACAATTGTATTACACGTACCTTTCTTTTTTCTTTTTTTGAGTCGCGCCAAACCTCTACGCGAAATTGTTGGCCAATCGGTGCTTCTGGCTTAGGGCGCGGTGAGCGTGGTTGGCGCTTTTTATTGCTGATTTGTAGAAACACGTCTTGCTCAAAAGTGTTTAGAGGTAACGTTAGTTGCTTTGCTAGTAGAGGCGTATTTTCAAATGAATTTTTCATTTCATTCATGAAATCTGGCTCGGATTTCGCTTCGTCGCCGAATATGACTTCAGCTTCAAGCATTGCTTGCTCAGCCGTAATTTTTCCTTGCTGAACTTTAAAGAATAATCGTTGTAACTCACCTAAAGAACCACTGTGTTTTTTGATTCTTGGTTTGACTTCACTGGACGAGAAAGGCGTAGTCGCATGAGTAGCCAGAAAATCGCCTATTGAGCTTATTTGGCCTTGTATTGTTTGAACTCCCGATATGAACGAGCCATATTGGCCTATGCCCATATAAAGTGCGTAAAGAGCTGCTGCAATTTTAGCCCCACCTTTTATTGAGCCTTCTTCAACTTCAAGCGCAAGTGCATAATCTGGAATTTTTAATACTTGTTCTACATATGCCTCCCACTCATCGAACAACTTAGTCGAATAATTCTCGAACTCATGCCGTGGCAGGCTCGGTACGTCAATATAAAAATCTGTGGCTCCGAGATCGATCATGTTTCATCCATGTACTGTATTGACGTACCCTAACTTATATTAGGCGACATGCTATGTCGCATCCAAATGAGACATAGGCGACTCGATCCTTTTCGAGCATTTCTAGCTGTAGGCTATCGTTTTGCCAGTATGGTGTCCACTGACGGCTCCTGGCCGTTTTCTGACCTTCGTCTAGCGGCTGAACTGCCAGGGTTTTCCTAAGCGATTAGTGAGTAATTGCATGGTCAGCAAATAGTAATAGCGCGTCGATTCAGTGTGCTGGTTTAGGTGGTGATTCAAAAACCACACAAGATGCTTTCTCTGCCAAGTCCATGGATTGTCGCGTTGCCAGCGCTCAGAGATTGCTGTTTGGATCGTCTTCGCCTGACGAAGGTGGCGTTGGCGTGTGGTATGTGACCCGGTCAGGGCGCCCGCCAAGAAAAGCTCCATATCAAATGCCTTGCTCATGCTCTCCCACCAATGTAAGCCGACACAACGTCGATACGACCATGCCCCAGTTCGTAGCCGATCTGTGCTCGGGCCGCCTGATCAAGGTGTCGCTCGAGCTGGCAGCAACTGCCACCGTTGATGGGCGCGGGATGATGGGTGATTTGCTCATAGCGCTTGCATGCATAGACCGCCCGCAATTCGTGAAAGCCCTTGAGGCTTTGCTTATGGAGGATGTCCCGTACAGGACGGACGATTCCTTGTTGGAAATCGAGGTAGCTTTCGTCCGATGCAAGCAGGTTGTGGCTGCCGTCAGGCGAGACCTGTTCGGCAAACCTCAGCGCGTCACGAATATAATCATCTACCGTAATCCAGCGAGGTGCCGAGGCGCCTGAGCGGCCCCCTTTGGTACCATCCTGGATGTTGATCTTGCCGTATTGTTCGGACTCACGTTTTAAGCGCGGTAGGTCGGCCAAAATGGCCTCGCGTAAGCGCATGCCTGTGGCTCGGGTCAACTGCACGATGGCAGCCGCGCGCGGCAGCTGGTGTTCGCAGAGCGCCTCGACGATTCGCTTAACCTGCTCACGATCCTGGCCTTGCGGGGCTTCTGTGCGGACGGTTGTGCGCTGCAGTCCTAAAGCCTTGCTCGGACTCGACACTTTCACAGACTGATCACCGCGAAGCGCGGCCATGGTTCGGTTTACGCTAGACAGCCGGTTTTGTGCGGTCGCGATGGCCAGGGAGCCTTGTTCAACTTGGTTTCGGAGATGGCCGGCGTAATCCATTAACGCCTGCCGATCAATTAGCCGCGCATCGTTAAACCCCGGCCCTTCCTCCGATCGACACCAGCGTACAAACCCCTGCCAGCGATCACTGTGTGCTTTGACGGTCCCGTAATGCCCACCGCCAAACAGATCTTTCAATGCTTGCGGCCCGGCATAACTTAGTTGCCGGCCATAGCCAAAATTTCGCCCATCTCGCCTACCCACCAGTGGCATGATCAAACCCCTCTCGAAGCCAAAACTTTTGAAAACTTCCCCACGTCATCCCGCCACGAATGTTGAGTGTTATCAGGGATCAAGGCCCCTGCGACCTGTGAGGGTTGTCCACTAACGCGGGACTGGCGGCTCTTTACTACCGGGAGCTTGGGCATCTCATGATCTGGCCGCCTGAACACCTCCGAAGAAGTGGGCGGGTGGAGGCTGCACTGGCTGACGAGACCAGCGCCGCGAGATCCTGAGTCGGGTGAAGGTAGTAATGCGATGGCCGGGGCATGCCTGACTGTCAGTCAGGTGCAGTCCATTCCTTGGGCTGCGGCACCATCATCTACATCGCTGTTGCTGGTGACTTCGGTGTTTGTCACGCCGATTGTCACGGGGGGGGAATGTCGCAAAGCCTTGTACGATGTGGCCTGCAATAGTGGTAGGAGCGCCCGTCTCTTTCCGGGAGAAAGAGACGGGCGCAGGTTGGCGCACGGGAATGGCCAAGCGGATAGGTTGCTGCAGGGCAGCTATGAAAGGGGATGAGTTGCCGCAGTGGGCACACTGGTAAAAGTAGGCATCCATCACATCGTTGTGACCGTGCGAACCGCCGGACGCTAATCGCACTTTGGGAGAACCACCACGGTGTGGCGTAGCCTTAAAGGTTCTGGCTACCTGGGTTGCTGTCAACGACAACGCTTTGCCCGATCTTTTCTACGCCTGTGGATAATTTGGGTCAAGGCTAGAATTTTCGGGAATTCTGCGGCTGTGGATGAAATTATCCACTAATGGAAATCAGTGGTTTTCCACAGACAGACGCATCGGCATTAGTTTTTTAAAGTGAGGTCCATCCAAGCAGGGCGGCTTTGCAGACCTGCTTGGATGGACCCGCGTGGACAAGCGGATCGCTGAGATATGAAGACTGAGCGCTTACTCAGTTGCGCCACGTTTTGCTTTTAGGCGAGTGACGTTCGCTTCGGTCTGGTTCGCGAATTCGTATGGAGTGGCATGCTACTGCCGGTTGGCCTCCAGACACCCGCTCCACCAGTTAATGATCTGTCTGTGCTCCTAGATGAACTCGGCCTTGAGAGAAAAACGGGGTCAGACCACGATTTTCGTTATTGAATCTGACCCCTATTCCCTTTGATCTCTATTCCTTGGGGGAAACGCGGGATATTGCGCAGGCGATTGTGTATCTGGAATTGGCTGAGTTTTTGACCAGGGAAATTCTGCATGTGGACGGTGGGAGAGTGCTGGGCACTAAGCGAAGCGGTTGAACGAAAAACGCCCCGGACCGTGATGGTTCGGGGCGTTTTTTGGTCTGTCGGAATTAACTGATTGCAGGCGCGACTTGTTCCAACGCTCGATCTACCAGCATTGAACTCAACTCAATCAGTTGCTGAATCCCCAATGCCACTGCCCTTTGTGATCCTTCCAACTCAAATGCCAGATTCGAGACCATCTCGTTGGCTGATGAGAGGGTTTCTGCGGCATTGGCCAGCAGCGTTTCGGTATCCACATCGGGCGAAACGGAGAACAGATTACTGCCTGGACGCGCCGCAGGTTCTGCATCGTCTGATGGGTGCAAGTAATGATCAATCGCCCGCTGTGCGGCGGCATGAAGCTTGGCGTCGATTGGGGCTTGAGGCGGGTTGGGTGTGACCTTGAACATGGCGAAGCTCCTTTAGCGATTCAGGAACTGCCAATCTCACTTCCACATGAGGGTGGCAGCTGTGCGCAGGTGTGGAAGACCGGGGCTAAAGGAACCCGGCGCACCGAAGTGCCCCGCACACAGCCGCCATAACACAAGAATACAGGCGAAAAAAAACGCCGGCAGGTGTTCATGGGCGTTTGAGCGCCTTTAGCCATAGTACGGACTTCCACATCCGGCCGCTGATTTTGCAGCGACTGGGGGAGGTTAGCGGGGTGGTGGATGGGGAGGCAAGCTGATATGGGTGTACGAAAATTCGGGGCCGCAGCGGCATGTGCTCATGAATTAGCTCTTTTTATGGATACGCCATAATTATTGGCTACCCATAATTCTGCATAAAACGCTGAAGGCGGGACTTCGCTACAGGAATTGATCTTTCTGGAGGCTCACCGGCTTGTTCAGTTGGGGCGCCAGGCGTAGACAGAATATGAACACCCCAGAAACAACAAAGCCCCCGCATTTCTGCGAGGGCTTCGTTTTGTATGGTGCCGGCACCAGGAGTCGAACCCGGGACCTACTGATTACAAGTCAGTTGCTCTACCAACTGAGCTATACCGGCGTGTTAGGGCGACGATTATAGCGATTGGCAAGCATCTGTAAACCCCTGAATTCTGACTATTTTTGCAACCGACCGGGTTTTCTCTGCGCGGCCTCGTTTCAGCCACCCCAGCCCCGCCAATCCCATGCGCTGGATCACTGGAAAGGCCTGCGTGCAGAAAGCGGCAAGTGCCAGTTCCTGTCCTGGAACAACAACCTCAAGCCCGACGGCCGCTTCACCATCACGTTTTCCGCGATGCGCAGCAAACCCAGCCGATTCAAACCGAGAACGGCACCTGGTGTGGCGGCGGACCCGACTGGCGATTGCCAGGAGGATTATGAGTTCACCGAGCACCGTATTCGCGGTTAATGCCTTTTAACTTCAGATGAAATTTTGTGGCGAGGGAGCTTGCTCCCGCTGGGCTGCGCAGCAGGCCCAAAACAGTGGGAGCGCTGCGCACTCCAGCGGGAGCAAGCTCCCTCGCCACAGGTTTTGTCGTTCAGCTTTTTAGCTGCCTTCATTACACGAATCGGCAAATTTCTTGTACTCAAACACCCGCTTCTGCCCATGGGAATCCAGGTAGGTCATCCGCGCATTCACCACGCCACACGCCGCGCCTCCATCGTCCACGGTCGACAGTACCTGCTGTACATCCAGCTTGGGGCTGGCCTGGGCCGAAAAGGCGGCAACGTTAAGCAAGGCAAACAGGCTGCTGGCGATGAGGGTGTTGCGGTTCATGGTGATGTCCTCTGAGGTTCAATAGGGTGTGTGTTGCGTTGGAGCCTATTGAGCGCCCGGGAGGTATCCGGCCTGTGTCATGCACCCCGGCGTTTTGCCTCGGCATGTGTTGAGAAGGGGATTGCATACAACTTGATACAGAAACATATCCATTAGAGGCATTAGTGCCTCAGGGTCTTTCTCTTAGATGTTTTCGACATAACGGTCATCGTTTTTCCCTTGAATAAGGTGAGTGTTACCGTATTCTGTTTCGAAATATTAAGCGTCATATAAATAGCGGAATCGTTTAACCCGGTTCACGGAACGTTGGCGGTTAATTACTAAGTTGTAATTTGATTCGTCAGCTAAGCAATTTTTCCTGACCAGGCGGCCAGAAAAATTGTTAGAAGCCTCCGCAAGCTTCTGATCTGAAAGAAATTGATAAAAATTTGCCAAATAAGTCAAAAATACGGCACTCAGCCGCTCGTCGGAAAGAATTAATCAAAAAGCATCAAAATACTGACACCATCAATCTGATATCACAGAATGCCGCCAGCCAACACATAACTAGAAAAACCAAGGTCAGCTCAACGGGCTGACCTTTTTAACGCCTTTAAAGCGTAATAACCGGGGAGGGCCGTGGGTGAGTCGCGCAGACGATATTTCAAAACTATTCAATAAGCTGGGCGCCAATCCAAATGGCTACCGGGAGATGTACGCCGTCCACGATTATCTTGAGGATGACGTGGTGGTCGAGCCTTTCGACGCCGTGCCCATCCCGGCCCAAACCGCTTGCACCGTCGCGCTGGATGAGCCGCCGTCGGCGCCATTGCTGCGCTTGCTCGAAGAGCTGACCCAGGGCGAAGCCGATCACCTGCAACCTCCCGAAGTGGTCGAAGGGCCGACCGGTGAGGTGTACTCGGATCAATCCTCACCCAAGGTGATCGTGGTGGTCTCGCTCAAGGGCGGTGTGGGTCGCAGCACGCTGACCGCGGCCATTGCCAGCGGCTTGCAGCGTCAAGGCCACCCGGCCGTGGCGCTGGACCTGGACCCGCAAAATGCCCTGCGTCATCACTTGTGCCTGGGCCTGAATTTGCCCGGCATCGGCGCGACGAGCTTGAGCAATGAGTCCTGGGAAGGCCTGGCTGAGCGCGGCTTTGCAGGTTGCCGCCTGGTGGCCTTCGGTGAGACCAACAACGACCAGCAAAAAAACCTCAATCGCTGGCTCGGCGAAGACGCCCAATGGCTGCCCCGGCACCTGGCCGGCTTGCAGTTGAATGGCCAGGACACGGTGGTGATCGACGTGCCTGCCGGCAACACGGTGTACCTGCACCAGGCCATGGCCCTGGCAGACGTGGTGTTGGTGGCGGTGCAGGCGGACGTCTCCTCATTCAGCACCCTGGCCCAGATGGACAGTGTGCTGGCGCCGTACCTTGAGTGCGAAAAACCGCCACTGCGTTACTACGTGATCAACCAACTCGACGGCGCCCACCGCTTCAGCCTGGACATGGCCGAAGTGTTCAAGGCCCGCCTCGGCGATGCACTGCTGGGCACGGTCCACCGTGACCCGGTGTTCAGCGAAGCCCAGGCCTGCGGCCGCGACCCCCTCGACCCTACCGTCAACAGTCTCGGCTGCCAGGACATTCATGCCCTGTGCCGCACGTTGCTCGAACGCATCGATTCGGACCTTCCATGACCGACACTACGTCCTCTACGCCCCACACTCCGGGGCGCGCCGAGCAGCGGCTGGACGCCGCGATTTCGCGCTTCAATCGCTGGCCCGATACGCTGCGCAAAGTGCTGGTGGTGATCAGTTGTGTGGTCGGCACCTTGCTGTTGGTGAGCATTGTCAGCGCCCCGCTGGACCTCTACAGCCAATGCCTGTTTGCCGCCGTTTGCTTCCTTGCGGTGCTGCTGCTGCGCAAGATTCCCGGGCGCATGGCGATCCTCGCGCTGGTGGTGTTGTCGCTGGTGGCGTCGCTGCGCTACATGTACTGGCGGCTGACTTCCACCCTGGGTTTTGAAACCTGGCTCGACATGCTGTTCGGCTACGGCCTGGTGCTCGCCGAGCTGTACGCGCTGGTGGTGCTGATCTTCGGCTACGTGCAAACCGCCTGGCCGCTGCGCCGCGAGCCGGTGTGGCTCAAGACCGAGCCGTCGGAGTGGCCCACGGTCGACGTGTTCATCCCGACCTACAACGAGGCGTTGAGCATCGTCAAACTGACCATCTTCGCCGCCCAGGCGATGGACTGGCCCAAGGACAAGTTGCGCGTCCACGTGCTCGACGATGGCCGTCGCGACGACTTCCGCGATTTCTGCCGCAAGATCGGCGTGAACTACATCCGCCGCGACAACAATTTCCACGCCAAGGCCGGCAACCTCAATGAAGCGTTGAAGGTCACCGACGGCGAGTACATCGCGCTGTTCGACGCCGACCACGTGCCGACCCGTTCCTTCCTGCAAGTCAGCCTCGGCTGGTTCCTCAAGGACCCCAAGCTGGCGATGCTGCAAACGCCGCACTTCTTCTTTTCACCCGACCCGTTTGAAAAGAACCTCGACACCTTCCGGGCCGTGCCCAACGAGGGCGAGTTGTTCTACGGCCTGGTGCAGGACGGCAACGACCTGTGGAACGCGACGTTCTTCTGCGGCTCGTGTGCGGTGATCCGCCGCAAGCCCTTGCTGGAAATCGGCGGCGTGGCCGTCGAGACCGTCACCGAAGACGCCCACACCGCGCTCAAGCTCAACCGCCTGGGCTACAACACCGCTTACCTGGCGATCCCGCAAGCCGCGGGCCTGGCCACTGAAAGCCTGTCACGCCACATCAACCAGCGCATCCGTTGGGCGCGGGGCATGGCGCAGATTTTCCGCACCGACAATCCGCTGCTGGGCAAAGGCCTGAAGTGGGGCCAGCGCATCTGCTACGCCAACGCCATGCTGCACTTCTTCTATGGCTTGCCACGGTTGGTGTTCCTCACCGCGCCACTGGCCTACCTGATTTTCGGCGCGCAGATTTTCCACGCCTCGGCGCTGATGATTGTCGCCTATGTGTTGCCCCACCTCGTGCATTCGAGCCTGACCAACTCGCGGATCCAGGGGCGCTTCCGCCACTCGTTCTGGAACGAGGTCTACGAGACCGTACTGGCCTGGTACATCCTGCCGCCGGTATTGGTTGCGCTGGTCAACCCCAAGGCGGGCGGCTTCAACGTCACCGACAAGGGCGGGATCATCGACAAGCAGTTCTTCGACTGGAAACTCGCCCGGCCGTACCTGGTACTGCTGGCGGTGAACCTGGTCGGGCTGTGCTTCGGTCTTTATCAGTTGATCTGGGGCGACGAGTCCACCGCGGTCACCGTGGCGATCAACCTGACCTGGACCCTCTACAACCTGATTATCACCAGCGCTGCAGTGGCGGTGGCTTCCGAAGCGCGGCAAGTGCGCTCCGAGCCGCGGGTCAGCGCGAAATTGCCGGTCAGTGTGATCTGCGCCGACGGTCGTGTGCTCAAAGGCACGACCCAGGATTTCTCGCAGAACGGCTTCGGCCTGATCCTCGCCGACGGGCACCAGATTGCCCGGGGCGAACAGTTGCAGTTGGTGCTGTCGCGCAACGGACAAGACAGCCTGTTCCAGGCGCGGGTGGTGTTCAGCAAGGGCGCGCAGATTGGCGCGCAATTCGATGCACTGTCCCTGCGCCAACAAAGCGAACTGGTACGCCTGACGTTTTCCCGCGCCGACACCTGGGCCGCGAGTTGGGGCGCCGGCCAGCCCGATACACCGTTGTCAGCCCTGCGTGAAGTCGGTGCCATCGGCATCGGCGGCCTGTTTACCCT
Organism: Pseudomonas sp. D4002; assembly: GCF_013385665.1. Lineage (NCBI taxonomy): Bacteria > Pseudomonadati > Pseudomonadota > Gammaproteobacteria > Pseudomonadales > Pseudomonadaceae > Pseudomonas > Pseudomonas sp. D4002. The sequence goes on from NZ_JACAPN010000001.1 coordinate 103,885, forward strand.
GGGTCGCGCCACGCTGCATGAATTGCGTCTGGCCCTGCGCCGCACTCCCTCACAACCGCTCGATACGCTGATGGACAAGCCATGACTTCCACACTATTTGCCCGCCCGCAGTCGCGCGGCGTGCTCGCGCTGATGATCGCTTCGCTGCTGGGCCTGGGCTCGCAGGCACAGGCAGCTGCACCCGCTGTTGCGGTGCAGAGCACTGACGACGGCTACAGCCTGACCCTCAAGCAACTGGGCCGTCGCGACACCATGAACCTGCAAGGCGTGGAAGCGTCCGACAGCGTCAACTTCGACATCCGTGCCGATGAAGTGGTGAAGGGCGCGCAACTGTTGCTCAAGTACAGCTACTCGCCGGCGCTGCTGGCGGACCTGTCGCAGATCAACGTGCTGGTCAACGACGAAGTCGCCGCCAGCCTGCCGCTGCCCAAGGAAGGCGCGGGCATCCAGCAGGAAAAACTGGTGCAGATTCCGGCGCACCTGATCACCGAATTCAACCGCTTGAGCCTGCAGTTCATCGGCCACTACACCATGTCCTGTGAAGACCCGCTGCACAGCAGCCTGTGGGCCAAGATCAGCAACAGCAGTGAGCTGAAAGTGCAGGTGCAGCCGATCGTCTTGAAAGACGACCTGTCGGTGCTGCCGCTGCCGTTCTTCGACAAGCGTGATGCGCGCCAGGTCAGCCTGCCGTTCGTGTTTGCCAGCGCGCCGGACAACGCCGCGCTGGAAGCTGCCGGTGCGCTGTCGTCGTGGGTAGGCGGCTTGGCCAGCTACCGGGGTGCGACGTTCCCGACCACCCTTGGCGAGATTCCGGCCAAGGGCAACGCCATCGTGCTGGTGCAAAGTACCCAGGCTGTGGATGTACACGGTGTGGCGGTCCCTGAGCCTAAAGGGCCCACCCTGACCCTGATCACCAACCCCAACGACCCGAATGGCAAGCTGCTGATCGTCTCCGGCCGGGATGGCGCCGAACTCAAGCGTGCCGCCACCGCCGTGGTGCTGGGCAACCCGGTGTTGACCGGCAACAGCGTGGTCATCACCAGGCTCGACACCCTGGCCCCGCGCAGCCCTTACGACGCGCCGAACTGGCTGCCCAGCAACCGTCCGGTACGCCTTGGCGAGCTGGTAGAACTGAAAAAACTCAACGTCTCCGGCTACAACCCGGGCCCGATCAGCGTCGACCTGCGCCTGCCGCCCGACCTGTTCAACTGGCGTGAAGAGGGCGTGCCGCTCAACGTCAAATACCGCTACACGCCGCAGCAGGTGTCCACCAACTCCTCCTTGCTGATCGGCCTGAATGACCAGTTCATGAAGTCTGTCGCGTTGCCGTCGGTGAGCAACCTGGGCGGCGGGCAGAGCCTGCTGGACCAGCTGAAGAAAGACGAAACCCTGCCCCGTGAAGTGACGACCCTGTTGCCGATCAGCTCGGCTTCGCCCAAGTCCAAGCTGCAACTGCGCTTCATGTACGACTACATCAAAGAAGGCGAATGCCGGGACATCATCGTCGACAACATGCGCGGTGCGATTGACCCGGACTCGAGCCTGGACCTGAGCAGCTACCAGCACTTTATCGCCATGCCGAACCTGGGCGTGTTCAACGATTCCGGCTTCCCGTTCACTCGTCTGGCTGACCTTTCGGAGTCGGCGGTGGTGATGCCGGACAACGTCGGCACCGATGAATTGAGCGCTTACCTGACTGTGATGGGCCGCTTCGGCGAGTCCACCGGCTACCCGGCCACCGCCGTCAAAGTGGTGCAGGCCAAAGACGTGCAAAGCGTTGCCGACAAAGACCTGCTGGTGCTCGCCACCGGCGGCAACCAGCCGCTGCTGCAGCAATGGCAGCAATACCTGCCGGCCACCAGTGACGGCCTGCAGCACCACTTCCTGTTGTCTGACCTGCCACGTTATGTGCGCAGCTGGATCAGCCCGGACGCCGCGGCCAACCAGCATACGGCCAATGCCGGCATCACCTTCAGCGGCCTGAGCAACAGCACCTGGTTCGCCGGCTTCCAATCGCCGCTCAAGGCCGGGCGCAGCGTGGTGCTGATCGCCAGCAACCAGCCTCAGGGCCTGCTTGAAGCGACCTCGGCGCTGATTGGCGGTGACGACTACAAAGACTCGATCCAGGGCAGCCTGGCGGTGGTGCAGGGCACGCAGATCAGCTCGTTGGTCGCGGACCAGCAGTACTACGTCGGCGACCTGAACTACTTCAAATTCATGCAATGGCAGCTGTCCCAGAACCTGGGCTGGATGCTGGCGATTACCTTCCTGGGGCTGTTGGTGCTGACCTGCCTGATCTACCTGGCACTGCGTGCCCGTGCAAAACGGCGGTTGGCATGAGCCCTTTGCGTAGCGCGATCCTGGCGGTGATTGGCAGCACATTGCTTGCCGGTGCCGCCCAGGCACAGACCTGCGATTGGCCGCTGTGGCAGAACTATGCCAAGCGGTTTATCCAGGACGATGGCCGGGTGTTGAACTCGTCCATGAAGCCGACGGAAAGCAGCTCGGAAGGGCAGTCGTACGCGATGTTCTTTGCCCTGGTGGGCAACGACCGGGCGACCTTCGACAAGCTCTGGACCTGGACCAAGTCCAACATGGCGGGCGCCGACATCGGCCAGAACCTGCCGGCCTGGCTGTGGGGCAAGCGTGACGATGGCAAGTGGGGCGCGATCGACAGCAACTCCGCCAGCGACGCCGATTTGTGGATGGCCTATGCGTTGCTCGAAGCCGCGCGCGTGTGGAACGCACCGCAGTACCGCAGCGACGCGCAACTGGTGTTGGCCAACGTTGAACGGAACCTGATCGTGCGCGTACCGGGCCTGGGCAAGATGCTGTTGCCGGGGCCGGTAGGCTATGCACACGCGGGAGGCCTGTGGCGCTTCAACCCCAGCTATCAAGTACTGCCGCAACTGCGCCGCTTTGCAAAAGAACGCCCGAACGCCGGCTGGAACGAAGTGGCCGAGAGCAACGCGAAGATGCTCGCCGACCTGCCGAGCAATCCCCATGGCCTGGCGGCCAACTGGGTCGGTTATCGCGCCACCAGCGCGAACACCGGGCTGTTTATCGTCGACCCGTTTTCCGATGACCTGGGCAGCTACGACGCGATCCGCACTTACCTCTGGGCCGGCATGACCGCCAAGAGCGACCCGCTGGCCGCGCCGATGCTCAAGGCCTTGGGCGGGATTTCCCGTGCCACCGCTGCGTCGGTCAGCGGTTTGCCGCCGGAGAAAGTCCACGTGCTGACCGGTGAAGTCGAGAAAAACAACGGCTACACGCCGACGGGTTTCTCGGCCTCCACCATGGCCTTCTTCCAGGCCCGGGGCGAAACCGCCCTGGCGCAATTGCAAAAGCAGAAAGTCGACGACGCCCTCGCCAAGGCGCTCGCGCCTTCGGCCCCGGACAGCGCCCAGCCGATTTACTACGACTACATGCTCAGCCTGTTCGGCCAGGGCTTCGCTGATCAAAAGTACCGTTTCGAACAAGACGGCACGGTGAAATTATCCTGGGAGTCTGCATGCGCCGTCACACGCTAGCCATTGCGATTCTGGCGGCCCTGGCTTCCAGCGCCAGCTTTGCCGAAACCACTGACCCACAAAGCCTGCTGATCGAGCAGGGCTATTACTGGCAGTCGAAAAAGAACCCGGAACGCGCCCTCGAGACCTGGCAGAAACTGCTGCGCCTGAGCCCCGAACAGCCGGATGCGCTGTACGGCATTGGCTTGATCCAGGTGCAACAACAGCGTCCGGCCGAAGCGCAAAAGTACCTGGCCCGCCTGCAGGCGCTGAGCCCGGTACCGCGCCAGGCCTTGCTGCTGGAGCAGGACATCACCGTCAACATCCCGGCCAACGCCAAGTTGCTGGAACAGGCCCGTGAACTCGGCGAGCCTGAAGAAGAGCGCGAACAAGCGGTGGCGCTGTATCGCCAGATTTTCCAGGGGCGCCAGCCCCAGGGCCTGCTTGCCCGCGAGTATTACAACACACTGGGCTTCACGCCCAAGGGCACGAACGAGGCCATCGCCGGCTTGCAGCGTTTGTCCCGCGAGCGGCCGAACGACCCGATTGTGGCGCTGTTCCTGGCCAAGCATCTGGCGCGTAACCCGGCCACCCGCGCCGACGGCATCCGCGCCCTGGCCAAGCTGGCACCGAACAACGACGTGGGCGGCAACGCCGATGAAACCTGGCGCTTTGCGCTGATCTGGCTCGGCCCGCCGAAGAGCGACCAGGTGCCGTTGTTCCAGCAGTTTCTGGCTGCGCATCCGGACGACAGCGAAATCCGTGCGCTGATGAACAAGGGCATTGCCCAAGGCAAGACCGGCGCCGGTTGGCAGCGTGATCCGCAGATGACCAAGGCGTTCAAGGCGCTGGATGACGGCGACCTGAAAACCGCCGAGCCGCTATTGGCGGCGCGCCTCAACGAAAAACCCAATGACGTCGATGCCCTCGGTGGCATGGGCGTGCTGCGTCAACAGCAGCAGCGCTTCAGCGAGGCTGAAAGCTACCTGGTTCAGGCCACCCGTTTGCCGGGTGGCGCGGCATGGCAGTCGGCGCTCAATGATGTGCGCTACTGGAACCTGCTCAACCAGGCCCGTGACGCCCAGCGTGGCGGGCGCGGCAGCCAGGCCCGCGACCTGGTGGCCCAGGCCGAACGCTTGAACCCTGGCCAGCCCGGCGCTGCCGTGGCACTGGCGGGTTTCCAGGCCCAGGACAATCAGTTCGACACCGCCGAAGCCGGCTACCGCAAAGTGCTCGCCCGTCATCCTGGCGACCCGGACGCGCTGAGCGGCTTGATCAACGTGCTGTCCCAATCCGGGCAGCCGGAAGAAGCCTTGAAGCTGATCGACTCGGTGTCGCCCGCCGAGCGCGCGAAGTTCGCGCCGAGTGTGAAAATCACCGCGTTGCGCGCTACCCAGGTCGGCAAGCTGGCCGAGCAGCGGGGCGATTTGAAAGCCGCGCAAGCCGCCTACAAACAAGCCCTTGATGCCGACCCGGAAAACCCGTGGACACGCTTCGCCCTGGCGCGCATTTACCTGCGCGACGGCCAGATTCGCAACGCCCGTGCCTTGATCGACGGCTTGCTGGCCAAGCAGCCGAACCAGCCGGACGCGCTGTACACCAGCACGCTGCTGTCGGCGGAGCTGGGTGAGTGGAAAAAGGCTGAAGAGACCCTCGCGCGTATCCCTGCGGGGCAACGTACCGCTGACATGAACGAGCTGGGTATCGATATCGCGCTGCACAAGCAGACCGACATCGCCATCGAGACCGCCCGCCGTGGCCAACGCCCGGAAGCCCTCGCGCTGCTGGGCCGCAGTGAAGCCATGACCCGGCAGAAGCCTGAGCGCCTGGCGGTGCTGGCGGCCGCTTATGTGGAAGTCGGCGCGACGCAGCAGGGCCTGGATATCATGCAGAAGGTTCTGGATAACAATCCGAACCCGACCGTCGACCAGAAACTGCTGTACGCCAATGTGCTGCTCAAGGCCAACCACTACACCGAGGCGGGCGACATCCTGCGTGAAGTGCAGGGCAAGCCGCTGAGTGAAACCGGTCGCCAGCGTTACGACGATTTGATCTACCTGTACCGGGTCAAACAGGCTGATGCCCTGCGTGAGAAAAACGACCTGGTCGCGGCCTACGACATGCTGTCGCCGGCCCTTGCCCAGCGTCCCAACGACGCAATGGCGGTAGGTGCCCTGGCGCGGATGTACGCGGCCAGCGGCAATAGCAAAAAGGCCATGGAGCTTTATGCGCCGCTGATTCAGCAGAACCCGAACAACGCTCGCCTGCAACTGGGCCTGGCGGATATCGCGCTGCAAGGCCGTGATCGTGGCCTGGCGGAAAGCGCCAGTGAAAAGGCGCTGTCCCTGGAGCCGGGTAACCCCGAGATCCTCACCTCGGCTGCGCGCATCTATCAGGGGCTGGGCAAGAACAACGAAGCCGCTGCACTGCTGCGCAAGGCGTTGGCGATTGAGAACAGCCAGAAGAGCCAGACGCAATTGGCTCAGGCCGGCTCCCAGGGCGCGCCTTACAACCCCTTCGTCGGCTTGCCGGGCCAGCGTCGCCAGGTCACCGACCTGACCGTTGCCGGCGCCGTGCCGCCGCCGATTGATGCACCGACCAATGTCGTGCCGGACAATGCCCTGGCAGCCTCCGCGCGTCCGGCGTCGAACAACTGGAACGAGCCGTTCGAGCCACCGTCGAGCATTGCTGCACTCGACACCGCCAACCTCAGCCCGGCACGTCGTGCGCTGGATACGATCCTGCGGGATCGCACCGGTTACCTGGTGCAGGGCTTGAGCGTTCGCAGCAACAATGGCGAAAGCGGCTTGAGCAAAATCACTGACGTCGAGGCGCCATTTGAAGCGCGGATGCCGGTGGGGGATCTGAACGTTGCGCTGCGCGTGACGCCGGTGCATGTGAGTTCCGGCAGCGTGAAGAGCGACTCTGCCACACGCTTTGGCGGTGGCACGGCCAACCCGGCGGGCTCCCAGAGCGACACGGGCGTCGGTCTGGCCGTTGCCGTGGAGAACCCGGATGAAGGCCTCAAGGCCGACATTGGTGTAAGCCCGCTGGGCTTTCTGTACGACACCATCGTCGGTGGCGCCAGCGTATCGCGACCGTTCTCCCAGGGCTCCAATTTCCGTTACGGGGTCAACGTTTCGCGGCGCCCGGTCACCGACAGTGTGACCTCCTTTGCCGGTTCCGAAGACAAGCGTACCGGCGAGAAATGGGGCGGCGTGACCGCCAACGGCGGGCGTGGCGACCTGAGCTACGACAACCAGAAGCTCGGTGTGTATGGCTACGCCTCGTTGCACGAGCTGTTGGGCAACAACGTCGAAGACAACACCCGCCTGGAGCTGGGCAGCGGCATCTACTGGTACCTGCGCAATACCCCGACCGACACCCTGACCCTCGGCATCAGCGGTTCGGTCATGGGCTTCAAGGAAAACCAGGGTTACTACACCTACGGCCAGGGCGGTTACTTCAGCCCGCAGCGCTTCTTCTCCCTGGGTGTGCCGGTGCGCTGGGCGCAGAGTTTTGATCGCTTCAGCTACCAGATAAAAAGTTCGGTGGGCATCCAGCATATCGAGCAAGATGCGGTCGATTATTTCCCGGGGCATAGCGATTACCAAAATGACCCGACCCGGGGCGATCCGAAATACGCCAAGGACAGCAAGACCGGCATCGGCTACAGCTTCAATGCCGCCGCCGAATACCGCCTCAGCTCGCGCTTTTACCTGGGTGGCGAAGTCGGTCTCGACAACGCTCAGGACTATCGCCAGTACGTCGGTAACGCCTACCTGCGCTACTTGTTTGAAGACCTGAGCGGGCCTATGCCCTTGCCGGTCAGTCCGTACCGTTCCCCTTATTCGAATTGATTTGATAGGAGTCATCCATGCCTGTTTCCGCTTCTGCTATTGCCGGCCTGACCCTGCTGGTATTGGGCGAAAGTCACATGAGCTTTCCTGATTCACTGCTCAACCCGCTGCAGGACAACCTCACCGCCCAGGGCGCCAAGGTTCACTCCATCGGCGCGTGCGGCGCCGGTGCAGCCGACTGGATCGTGCCGAAGAAAGTCGAGTGCGGTGCCGAGCGCCTGCCGGTTGGCAAGGCCGAGATTTTCGGCAAGAACGCCATGAGCACCACCCCGATCAAAGACCTGATCGCCAAGGACAAGCCGGACCTGGTGGTGATCATCATCGCCGACACCATGGCCTCGTACCCGGAGCCGCAGTTCCCGAAAGTCTGGGCCTGGAAAAGCGTGACTTCCCTGACCAAGGCCATCACCGAAACCGGCACCAAGTGTGTGTGGGTCGGGCCGGCGTGGGGCAAGGTCGGTTCGCAGTACAAGAAGGATGATGCGCGCACCAAGGTGATGTCGCAGTTCCTCGCCACCAACGTGGCGCCGTGCACCTACGTCGACTCGCTGACCTTCTCCAAGCCGGGCCAGTGGATCACCACCGACGGCCAGCACTTCACCATCGACGGCTACCAGAAGTGGGCCAAGGCGATCGGCGACTCCCTGGCGAAGTTGCCACCGGCCGCCGTGGGCAAAGGAGCGCAATAATGAAACGGATCACCCTGGGCCTGGCGACCTTGCTCGCCAGCGTCAGCGCCTACAGCGCCGACATCCCGCTTTACCCCACCGGTCCGGAGAAGGATTCGGCGTTCCTGCGCCTGGCCAACGGCACCGACGGCGAGCTGAAATTGCTGCCCCAGGGTTCCAAGGCCAGCCTGGTGTTGGGTGGCGACAAACTGGTGTCTGACTACCTGCCGGTGTCGGGCGGCAAGACCCCGATCAAGGGTGTGTTGAGCCAGGGCGGCAAGGATTCCGAGCTGGCCGTGACCGTCGCGCCGGGCGAGTTCGCCACCGTAGTGGCCGTGCCGGACGCCAAGGGCGGCACGCGCCAGCTGGTGATCCACGAACAGCCGGATGACTTCAACGCACTGAAGGCCTCGCTGGCCTTTATCAACGCCGACGCCGCCTGCGCCGACGCGAGCCTGGAAGCCGTGGCGCAAAAAGCCGAGCTGTTCAAGAAGGTCGCCGAAGGCTCGATTTCGCGCCGCATGATCAACCCGGTGGAACTGTCGGTGCAGCTCAAGTGCGCCAACGCGCCGGTGGGCCAGCCGCTGACCTTCACCCTCAAGGCCGGCGAACGCTACAGCGTGCTCGCACTGCCATCGGCCGCCGGTTCGAGGTTGCTGTTTACCTCCGACACGCTCGCTAACTGATCGGGCCCGACACCACCATGGTCTTTGCCTCACTGGAATTCCTCACGCTGTTCCTGCCGGCCTTCCTGTTGATTTATGCGCTGGCCCGTCCGGGCTGGCGCAACGTCATCCTGTTGATCGGCAGCTGGCTGTTCTACGGCTGGTTGAGCCCGCTGTTCCTGTTCCTGCACATGGTGTTGACCGTGGTGGCGTGGGTCGGCGGTTTGCTGGTGGACCGTTCCCGTGAAGACGGCAAGGGCCGGGTGCGGCTGTTGATCGCGTTGATCGTGTTCAACACCGCAGTGCTGTGTTGGTACAAGTACGCCAACATCGTCGCGGGCACCCTGAGTGAGGTAATCACCTGGTACGGCGCGATGCCGCTGGATTGGCAGCGCGTGGCGTTGCCGGCCGGGTTGTCGTTCATTGTGCTGCAGGCGATTTCGTACCTGGTGGATGTGCATCGGCACACCGTGCCGGTGGAGCGCAGCTTCATTAATTACGCGACCTATATCTCGATGTTCGGCCACTCGATTGCGGGCCCGATCATTCGTTATGACTGGGTGCGGCGCGAGCTGAACCAGCGTTATTTCAACTGGCCGAATTTCAGCCTTGGCGCTCGGCGTTTCATGATCGGCATGGGCATGAAAGTGCTGGTGGCCGACACCTTGTCGCCGCTGGTGGACATCGCCTTCCACCTGGAAAACCCGAGCCTGGTGGATGCCTGGATCGGCTGCCTGGCGTACTCGTTGCAACTGTTTTTCGACTTCGCCGGCTACAGTGCCATGGCCATCGGCCTGGGCTTGATGCTGGGCTTCCACTTCCCGGAAAACTTCAACCGGCCGTACCTCGCCAGCAGCATCCAGGACTTCTGGCGGCGCTGGCATTTGTCGTTGTCCAGCTGGCTGCGCGACTACCTGTACATCGCCCTCGGCGGCAACCGCGATGGCGTATGGCGCACCTACCGCAACCTGTTCCTGACCATGGCGATTGCCGGGTTGTGGCATGGCGGCGACAGTTGGAACTACCTGTTGTGGGGTTCGGCCCACGGTATCGCGTTGTGCATTGACCGGGCGTGGTCGCGCTCGAGCCTGCCGAGCATTCCGCCGGTGCTGTCGCACATCTTGACGCTGCTGTTTGTGTGCCTGGCCTGGACGCTGTTCCGCGCACCGGACTTCCATTCGGCACTGACCATGTACGCCGGCCAATTCGGCATGCATGGCATGGCCTTGGGTGATGCGTTGGCCGTGGCCATGCGCCCGGCTCATGGCATGGCCGCGTTGCTCGGTTTGGTGTGCATCATCGCGCCGATCTGGCAGACCCGCTGCGAGCAGCGTTTTGGTACGCAGCCCTGGTTTGTGGTGGCCGCATCCCTGTGGCCGGTGGCCGGGTTTGTGTTGTCGTTCGCGCTGATTGCCAGCCGCGATGCCGTACCGTTTCTGTACTTTCAGTTCTAAGGAAGCCTGACGATGCCCGCCCCTACCGCGCCGACCCCACCGAGTGAATTGGCCGTCCGCACCAGCCCCCTGGCGGGCTGGGTGTTGGTGCCTTTCCTGGCGGCGGGGCTGTTGTCTTGCGTCTGGCTGATGGTCAAGGGCCCGGTGAGTTTCCTGCCGCCCAAGGTCGACAGCGACATGCTGCTGCACGGTGAAGTGACCCATCGGTTTGCCAAGGAGCTGTCCAAGGCACCGATGGCCATCGAAGCGGCAAACCTGGAGCGCGGCGCCAGTTGGCTGGCGTTCGGCGACACCGGGCCGCGGGTGCGCCAGGGGTGCCCGGGCTGGCTGTTTATCAGCGATGAACTGAAGCTCAACCGCCACGCCGAAGACAATGCGCGCACCAAGGCCGACGCGGTGATCGACCTGAAAAAGCAGCTAGGCCAGCGCGGTATTGATCTGCAAGTGATGGTGGTGCCGGATAAAACCCGCATCGCCGCTGCCCAGCGTTGCGGCTTGTATCGTCCGGCCGTGCTGGATGGCCGGATCCAGCAATGGAGCACGCTGTTGCAAGCGGCGGGCGTTGAAGTGCTGGATTTGACCGACACCCTGAAACCCCTCGGCCCGGACGCCTACCTGCGTACCGACACGCACTGGAGCGAAATCGGCTCGAATGCCGGCGCCCGCGCCGTGGCCCTGCGCATCCAGCAGCGCGGTATCCAGGCCACGCCGGAGCAAGCCTTCGACATTACCCAGGCACCGCTCGCACCGCGTCCGGGTGACCTGGTGCGCCTGGCCGGTCTCGATTGGTTGCCGCCGAAGTTACAGCCGGTGGGCGAGCAGGTTGCGGCCAGCACCGCGCATGAGAACGGCCCGGCGGCGTCGAGTAACCCTGACGATTTGTTTGGTGACGCCGGCCTGCCGAACGTGGCACTGATCGGTACCTCGTTTTCGCGAAATTCGAATTTCGTGGGTTTCCTGCAAAAAGCCCTGAACGCTCCGGTGGGTAACTTCAGCAAGGACGGCGGCGAATTTTCAGGCGCCGCCAAGGCTTATTTCGACAGCCCGGCGTTCAAGCAGACGCCGCCCAAGCTGCTGATCTGGGAGATCCCGGAGCGGGATTTGCAAACACCTTACGACCCGATAAAGATTAGTCAGTAAATTGACCATTTACCGCTCGTCTTAAAGATTTCTTCAGAAACAGCAAAATAATGACACCTTCATTCCTTTGTCACAGAATGCGTACACAAAGGCGCCCACAAAAAGACCTGCGGTAAGCATCAGTACAGCTGACCTTTCACGTCTTTAAGATGCGTCGTGAGGGAGTGTTGGCGATGAGCCGTACCGATGATCTTTTTGTATTGTTCGATAAGACGACTGCCAGTGATGTTCAAGGGATGGATTCGATGCTGCAGTTCTTCGAAGACATGCCGGTCGACGACAGTGCCAGCCTCAATATGGGCAGTGGCGCGTCGTTCTCCCGACATTCCCCTTGTGCCAACGAGCAGTCCCGCGAAGCCGCGAACATCCGGGCGAAGGTGGTAGCGCTGGTTTCGGTCAATGGCGGCGTCGGCCGCAGCACCCTGGCCACCGCGCTGAGCAGCGGTTTGCAGCGCCTGGGGCAGCCAGTGGTGGCGCTGGACCTGGACCCGCAAAACGCGCTCTATCACCACTTCGGCCTGGGCCACACCTTGCCCGGCATTGGGCGCACCAGCCTGCATAACGAGCGCTGGAGCCAGATCCTTCATTCAGGCTTTGCCGGTTGCCAGGTGATCACGTTTGGCGAAACCGATATCCGTCAGCAGGAAGACCTCCAGCGCTGGCTGAAACAGGAGCCGCATTGGCTGGCGCAACATTTGTCGGCCCTGGGCTTGGGTGAGCAGGACACGGTGATCATCGACACCCCGGCGGGCAATAACGTCTACCTGCATCAGGCACTGAACGTGGCCGATGTGGTGCTGGTCATCGCCCAGGCGGATGCGGCTTCCCTTGGCACCCTGGAGCAGATGGAGCAGTTGCTGGCGCCACACCTTGATGATCGGCCGGCGCTGCGTTGCCACTTCGTGATCAACCAACTCGACGAGACCTCGGGCTTTAGCCTGGACATGGTCGAGGTGTTCAGGAAGCGCCTGGGTGACAGCCTGTTGGAGGTGGTGCATCGGGATCCGGCGATCAGCGAGGCCCTGGCTTTTGGCAGCGATCCGCTGGATAACCAAGCCGCAAGCATGGCCTGTGACGATATCAATGCGCTTTGTCGCCTGCTGGTTGCCCGCTGAAAAACCCGGGTTATGCCGCTAACCTCAGATGCTTATGCACAATCGGTTGGTTCGACCTGTCATCAAACCGCAATTCTGCGGAGCGGTTCTCATCACGCTGCAACTGCCTGTTTTGCGTGCGTTTTATTTTGTGAACAAAAAATGACCAGTCAGCATTTTGCGCCGCGAAGCTTGCCGGCAGGGCCTCTGCCAGAATTCCATCAACAGAGTTATCCACAGGGCACGCTGCGACAAAATGCCCTTTAATTGCGCTCGGCGAGCAGCATCAGGTTGCGCGGGGTGAGCGGTGTTTCGCAGAAGCTGCCGACTTGAACCCTGTAACCGTTTTCTTCGAGAAACAATGCCCGGTCCAGTACCAGCCACATTTCCAGCGGGCGCCGAAACAGACCACGCACTAATTCCAGGTTTCGCACCTGTGCCAAGCGCTGCCAGCCTTGGGCCTCCAGTGCCGACCAATGCTGTTCCCCTGTGGATAATCCCTTGAGGGCCGCCAATTCGCGGCAGTAGTCGGCGAACGGCTTGGCCAGCCAACTCGCGGGCAGGGACGGAGTGGGCAGGTAAGCATCGCTCCCGCGCAGTTGCCGCTGCAGAACATCAAAGCCCAGGCGCCTGGCCATCGACGTATCGCGCTGCTGGCGCACCCGAGCGCCGGCGGTAACGGTTTCGCTCAGCGGCAGGCCGAGGTCTTCCACCGATAAATGCAGTGACGACGCCTGGGCGGCAATCGACAGCGGCTGGTACTGCTCGGCGCGGATGCGGTTGTAGCAGCAGGGCGCCACGGCCAACTTCTGGCAGCCGGCGGCGCTGGCCAGTCGGAGCAGGCGCACATGCAGGTCGCCGCAGGCGTGCAGTGCCACCGGGGTTTGGTCGCGGCTGATCTGTACGTCGGCCATCACGTCTTGCAGGCGATGGGTGACGGGCAATTGATGGTGTTCGCTGAGGGCTTGCCCTGAGGCGATGAGGGCCGGGTCGTATTCCAGGCAGGTCAGTTGCTGCTCGGGTTGCAACAGGCGGCGGCCGAGGTGGCCCTTGCCGGCACACCAGTCGAGCCAGTGTTCGGGGGTTTGGCGAAATTGCAGCGCGGCGCCGAAGGCTTCGATCTGCTGCCATTTGCGGCCGGGTACATCGACGTTCAGGCGATGACGGGCGGCCGGTAGCGGGCGGGACGGTAAGTTATCCACAGCACTGAGATTCAGCGACTGCATGGCCAGCTCAGGGAAAGGCGCAGGCGCCGGCAGGTGGTGAGGCTGGTTATGGCTGCTTTCCGCTTCGGCCAGCGAGCGCTGGCGCAGCCAATGGGCCAGTTCGGGATGCTGGGTTTCCCACGGCAATTGCAGGTGAGTAAAGGGCCGTGGTCGCCACAGCCCTTGATGTTCGGTGAGGAACGCATCCAGCGCCTGGAAGCGGGCGAGCAGTTGCTCACCCGTCAACAAGGCGTCAGCGGCCCTGGCAGGCATCGACCCGCAACCAGCGCTCCAGCAGCTTGAAGAAGCGCACCAGGACGTAGGACATCAGCAGGTAGAACAACCCGGCAGCGAAGAAGATCTCTACCGGCAGGTAGGTGCGGGCAATGATCGTGCGGGCCATGCCGGTCAGTTCCAGCAGGGTCACGGTACTGGCCAGGGCGCTGGCCTTGAGCATCAGGATCACTTCGTTGCTGTAGGCCGGCAGGCCGATGCGCGCGGCACGCGGCAGGATGATGTAGAACAGCGCCTTGGGCCTGGACATGCCCAGCGCCCGCGCGGCTTCGATTTCACCCGGCGGGATGGCCTGGATCGCGCCACGCAGGATCTCGGCGATATAGGCGGCGGTGTGCAGCGTCATGGTGGCGGTGGCGCACCAGAACGGGTCCCGCAGGTACGGCCACATGAAGCTTTCACGCACGGCGTCGAACTGTGCCAGGCCGTAGTACACCAGGAACAACTGCACCAGCAGCGGCGTGCCGCGGAAGAAGAAAATGTAGCAGTAGGGCAGGGTGCGCACGTACCACAGGCGTGACGAGCGGGCGATGCCCAGCGGGATTGCCAGCAGCAGGCCGGCGATCACGGCGATGGCCACCAGCTCCAGGGTCAGGGTTGCGCCCTGGGCCAGTTTCGGCAGCCATTTAATGATCACGGCCCAGTTCAGGCCCAGGTCGAAATGCGACAGCCAGCTGTAGTCGCCACTCATTGCGTGCTCCTCGCAAAGCCGCGCGCGGCACGTTTTTCCAGGAAGTGCATGCCGGTCATCGCCAGGACAGTGAGGCCCAGGTACATGAAGGCCGCGACCATAAAGAAGGTGAAGGGCTGCTTGGTGACGGTCACGCCGATCTGCGCGTGGCGCATGATTTCTTCCAGGCCGATCACCGAGACCAGCGCGGTGTCCTTCATCAGAATCATGAACAGGTTGCCCAGGCCCGGCAGCGCGATGCGCCACATCTGCGGCATGATCAAGCGGGTGAAGATCCGGACCTTCGACAAGCCCAGTGCGACACCGGCTTCACGGTGGCCCTTGGGAATGGCCAGGATCGCGCCGCGGAAGACTTCCGTGGCGTAGGCGCCAAAGCACAGGCCCAGGGCGATCACCCCGGCGGCGAAAGCGCTGAGGGAAAGGTCGGGGTTGCCGAAAAACTCCCCGAGGGAGCGCATCAGGTTGACCGTACCGAAGTAGATCAGCAGGACCCACAGCAGTTCCGGGATGCCGCGAACCAGGGTGGAGTAGCTGCCGCCAAGCCATTGCAGCGGCTTGTACGGGGAAGTCTTGGCCAGGGCGCCGGCCAGCCCGAGCACCAGCCCGAGGCACAGGGCGGTGAGCGCCAGCTTGACGGTCATCAGCGCGCCGGCGGCGAGCGCCGGGCCGAATCCGTAGAGGTCGAAATTCATGGTTTAGTCGTTTCGCAAGGCAAAGCTCAGGACCGGCGCACTCAAGCGAGCACGCCGGGCAGGCCATTCAGGATCACTCGATACTGAAAGGGAAGTACTTGTCGTTGATCTTCTTGTAGGTGCCGTCGGCCTTGATTTCAGCCAGGGCTTTGTTCAAGCGCTCGCGCAGCGGGTCGCCTTTGCGTACGGCGATACCGATCTTGTCGCTCTCGACCACCGGGTCGCCCTTGAATTCGTAGGCGGAGCCGTCTTTGCTTTTCAGCCACTCGTACTGCACGTACTTGTCGGCGAGCATCCCGTCCAGGCGGCCGGAAGTCAGGTCGAGGTAGGCGTTTTCCTGGGTGTCGTAGAGCTTGGCGGTGGTGTCCGGCAGCTTGTCTTCCAGGTAGGTACCGGCCAGCGTTGCGCGCTGTGCACCGATGATCTTGCCCTTCAGGTAGTCCGCGTCGGTCTTGAAGTCTTTGTTGGCTTTGGGCGCGATGAACTGCAGCTTGTTGGAGTAGTACGGGTCGGTGAAGTCGACGGCCTGCTTGCGTTCATCGGTGATGGACAGCGAGGAGACCAGGAAGTCGAACTTCTTGGCATTCAGGGCCGGGATGATGCCGTCCCAGTCGGAGACATACACTTCGCACTTCTCGACTTTCATCTTGGCGCACAGGGCGTCGCCGATGTCCTTGTCGAAGCCGACGACGTTGCCGCTGGCATCTTTATTGTTGAACGGCGGGTAGGCCGCTTCGATCCCCATTTTCAAGGTTTCAGCCATCGCCGTGGCGCTGAACGCCATCGAAACAGCGGCGGCCAAGAGGAATTTTTTATAGTTCTGCATGCATGTTGCTCCGTTAGCGGTTGCTGGACATGAATTGTTTGCAGCGCGCCGAAAGCGGGTTTTCAAATACCTGCTGTGGCGATCCTTGCTCTTCGACCAGGCCCTGGTGCAGGAACACCACTTCACTGGACACCTGGCGGGCAAAGCCCATTTCATGGGTGACCAGCAGCATGGTGCGGCCTTCTTCGGCCAGGGCGCGGATCACATTAAGTACTTCCTGAACCATTTCCGGGTCAAGGGCCGATGTGGGCTCGTCGAACAGGATGACTTTGGGCTGCATGGCCAGGGTGCGTGCGATCGCGGCGCGTTGTTGCTGGCCGCCGGACAGTTGCGCGGGGTAGGCATGACGCTTGTCACTGATGCCGACCTTGGCCAGCAAGGCTTCGGCGATTTCAGTGGCTTCGGCCTTGCTCTGGCCAAGCACGCGGCGCGGGGCCTCGATGATGTTGTCGAGGACGCTCATGTGCGGCCACAGGTTAAAGTTTTGAAACACAAAACCGATTTCGCTGCGCAGGCGGTTGATCTGTTTGCCGTCGGCGGCCACCAGTTCGCCGTTTTTCGCAGCCTTGAGCTTGAGTTCTTCACCGGCCACCAGGATTTGCCCCTGGTGCGGGTTTTCCAGCAGGTTGATGCAGCGCAGGAACGTGGACTTGCCGGAACCGGAGGAACCCAGGATCGAGATCACATCGCCGTCGCGGGCGGTCAGCGAGATACCTTTAAGCACCTCCAGCTCACCATAGCGTTTATGCAAGTTGCGGATTTCAAGCGCGGGCGTGGCCTCAGCCATGTGCGGTCCTCATTGTGTTCATTGCGCTCCTGCTGTTGGCCCGCCTTCCTGGCGAGGCGCCAAGCTAGCATAGCGTCCGGATGACAGCCAACAGCCCTGCAGGCGGTAAACAGACGGTCTGCGGCAGGGTGTCGCATCGGCACAGCAGTGTGTCGCGCCATCAACAACCGAACAGCCGTTTGAACCAGTATTCCTACAGGTTTCGCGTAAAAAAGGGCGCGATGGTGCCAGCTTTGGCCGGGTGTTGGAAGGGTTAAACCGGCGAACGGTCCTTATCAGCCCTTTTATGGGGCGTCACGCACAAATTGTGTGTGTTTTTGGTGCACTGATTCGTCTTTCAAGTGAGTCGCACAGTAACGCTATAGCGGAATGCCATTAGTGTCAGTGACTTACGAGAGCTATTGAGTTTCCCTACAGCCCGCGTCAATCGTGGCTCTGTAACATTTTGGCGCAAATCTTGCGTAAAAAATAAAGAACGCCCCGTTGGTTTCTTTTCACGAGAAAGACGCCAGACCGGGTGGACCGTATTCGCAATTCCTCGCAAAGGTGTGTCAATGAGTAGTACGCAAAGCTCCAATGACCTCGAACAGGGGCTCAAACCGCGTCACGTCACCATGCTGTCGATTGCCGGCGTTATCGGTGCCGGGTTGTTTGTGGGCTCCGGCCACGCGATTGCTGCGGCGGGCCCGGCCGTGCTGCTGGCTTATGCCGCCGCCGGTACGCTGGTGGTGTTGGTGATGCGCATGCTGGCCGAGATGGCCGTGGCATCGCCGGACACGGGTTCGTTCTCTACTTATGCCGACCGTGCGATCGGGCACTGGGCCGGTTTCACCATCGGCTGGTTGTACTGGTGGTTCTGGGTGCTGGTGATTCCGCTGGAAGCCAACGCTGCCGCGACCATCCTGCACGCCTGGTTCCCCGGCGTGGCGATCTGGGCCTTCACCCTGATCATTACCTTGCTGCTGACCGCGACCAACCTGTTCAGTGTGAAGAACTACGGCGAGTTCGAGTTCTGGTTTGCGCTGATCAAAGTGGTGGCGATCATCGGGTTTGTGATCCTCGGCATCCTGGCGATCTTCGGCTTCCTGCCGGGCAGTCAGGTCAGCGGCGTTTCGCACCTGTTCGACACCCAGGGCTTCCTGCCCAACGGCATGGGCGCGGTATTGGCGGCGATCCTGACCACCATGTTCTCGTTCATGGGCACCGAGATCGTGACCATCGCGGCCGCTGAATCGAAGAACCCGGGCCAGCAGATTTCCAAGGCCACCAACTCGGTGATCTGGCGGATCGGCTTGTTCTACCTGGTGTCGATCTTCATCGTCGTGGCCCTGGTGCCGTGGAATGATCCTGCGCTGGCAGCGGTCGGTTCCTACCAGACCGTGCTGGAACGCATGGGCATCCCGAATGCCAAGCTGATCGTTGACCTGGTGGTGCTGGTGGCCGTGACCAGTTGCCTGAACTCGGCGCTGTACACCGCTTCGCGCATGATGTTCTCCCTGGGCCGTCGCGGTGATGCACCGGCGGTGTCCAAGATCACCAACAAGAGCGGCACGCCTTACTGGGCGGTGTTGCTGTCTACCGGCGCGGCGTTCCTGGCGGTATTCGCCAACTACGTGGCACCGGCGGCGGTGTTTGAATTCCTGCTGGCCAGCTCCGGCGCCATCGCGCTGCTGGTGTACCTGGTGATCGCCGTGTCGCAACTGCGCATGCGCCAGAAACGCACGGAAGCGGGCGAGAAGATTGCCTTCAAGATGTGGCTGTTCCCGGGCCTGACGTATGCGGTGATCGTGTTCATCGTGGGCGTGCTGACGATCATGTTGTTCCAGGAAGCGCATCAGGTGGAGATCATTGCCACCGGGATCCTGAGCTTGCTGGTCGTTGCGGCGGGGCTGATGGTGTCGCGTCGGCGCAAGGGCCGGAAGGTTGGGGCTGCGGTGCTTAACTGACGGAGTGCTTTCGTCGCAATACCGTTGATCAAATGTGGGAGCGGGCTTGCTCGCGAATGCGGTGGATCAGTCGACATTTGAGCTGACTGACACACTGCCTTCGCGAGCAAGCCCGCTCCCACATTTCGTTTTGTATCAGTCTTCGGAGCTAACAAGCGCCTGTGACGCCGCGACGTAATCGGCCTGAAACTCCGGCGATTCAATCCACGCCAGCGCTGCCGCTTCATCCTCGGTATCCGTGGCCCACTGGCGATACTCGATCAGCGCCGCGAGGATAAAGTCCGTCGCTTCTTCTTCACCTTCCTGCTCCAGTACCACTGCCAGCAGCGGGTGCGCCAGGAACACGGCACACAGCGCCTGCTGACTGGTTTCGCCAGCGGTGCGCATCTCCAGGAACAGCTCGGTCAAATCCACCGATTCAAGATCAATGCGGCTGTCATCGCCGGCAAAGGCATCCGGCTTGGTGGCGACGGCGCGTTGGGTGCGATTCTGCTTGGCCTTGGCTTTTGCCCGGTGGGCGCGTTTTTGCTGCTTGTTCGGCGAAGCCATGGGCTCACGTCCTTGGTGTCAGGATCTGGGGATGGGGTATTGAAGCGCAGGTCTGGAGAAATCCCAAGGCTTTCTAGGTGCGATCCGTCACTTGGCGCCCCGGCGTGCCGTTGGCCAACTCTCCCCTTTGCAGCCAAGCCAATGCAATCGGCCACAACCGATCTTGATACTGGCTGCGAAAGAATGCGAAGTGTCCGACCTCTTTTTCGCCGATATCTTCAGGCGCGATTCGCAGATGCGTGCGCTCGCTGCCGTCGAAGTAACCCAGCAGGCGCTCGATTGCTGCGACGGTACCAAACGGATCGTCGGTAATGCTGATGGCCAGTATCTGTGCCTTCACCCGTGAAAACGGCAACTCGGGCAAGGCTCGCCCACTCGGACGTTTTTCATAACTCGGCGTCGGCGTACTCCAGTCGCGTACCACGCCCGCCGGGGTATCCTCCAGCCAGCCTATGCGTTTGCCCGGGAAGTAGCCAAAAACCGCTGTCACCAGCGGCATCACCACATGCCATTTGGCAAGCATCCGCCAGCGCCCGCTCGCCTCGTAGTCGCGCCAGTAGGCAAACTGCGCGCCTACCGTCACCAGGCGTCGAATCACCGCGCCGGAAGCCCCGAGCCCCGCCGCACATCCGCCAAAACTGTGCCCGACCACATCAATCGGTTGGCCGGCAAACTCCCGCTGGGCCCGCTGCAGGATCGCTTCGAAGTCCAGCACGCCCCAATCGGACCATGAGGCCTTGAACCCTTTCAGCGAGCCGCTGCGGGATTCGCCGATGCCGCGGTAGTCGTAGGTGATGACGTCGAAGCCATTGGCAAACAGGTAATCGGCAAACCGTGAGTAGTGACGGCAGCGTACGGAGGTGGCGGCGTTGATGATGACGACCGGGCGTTCAACGTCTGTGCGCGGATGGCGCCACGTGAAGCCTCCGATGGAATGCCCATCGGCTGTGGGCTCGCGGAATGCTTCGGCTTGAGGTCGGACTGGCAGGTTCATGAACAGGCTCGATCATTGCGCTTTCGATGGGGGGTCAAAGGCCCGTGCGCAGTTTTATGAGAAGTCGAAACTAACAAATTTCTGCTATGAAGACCCCGGGGATTTTTCTGAGGCTCGACCTGAGCGGCACAGATGCCTAGGCTTAGACCCTTTCGCCCACCAGAGCCGGCCCATGACCCGCGACACCCTCGAACAAAACCAGATCCCGATCTACTTCGCCAGCGTGGTGCTGGCTGCCGTTGTCGGCCTGCTGGCGCCCTCCATGGCTCAAGGTGTGGCCGCCCTGGTTACGCCCGCCATCGCCGTCCTGATGTACGCGATGTTCCTGCAAATCCCGTTTCTGGACCTGCGCCAGGGGCTGGGCAACAAACACTTCATGGCCGCGTTGCTGCTGGCCAACTTCATCCTGATTCCGCTGCTGGTGTGGGCGCTGACTCGGGGCCTGGTGGAACACCCGGCGATCCTGGTGGGTGCGTTGCTGGTGCTGTTGACGCCGTGCATCGACTACGTGGTGGTGTTTACCCATATCGGCAAGGGTGACTCGCGGTTGATGCTGGCGGCGACCCCGATTCTGTTGTTGCTGCAACTGCTGCTGTTGCCGGTCTACCTGGGGTTGATGCTGGGGGCGCAGTCGCAGGTGGTGGTTGCAGTGGGGCCGTTTGTCGAGGCCTTCCTGCTGCTGATCGTTGCCCCCATGATTCTGGCGGTGCTGACCACTTCCCAGTCCCGGCGCTCACCGGTCGTCAGTGCCTGGAACGATGCTTGGGCCTGGCTGCCCGTGCCGGCCATGGCGCTGGTGCTGATGGTGGTGATCGGTTCGCAGATCACCGCCGTGGTCCGCGATATCGGCCTGCTGGCGCCGGTGATCCCGGTGTATATCGGCTTCCTGTTGCTGGCCCCGCTGATGGGGGCGCTGGCTTCGCGCCTGTTCAAGCTATCGGCGCCCACGGCGCGGGCGGTCACCTTCAGCGCCTCCACGCGTAATTCCCTGGTGGTGCTGCCGCTGGCGCTGGCGTTGCCCGAAGAGATCCGCGGGCTCGCTGCTGCAGCGGTGATCACGCAAACCCTGGTGGAATTGGTAGGGGAGCTACTCTATATCCGCCTGCTGCCGCTGCTGGTCTGGCCCGCTCGTCGTTAGGCGGATGAATGTTTGATTCCGTTCAGGGCTTATTCAGGGTGGCGTTCGGCAACATGAGCCGGTTTACCCCACCTGACAGGCTGAATAATGGATCAACACAATCGCTTTCGAATGGAATCGCTGGGTATTTTCCTCATCGCCCTGCTGCTGTTCACCCTGGGCATCTGGGACCAGCAGCCACAGGGCTTCGACGGCCGCTGGGCCGTGTTCATGCAAGAGATGTTTCGCCACGGCGCGAGCCTGTTTCCTACCACCTACGGTGAGCCTTACCCGGACTATCCGGGCACCGCGACCTACCTCAGCTACCTCTTTGCCCGTTTATTCGGCGCGCCCAACGACCTGGCTAACGTGATGCCCACCGCCCTGGCGTCTGCCGGGGTCATGGCGCTGATCTACCGCTTGCTGGTGCCGTCGGGCCGGGCGTGGGCGCTGCTGACGGTGCTGCTCACCGCATTGACTGCCCAGTTGCTGGAGAAGTCGCGCTCGGTGTGCCTGGACCAGATGATCTCGTTGTTGTGCCTGGGGTGTTTCTACCTGCTGCATACCGGTGAGCGCCTGGGCTCGCGGCTGCGCCAATATGCGATCTTTCCGTTGTTCGTGGTGGCGTTTGCCATTCGCGGGCCGCTGGGGTTGATCGAGGTGTGCGGGGTGGCCTGTGTCTACTGGGCGCTGGGCACCGCTCGTACGCGGCAAGAGCGGATTGCACTGCTGAAAAAGGTGATTGCCCACGGCGTGGTCGGTTTGATCCTGCTGGCCGGCTGCTGGTGGGCGCTGTTGAAACTGGCGCGGATCAGCGGGGGCGATGCTTTCGTCGATGATGTGCTGCGGATGCAATTCACCGGGCGCCTTGATGAAACCGGTGAGGCGTTCTACTTCTACTTCAAGCTGAGCCTGTACCGCTATTTCCCGGTGGTGCCGCTGGCCCTGGCGACGATGATTGCCCTGCGCCACAAATGGTCGGCCCGCCACGACGATGCCGATGTGCAGTTGATGCTGCGCTTGGCCGCCTGCGGCCTGATGATTTTGCTGGGCTTGTCGGTGCCGCACTTCAAGCGCGCCTACTACATCGTGCCCATGGTCCCGATGTTTGCCGCGGTGGCCGCCTATGGCTTGCTCCAGGCCCAGGGCTGGTTGCTCGGCGTGCGGCGTGGCTATGAGTGCCTGGTGGCGGTCCTGCCGGTGCTGGGCATTGTCGTGGTGTTTGTCTGTCGGCATCTGTGGCACAAGCACGGCTACTGGCCGGACGTTTCAGTGCCGGCGCTGGTGGGTGTGCTGATCGTGCTGCAACTCGCAGCCGTGATTGCCTGGCGCCGTTTGCAGGGCAATCTCGGCCAGCGCCTGGTGGTGCTCAGCCTGATTGCGCTGGCCACCCAATGGCTGGTGCTGGTGAAGGTTGTGGAGCCGGCCAAGGACCTGCAATTCGACACCAGGAACTTCGTAAGCGCGGTGGAAAAGCTGCGTGCCGATAATCCCGGGACCCTGGTGTTCGTCGATCTGGCCAAGGACACCTGGGCGATTCGCTACATCATGAACCTGGATCACGACGAGCAGCCGCTGTTCATCGGGCGCAACCAACCCTTGCTGGTGGATACGCTACCGCGCCCCGCCTGGGTGATTGTGGAGCGCAAGCAAACCGCATTGCTCAGCGGCACGCCGCTGGAACACATGGCGCCGGTGTTCAATGGGCGGTTGAATGACAACCCGCTGCTGGTGTTCCTGATGAAGTGACTCAGTCGCCTTGACATCCTTGTCGGTGGTGACGCCGACGAGAGTGGCGATCACTGGGGAATTAAGGATGGATCAATGGGGTCGGAATGAGGTGTTGATAACCGGCACTTTGGATCGTCTTACTGTATGGTCGCCGCCTGGATGACCGGTTGGTCTGATTGGAGCGCTTTGCAGCCTGCCGCAAAACAGGCGCCTGCTAGGCTTGGGTACTTTCGTGGTGATGAGTTTGGGTGCAACATGGAAGCAGTAAAAATGGATTTTGAGTATGCCGGTGCCGAGAGCGTCGGTAGTGCCCACGTGATCGGCCGTTCCTGGCTTGGCGGCCTCAGCATCTGTTTTGACGGAGGCTGCAGCTACCCCTCGATGATCAGCGTGCTGGAGGCTGTATTCAGGCGCTACGGACGCCTGGTGCGTTTTGGCGAGTCGCTCTCGGCGCAGGATTGGATTGCGCGCGTGGAGGAGAGTGGTTTTCACATCTCCGAGCAGGAGCGGGTTGCGGTGTTGACGTTGATGCGGGGCGGGGGCTGAAGGAGTCAAAAACGGCAGGCAACAAAAAACCCGCACCAGGCGGGTTTTTTGTGTGTTTCAGATGACGTTTGCACCACCTGAAACTAATTAGTGGTGCCCAGAGACGGAATCGAACCGCCGACACGGGGATTTTCAATCCCCTGCTCTACCGACTGAGCTATCTGGGCAACGGGGCGCATTAAACGGGTTTTTCAGGGGGTCGTCAAGCAAGTTTTCAAAAAATATTTAATTATTACCGTCGCTTACGGGCCAACCCCCAAATTTGATCAATTATTCAGCAGGTGGCACGTAGCCGTCGGCCTTGGCGTAATCCTCGCCGGAAAAGTACTTGTCCATCTCGCCCTGCAGGTATTTGCGGTCTTCGGCGTTCATCATGTTCAGGCGCTTTTCGTTGATCAACAGGGTCTGGTGCTTTTGCCAGTCAGCCCAGGCCTTGGCGGAAACGTTGTCGAAAATGTCCTGGCCCTTGGTGCCAGGGAACGGGGCGCGCTCCAGGGCGGGCAGTTCTTCGTGGTACTTGCGGCAGATGATGGTGCGGGTCATGACGGAACTCCTGCGTTCAATACTTCAGCCGCGCGCTTCAGCAGTTTTTTCACCGGGGCGGCAAGGCCCAGGCGCGGCGGGGTGGCGAGGTTATACCAGAGCCAGTCAGCCTCGGCCACGTGATGGGCAGACTCCTGGACCTGGACCAGCCAGGGTTCGATAGCCAGTTGGAAGTGGCTGAAGGTGTGGATCAGGCTCGGCAGCTCCTGGTGTTTGCCCAGCGCCAGCGAGTGCTGGTTGGCCAGGTGTTCCAGGTCTGCCAGGTCATCCAGCTCCGGCAGGCTCCACAAACCGCCCCACAGGCCCGTGGAGGGGCGACGGTAAAGCAGGATCGCGCCCTCGCCATTGGCCAGCATCGGCATCAGAGTGCGCTTCTGGGGCACGGTCTTGCGTGGCTTGGGGATCGGGTAGCGGGTTTCCAGGCCGAGCAGGTGCGCTTCGCAGCCCTTTTCCAGCGGGCACAGCAGACAGCTGGGCTTGCTGCGGGTGCAGAGGGTGGCGCCCATGTCCATCATGGCCTGGGTGTAGGCGTTGACGCGGTCATGGGGCGTAAAGCGCTCTGCGGTGGCCCACAGCTGTTTGGCGACCTTCGGCTCGCCCGGGTAACCCTCTTGCGCGGTAAAGCGCGCCAGCACGCGCTTGACGTTGCCATCGAGGATCGGCGCTCGCAGGCCCATGCTCAGGCTGGCAATCGCACCCGCGGTGGACAGGCCAATGCCGGGCAGTTCGGTGAGTTTTTCGACGTCACGGGGAAACTCGCCGCCATATTCGGCAACGACGATCTTCGCGGTCTTTTGCAGGTTGCGCGCCCGGGTGTAGTAACCCAGCCCGGTCCACAGGTGCAGCACTTCGTCTTCCGGCGCGGCAGCCAGGGCTTCGACCGTTGGCAAGGACGCCATGAACCGGTCGAAGTAGTTCAGCACGGTGCTGACCTGGGTCTGCTGCAACATGATCTCCGAGACCCACACCCGGTAAGGCGTGATGCCCTGTTGCCAGGGCAGGTCATGGCGACCGTGGCGGTCGTACCAGTCGAGCACCGCCGTTGAAAACTGCTCGTTTCTCATCGTTTGAACAGGCCTTTAAGCGCGTCTTTCAGCTGTGGATTGACCTTGTCGAGCTTCTGTTCAAGCTTCTCGCCGAGCTTGTTGCCTGCCGCCTTGATGGCGACCTGGCTCAAGCCGTCCTTGTCCAGGCGGCAGGCCTTGGCGCCCAGTTCCAGTGGGCCACGGCAGCGCAGCGGGACTTCGATGTTCTGGAAGTTGGAGCCCACCTGGCAAGCCGGGTCCGGCACGTCGCGCTGGTCGCCTTCGACGATGATGCCGACGCGGTAGTCCATGCCCAGCACGCGCAGGTCGACGTCACCGTCGCCGTTGACGGTCAGGCCCGGGATGCGCACTTTCAGGTCGGGGTTGCTGGCCACGCCATTGCGGAAGGTCAGGTTGCCCTTGAGTTCCTGGAACGGGGTGTCCTTGCCGCGCTGGTCGCCGCTGAGGGTCTTGCGGTTGAGCAGGGCGATGCCGGTGCACAGCTGTTGCTCGATGTTGGCGTTGAGCAGCACGCCGTTGTTGATCGCGAAGCTGGCGGTACCGTTGAGGCTGTCGATCAGGGCTTTCTGGCTATTGCCGCGGCCGTTGAGGTTGCTGTCGAGGGTGAGCTGGCCCTTCACCGGCGGGTTCTGCCCCTGGGCTTGCAGGATGCGTTCGACCGGTACCTGCTTGATGCGGGTTTGCAGCGCCAGCAGCGGGATGTCCTGGCGCACGTCAAGGTTGCCGTTGGCCTGGAAGGTGCCGTTGTAGAGGCCGCCGCTCAAGGTATCGAGCTTGAGCTGGCCATCGAGGCCGGAGGCTTTCAGGGCGGCATTCTGGATCGGCAGCTTGCTCAGGGTCAGTTGGCCAAAGGACAGGTCGGCGTTTACGTCCAGGGTGCGCAGGCGGGTCAGCGGCAGCAGCTTGTCGGTACTCCACGCGGCTTTGGTCGGGGCGTCCGGCAACGGTGTGGTGCCACCGGCCGCCATGGCGCCGGCTTCGCTGTTCTGCACTTCAGCCTGGCGCGCGGCCGCGGCGCCCTTGGCGGCTTCGGACTTGGCCGGCAGGTAGTTGTCGGCGTTGAACGTATCGGCCTTGAGCTGCACCCGCAGGGATTGCCTGGCGAAATCATCCACGGCCACGCGACCGGTGAAGGTGCTGTCGTCGAGTTTCAGGTTGAGGTCTTCAAGCGCCAGGCTGGTCGGCGTGCCCTTGAGGCGGCTGACCAGCTCGACCTTGCTCAGGCTGCCGGCGGCCATCGGTGGCAGCGGGTTGCCGACGCTGTCGAGGAACTTGGCCAGGTCAAACTGGGCAATCGACAGGGCGCCGCTGAGCTGTGGAGTCTTGTCCAGGTCGTTGACCTTCAGCTCGCCCAGGGCGCGCAGTTGGTTCAGCGACAGCTTCATGCCGGTCCATTCGGCGATATTCGCAGACTGGTCCACCAGCAATTGGCCCTGGGTCGAAAAGGTCACAGTCTTGCCTTGCAGCGGCTCGCCGGTGGCTTCACCAGTGACCTTCATGTCTTCGAACTGGTAGCGCTTGAGGGCGCGCTGAATGCGCAGGTTGCCATTGACCTCGGTCTTGACGCGCATCAGCGGCTGGTTGGTGCCGAAGAACGCGGTGAGTTTGACCGGGATGCTTGCACCTTCGTGCACGGCGCCGGCACTCAGCTGGATGCTTTCGGCGCTGAACTGCTTGCCGGTCTGCTCGTCGTTGTATTCGACGCGGGCGTTGTTGATGGTCAGGCTGTCGATGTCCAAGCGGATCGGCTGCGGCGGCTTTTCAGGCTTGGGCGGTGTGGCCGCTTCAGCCACGGCAGGCGTGGCGGCGGCGGTAGCCGGGTCCGGCACATTCTTGCCGATGTCTTCCCAGTTGCCGTGGCCATGCACGTCTTTGTTCAGGCGCAGGTTCAGGCCTTCGACACGTACATCGCTCATCTGCACTTCACGGCGCAGCAGCGGCAGTACGCGCACCGACAGGCCGAGCATCTGCAGGTCGGCAAACGGTTGGCTCGGATTGGTCAGGGTCGCAACGCTGGCCTCGTGCAATTCAAGACCGAGCCAGGGGAACAGGCTCCAGCCGATGTCGCCATTGAGCGTCAGCTCGATGTGGGCCTTGTCGCGGGCAATCTGGCGAATCTCGTCTTTGTAGTCGTTGGGATCGAAGAGATGGGTCAGGGCAAAGCCTAGAGCCACAATGATCAGCAACAGCCCGAGAAGTACCAGACCCAGGATTTTGCCGAACGCTTTCATGGGCGAGTCCTTGTATGTCGATTTTAAAATTTAGCCGAAGAGTATAACGCTCGTAGCCCTATGGCTGTTTAGGGATCGTTACATGGCGTCAAACAAATCAGATAACTCCAGAAAGGTGATATCAGTTTGGTTTTTCTGTCATCCACAGATGCTAATCTGCGCATGTTCGTCTGCCGTCTGCGACTAAACGTCGCGTTTAAAAGGAGCTTTACTCAACAAAACGGCCACGCCTTGCGTGTAAGGCCGAGGGAGAGAGCGCCCGACGGACACATACTAATAACTGGGGGAAACACCAATGAGCACTAGCACTGCGGCGGGTAATACTGCTGCACAGCCTGCGTTCCTGTCCAAGGAACGCATTATCGCCAAGCCCGGGTTCAACCGTTGGCTGGTACCACCGGCCGCCCTGGCGATCCACCTGTGTATCGGCATGGCCTACGGTTTTTCGGTGTTCTGGCTGCCGTTGTCCAAGGCGCTGGGGATCACCGCACCGGTCGCCTGCGCGCCGGACATGAGCTTCATCAGCCAGGTCTTCTCGTCGCAATGCGACTGGCCCATCTCCATGCTGGGCTGGATCTACACCCTGTTCTTCATCTTCCTCGGCTGCTCCGCAGCGATCTGGGGCGGCTGGCTGGAACACGCCGGGCCACGCAAGGCTGGTGTCGTTTCGGCCTTGTGCTGGTGTGGCGGCCTGCTGATCTCCGCGCTGGGGATCTATACCCACCAGATCTGGCTGATGTGGATCGGCTCCGGGGTCATTGGCGGTATCGGCCTGGGCCTGGGTTACATCTCGCCGGTCTCGACCCTGATCAAATGGTTCCCGGACAAGCGCGGCATGGCCACCGGCATGGCGATCATGGGCTTCGGCGGCGGCGCGATGGTGGGTGCCCCGCTGGCAGCCGCCTTGATGGGCCACTTTGCCTCGCCGACCAGCGTTGGCGTGTGGCAGAGCTTCGTGGTCATGGCCGTGATCTACTTCGTGTTCATGATCGGCGGCGCCTTGTCCTACCGTGTTCCGCCTACCGGCTGGAAGCCTGAGGGCTGGACTGCCCCGGCGAAAAAAGCCAGCAACGCGATGATCACCCATCGTCACGTGCACGTGAACGTGGCCTGGAAAACCCCGCAATTCCGCCTGGTGTGGCTGGTGCTGTGCCTGAACGTGTCTGCCGGCATCGGCATCCTCGGCATGGCTTCGCCGCTGCTGCAGGAAGTGTTCGGCGGCAAGTTGCTGGGTAACGGCCTGGCATTTGGCCAACTGGATGCCGGCCAACTGGCTTCCATCGCGGCCATCGCAGCCGGCTTTACCGGTCTGTTGAGCCTGTTCAACATCGGTGGCCGGTTCTTCTGGGCATCGTTCTCCGACTACCTGGGCCGTAAAAACACCTACTTCGTGTTCTTCGCCCTGGGCTTTGCCCTGTACGCGTTGATCCCGAACCTGGGTCACCTGGGCAACGTCGCGCTGTTCGTGGCGGCGTTCTGCATCATCCTGTCGATGTACGGCGGTGGCTTTGCGACCGTCCCGGCTTACCTGGCGGACCTGTTCGGTACGCAAATGGTGGGCGCGATCCACGGTCGTCTGCTGACCGCATGGGCAGCGGCGGGCGTGTTGGGCCCGGTGCTGGTGAACTACCTGCGTGAGTATCAGTTGAGCATCGGCGTTGAACGCGCTGCCGCTTACGACATCACCTTGTACATCCTCGCCGGCCTGCTGGTGCTGGGCTTTATCTGCAACCTGCTGGTACGGCCGGTGGCAGACAAGTACTTCATGACCGACGCCGAACTGGCTGCCGAGCAGGCGCTGGGCCATGACAAGGGCGCCGATTCCAGCACCGTGCTGGAGTGGAAAGCCTCCTCCGGCAGCGTGCCATTGGCGGTTGCCGCCTGGCTGGCGGTGGGCATTCCGTTGGCGTGGGGCGTGTGGGTCACCCTGCAGAAAACTGCGGTACTGTTCCACTAACACCGCGTAACCCTTGTGTGAGCGGGCTTGCTCGCGAATGCGATGGATCAGTCAGCACATGTATTGGCTGACCCACCGCCTTCGCGAGCAAGCCCGCTCACACACAAAGCTGCTCCCACACTTGTACTGACATGTCTATCCCCGACACTCCATCAGTCTTATCCCCTCCGATGTTTCTGTTTAGCGCCCGCGCCCCTATAATGGCTGCCTTTTTCGCCCAATGATTTTGCGGAGCTGGTGATGGCCGAACGTAAGGCGTCCGTCGAGCGCGACACTCTGGAAACCCAGATCAAAGCCTCGATCAACCTGGATGGCACCGGAAAGGCCCGATTTGATATCGGTGTACCTTTTCTTGAGCACATGCTGGACCAGATCGCCCGTCACGGGCTGATCGACCTGGATATCGTCAGCAAGGGCGACCTGCATATCGACGACCACCACACGGTGGAAGACGTCGGTATCACGTTGGGCCAGGCATTTGCCAAAGCCATCGGCGACAAGAAAGGCATCCGTCGCTACGGTCACGCCTATGTCCCGCTGGACGAAGCGCTGTCGCGTGTGGTCATCGACTTCTCCGGCCGCCCGGGCCTGCAGATGCACGTGCCGTACACCCGCGCCACCGTGGGCGGCTTCGACGTCGACCTGTTCCAGGAATTCTTCCAGGGTTTCGTCAACCACGCCCTGGTCAGCCTGCACATCGACAACCTGCGTGGCACCAACACCCACCACCAGATCGAGACCGTGTTCAAGGCTTTCGGCCGTGCCCTGCGCATGGCCGTGGAGCTGGATGACCGCATGGCCGGGCAAATGCCGTCGACCAAGGGCGTCCTGTAATGCAGACGGTCGCGGTTATCGACTACGGCATGGGTAACCTGCACTCGGTGGCCAAGGCCCTCGAGCACGTAGGTGCCGGCAAGGTGCTGATCACCAGCGATGCCGACGTGATTCGCGAAGCCGACCGGGTAGTGTTCCCGGGGGTTGGCGCGATTCGCGACTGCATGGCCGAGATTCGTCGCCTGGGCTTCGACAGCCTGGTGCGTGAAGTCAGCCAGGACCGGCCGTTCCTCGGCATCTGCGTGGGCATGCAAGCCTTGCTCGACAGCAGTGAAGAGAACGACGGCGTCGACTGCATCGGTCTGTTTCCGGGCCAGGTGAAGTTTTTCGGCAAGGACCTGCACGAAGACGGCGAGCACCTGAAGGTGCCACACATGGGCTGGAACGAAGTGCGCCAGACCGTGGATCACCCGCTGTGGCACGAAGTGCCGGACCTGGCGCGTTTCTATTTCGTACACAGCTATTACATCGCCGCCGGTAACCCGCGCCAGGTGGTGGGTGGCGGGCACTATGGCGTCGACTTCGCCGCGGCCCTGGCCGACGGTTCGCGCTTTGCCGTGCAATTCCACCCGGAGAAGAGCCATACCCATGGCCTGCAATTGCTGCAGAACTTCGCCGCGTGGGACGGGCGCTGGTAATGGCCAAGAAGGTCAAGCCGCCGATCTTGAACCTCACTCCCCAGCAGGAGAGTGAGGCCACCGACAAGATCAAGCGTTTCATGGAAGACCGCTTCGAGCTCAAGCTCGGCTCGTTCGAGGTTGCAGAAATCCTCGAACTGTTCACCACTGAAATTGCTCCGCACTATTACAACAGGGCGATTTTCGATGTGCAGACGCACCTTAAAGAAAGGTTCGAAAGCATCGAAAGCGACTTGTGGGCGCTCGAGAAACCCTGATTTCCCGAGCAACGCTGAATATCGAATAAGGTTTGCCAGATGCTGATTATTCCCGCAATCGATCTCAAGGACGGCGCCTGCGTACGTCTGCGCCAGGGCCGCATGGAAGATTCCACGGTGTTCTCCGATGACCCGGTGAGCATGGCTGCCAAGTGGGTGGAAGGCGGTTGCCGTCGTCTGCATCTGGTGGACTTGAACGGTGCGTTCGAAGGCCAGCCGGTCAACGGTGAAGTCGTCACGGCGATCGCCAAGCGCTATCCGAACCTGCCGATCCAGATCGGCGGCGGTATCCGCTCCCTGGAAACCATCGAGCACTACGTGAAAGCGGGCGTGAGCTACGTGATCATCGGCACCAAGGCCGTGAAAGACCCGGCCTTCGTCGCCGAAGCCTGCCGTGCGTTCCCCGGCAAAGTGATCGTGGGCCTGGACGCCAAGGACGGTTTCGTCGCCACCGACGGCTGGGCCGAGATCAGCACCGTCCAGGTGATCGACCTCGCCAAGCAGTTTGAAGCCGACGGCGTCTCCGCCATCGTTTATACCGACATCGCCAAAGACGGCATGATGCAGGGCTGCAACGTACCGTTCACCGCTGCGCTGGCCGCCGCCACCAAGATCCCGGTGATCGCTTCCGGCGGTATCCACAACCTGGGCGACATCAAGTCGCTGCTGGACGCGAAGGCGCCGGGGATCATCGGCGCGATCACCGGCCGGGCGATCTATGAAGGCACCCTGGACGTCGCTGAAGCCCAGGCTTACTGCGACGCCTACAACGGCTGAGGACTGACCATGGCGCTGGCCAAACGCATCATCCCTTGCCTGGACGTCGACAACGGTCGCGTGGTCAAGGGCGTCAAGTTCGAGAACATCCGTGACGCCGGCGACCCGGTGGAGATCGCCCGTCGCTACGACGAACAGGGTGCTGACGAGATTACCTTTCTCGACATCACCGCCAGCGTCGATGGTCGCGACACCACGCTGCATACCGTGGAGCGCATGGCCAGCCAGGTGTTTATCCCGCTGACCGTGGGCGGTGGCGTGCGTACCGTGCAGGACATTCGCAACTTGCTGAATGCCGGCGCGGACAAGGTTTCGATCAACACCGCGGCGGTGTTCAACCCGGAATTTGTCGGCGAAGCCGCACAGCACTTCGGTTCGCAATGCATCGTGGTTGCCATCGACGCCAAGAAAGTCTCCGGCCCGGGCGAAACCCCGCGCTGGGAGATCTTCACCCACGGCGGGCGCAAGCCGACCGGGCTGGATGCCGTGCAGTGGGCGATGAAGATGGAAGCCCTGGGTGCCGGTGAAATCCTGCTGACCAGCATGGACCAGGACGGCATGAAAAACGGCTTCGACCTGGGCGTGACCCGCGCCATCAGCGACGCACTGGGCATCCCGGTGATTGCTTCCGGCGGCGTCGGCAACCTGCAGCACCTGGCCGACGGCGTGATCGAAGGCCACGCCAGCGCAGTGCTGGCGGCGAGTATTTTCCACTTTGGCGAATACACCGTGCCTGAGGCCAAGGCCTACATGGCGGCGCGCGGTATCGTCGTACGCTAAACGTCACTGGACACCATGGCAGGCTCGCGGCACTCTCTGGGCTTGCCATGGATTCCGGTAACTTTCATGTTCAAAGACCTGCTGCTCGCCCTCGCCAGTGCCACCGTTCTGCTGACGGGTTCGGCTTATGCTGATGAACCGTCCGACGGCGCTTCCCTGGTGTTGCTGACGGAAAACTTCCCGCCGTACAACATGGCGAAAAACGGCAAGAACTTCGCCAAGGAAGAGAACATCGAAGGCATTGCCGTGGACATCGTCCGCGAGACGTTCCAGCGTGCCGGTATTTCCTACAACCTGACCCTGCGGTTCCCTTGGGACCGGATCTACAAACTCGCCCTGGAAAAACCCGGTTACGGCGTGTTCGTGATGGCGCGCTTGCCGGACCGTGAGGCGCTGTTCAAATGGGTCGGCCCCATCGGCCCGGACGATTGGGTGCTGCTGGCCAAGGCTGACAGCAAGATCCAGCTGAGCGACCTTGAGCAGGCGCGGCGCTACAAGATCGGCGCCTACAAGGGCGACGCCATCGCCGAGAGCCTGGAGAAGCAGGGGCTCAAGCCGGTGATCGTGTTGCGGGATCAGGACA
Organism: Pseudomonas sp. D4002; assembly: GCF_013385665.1. NCBI lineage: Bacteria > Pseudomonadati > Pseudomonadota > Gammaproteobacteria > Pseudomonadales > Pseudomonadaceae > Pseudomonas > Pseudomonas sp. D4002. Next base: position 137,302 of record NZ_JACAPN010000001.1, read on the forward strand.
ACGCGCAAAAGCTGGTGGATGGCCAGATCGACCTGTGGGCCACCGGGGACCCGGCGGGCCGTTATCTGGCACGCCAGGTCGGGGTGACCGGGCTCAAGACTGTGTTGCGTTTCAACAGCGCGGAGCTGTACCTGGCGCTGAACAAAAACGTGCCGGATGACGTAGTGGCGAAACTCCAGGCGGCCCTCGATCAGTTACGGCAGGAGGGTGTCGTCGATGAAATCATGGGGCGTTATCTCTAGGTCGTTTTCTGTGGGCTCGGGCACCGCTGCTGGTACTTCCTCTGGCTCCTCAACAGCAGTAACCGCCGCTTCAGGTTGCAGCAGCTCGCTGAAGTAGACGTTATCTCCGCTGGCATAGGTCAGGGTTGGCCCGAGCTGGCTGTCGTCAGCCCGCAATAGCTCGTATCGGCTTTTGACCAGGTAGGCAGCGATGGATTTATTCGCCGGGATGTAAGCCATCACATCCGCCACGCCCTCCCGTTCCCAGCCTTGTGCGGTCAAGCCCGTATGCGTGAAGTCGCGATTGAGGTTGGCACTGATGCTCAACGGATGGCGGGGTGCCCAGGCAGCCTTTATATCGACGCCGGTCAAGGAGCGCAGGCCCAAGGAGAAATCACTGATCTCTCCTTTTGCGAATACCCAACTGAAGGTTTGGCTTGCTGGCGTGGTGTTTTGACCGCTGGCTACCAAGCTGTACTGGTCGATTCTTTTCAACCGATATACCGGGCACGTTTGCAGTTTTTCCAGGGGCGTCAGGGTCGGGTCGTTCACGGTAAACCAGGGCAGTTCGCACACATGAATGCCCTCTGTTACCTGCTCCGGCATCGTGCGTCCTGGTGCCATTTCGGGTGAAAGTGGCGGCAAATCTTCGGAATGAAGCGCAAGGTCCAGCCGCAGGGCGTGCACCGGGCTTTGCCTGGTTGGCTTGGCATAGCCCTCGGCGCCGGTAAAGGTGCCCGGTGCCAGGTAGGCTTGGCCAGGAGCTGCTTGCGACGGGGAGACACCCCAGGCGCTGAAGTCCCGGTGGGCGCCGCTGCCTTGGTCGCTCCAGATCAATTGGTCGACATAGGCCTGAGTCACCAGGTCTTCTCTGACACAGCGGATGGTATTGCGTGGTGGTTTGTCGTTACCGAGGCCACAGACCAGCCCCATCGCCACATAACCTTCTGGAGCGGTGGGCCGCCAGATTGAGAAATTGGCGCGTGCCCTTGGTCCCGAGTGTTCCCAGACTCTCTCGAAGTCGACGGGGGGCCGCAAGGCGGTGCCATTCTCCCGGTCAACTTCGCTGACAACCGCGACGATGTTCAGTTGATTGATGTTGTGGTAACCCGCCACCGCCACATCACCCAGCGGGACGAAGTTGCCCAGCGCGTCGGAGGATGTGCTCGGGCGCCAGAAGGTCACGGGTTTTTCGGCGCGAGTGCCTTTGTCGTTCCATACAGGAACGAACTCGGTGGTGAAGTTGATCAGCAGGTCTTTGTATTGCAGTGAGTTCATCTACAGACTCTCCAGTGGATACGAAGATCCACTATCGAAGAGTCCGCTCGGTCAGGCGCGGTAGCTATATAGCACTAGCGGTAAGTGCCGTTTTTTCCGTGGCCGGCCATGGCCTGGTTGCTGCGCAGGCTGATCATCAACTTGATGTCGATCCACTCGACGCCCTGGGCCTTGAGCTTGGGCAGCTCACGTTCGAGTACCGCCAGTGTCTGTGGATAAGGGTGGCCGATCATCACCGCCGACCCCTGTTTGTGGGCCAGCTTGATCGCGGTCTGCAGCTGGGTGGTGATGGCCGCTTCGGTGCGTTCGTCGTCGAGGAACACATCCCGCGAGACGCTGGCCAGGCCAATCTTTTGCGCCTCGGAGGCGGCGACGGTTTTAGCGCTGGTGCGGCTGTCGACGAAGAACTTGTGGCGTCGTTGCAGCTCACCCATCAACCAGGCCATGGCCTCCGGCTGGGCGGTCATGCGGCTGCCCATGTGGTTGTTGATGCCGGCGGTGTAGGGCACGGCCTTGAAGGCTGCGTCCAGGCGTTTGCCCAGCTCTTCGATGGGCAGGTCGGGGTGCCAGGCGAACGGGCCGGTGGCCGGGTCCATGGGCATGTGCAGGATGACGATCTTGCCGGCCTTGTGGGCTTCGCGGGCGAATTCGGCGGCGTGGGGTGTGTCGGGCATGATCGCCGTGGTCACCGGGCCGGGCAGGGCGAGCACGCGACGATCCCGGGGCAGGTTTTGCCCAAGGTCGTCGATGATCAGGGTCAGGTAGGCTTTGTGTTCAGCGGGGGCTGCACTGGCGGGGTTGCCTTGGGCGACACCCGCCAGACAGCACAGCAAAGCGATGATCAGTCCACGGCGCATATCAACGGCTGCGCGTAATGCTCAGGCCCTTGAGCAGGCTCAGCGCCTGGGCCAACTGATAATCGTCGTCCTGCGGCATCGGTTTGGCTTTCGAGCCGCTGCCGGTCGGCTGGTCGGCGCCGCCGTTGCCATTGCCCAGGTGGCCTTGCAGGTCCGCTTCCTTGTAGAACTCGCTGTCGGCTTCGTTGGTGATCTTGGCCTTGCGCACTTCGATGTCCGGCACGATGCCCTGGGCCTGGATCGAGCGACCGTTCGGCGTGTAGTACAGCGCCGTGGTGATCTTCAAGGCACGCTCGTTGTTCAGCGGCAGCACGGTTTGCACCGAGCCTTTGCCGAAGCTGGTGGTGCCCATCAGCACGCCGCGTTTCTGGTCTTGCAGGGCGCCGGCGACGATTTCCGAAGCCGAGGCGCTGCCGCCGTTGATCAGCACAACCATCGGCACGCCTTCGCTGAGGTCGTTGCCGGTGGCCGAGAAGCGCAGCTCGGAGTTGGCGATACGGCCCTTGGTGTAGACGATCAGGCCCTTGGTGATGAAGTGGTCGACCACTTCCACCGCGGCCTGCAACACGCCGCCCGGGTTGTTGCGCAGGTCGAGCACGATGCCGCTGAGTTTCTTGCCGTTGTCTTTGCGCAGCTTGGCGAGGGCCTTGGCCACTTCGTCGCCGGTCTTGACCTGGAACTGGGTGATACGGATGTAGCCGTAGCCCGACTCCAGCAGCTGGCTCTTCACGCTCTTGACCGTGATGGTGGCGCGGGTCAGGGTCACGTCGAACGGCGTGCCGCCGTCGCGCACCAGGGTCAGGGTGATTTTCTGGCCGATCTTGCCGCGCATCTTGTCGACGGCTTCGGTCATGGTCTGGCCGCGGGTCGGCTGGCCGTTGATCTTGACGATAAAGTCACCGGCCTGGATGCCGGCCTTGGACGCAGGGGTGTCATCGATCGGCGAAACGACCTTGATGTTGCCGTCGTCGGCGCCGACTTCAATGCCCAGGCCACCGAATTCACCGCTGGTGCTCTCCTGCAGCTCGGCGAAATCTTCCGGGCCCAGGTAGGCGGAGTGCGGGTCAAGGTTGCTGAGCATGCCCTTGATGGCATTTTCCAGCAGGGTCTTGTCGTCCACAGGTTCGACATAAGCGGCCTTGATCCGGTCCATGACCTCGGCAAAGGTGCGCAACTCGTCCAGCGGCAGCGGGGCCTTGGTGGTCGCGGCCGTGGCCGACTGGGCGGTCTGGTCGGCGAATGCCAAAGGCGCGCCGATCACCAGAGCGATCGTCAAGGCCAGCGATGTGAGGCGGGACAAATGCAGCATGTCGAACGAACTCCTAATGTAGATGCGACCCTTATCCTTGGGTACGGCACCATTGTGCCGGGTCGCTCGGGCGGCCCTGCTGACGAATAGCGAAGTACAGCGCCGGGGTGTCCTGGCCACCACTGTTACCGACAGTGGAGATGGATTCACCGGCTTTTACAACATCACCTGCCGCTTTAAGCAAAGTTTGATTGTGGCCGTAAAGGCTCAAATAGCCATTACCGTGGTCAAGAATCACCAGCAAACCTGCACCACGCAGCCAATCGGCGAATACCACGCGGCCGCCGTGGATAGCGTGGACCTGGGTGCCGGCACCGGCACTGATCATCACACCGTCCCACTTGGCGCGGGTGTCATCGCCACGGGTTTCACCAAAGCGTGCCAGTAATCGACCATCAACTGGCCATGGAAGTTTGCCCCGAGCTGAAGCAAAAGGTCCGCCGAAGGATTCGCCGGCGCTGGAAACCAGCGGGCCAGGCGCTGCACGCGCCGGTTTACGCGGGGCCGGGGCGTCGGTAGTGGCGCTGGCGACTGCCTCGGCGGCTTCACGCTCGCGCTTTTTTTCGGCTTCCTGCTGGGCAAGCAGCGCTTTTTGTCGCGCCTGCTCTGCCTCACGGGCCTGGCGCGCCAGGGTTTCCTCGATGGTTTTCAGGACTTTACCGAGGTCGGCCTGGTCTTGCTCGCGGGCCTGGAGCTTGGCGTCACGGGCCTTCACGTCGTCATTCAGCTTGGCCAGCGCCTGCTGGCGCTCCTTGCGGACCTTGTCCAGTTCGTCGCGCTGGCTGTCGAGGGCGGTTTTCTGGTCGAGCAGCTGCGACTGCTGGTTGGCGATTTCCTGCTCGACGTTGGCCAACTGGCGCAGGGTCTCGTTGAAGCTTTTCAGTTGCTCCAGGCGGGCCTTGCTCAGGTAGTCGTAATAGGTAAGGGTGCGGGCGAACTTTTCCGGGTTCTGCTGGTTGAGCAGCAGCTTGAGGTATTCCTGGCGGCCGTTCTGGTAAGCGGCGCGGGCCTGGATCGCGATCAGGCGTTGCTGTTCAACGCGGGCGCTCTGGAGTTTTTTTTTCTCAGCGTCGAGTCGCTCCAGTTCCGACTCGCTCTTCTTTAGTTCTTTTTGCAGCTCCTGGACCTGCTTCTCCAGCTTGCCCATCTCGGTTTCCGTGCCGCGCAGGTCTTTCTGCACGCCGGACTTCTCTTCCTGGAGCTTGCCGAGCAGCTTCTTCAGCTCGGTAATGTCCTGACGCGTAGCGTCCAACTGTTGTTGGGTTTGTGCGCGCTCATCGGCAAACGCCGGTTGGAGCAGGCAGACAAGAGCAAGGGTAATCAAGGCGCGAAGCATAGAGGCGGGCGACACCAGGGAAAGGGACGGCCTAGTATGCCCGCCAAGCGCTGCAAAAAAAACGCCCAATTCGGCTTGGCAGGCAAGTTAGGTGCCCAGTGGCCGCATTCTGCAAGCAATTGTGGGCAAGTCCCATAGCCCTTTGAAGGCGACGAGCGGTTGAGAGCGTCGTGTCGTGCTTCTGCAGTTGTTTTGTGTGCTTCGCGAAATGCCTTGAAATGCTCCACCCTGACGGTGCATTTGCGCTCGGAATAGACTCTTCGGCCCTGTTAATCCGACGGTCGGCATAGTCAGTAATGCCTTGTATTCACGAGTCAAAAGGCCAGCATACGTGGCTTGATTATGGGCTTCCCGATCTTCGTAGTCTGGATCGGGCCTTGCGAGCGCGTCCACTTGAGGAAGTGGCCGCCGGCAATGACGTCGAAGCGGCCATCGATATAGTCGCAATGCATTTTGGCATTGCCCATTCGAGCTGTTCGGAAGTGGAAGTTGCCTCGCCTTTGGGGCAAATAGCGATCAGGCGTAGCTGTCTGCAGCACATTGTTGAAAAGCGGCAGGACGCCAGAGAGCGTTATGTCAGGTTCGCCTTGGACACATTGACGGGGCCTCTGGAAATATGGCGTGTTGCTTATAGCGATTGCTCCGCCCGTTTAGCATTCATTGGGGCTTATGAATCCAGGAGGCAGATACTGGTGGTGGTCAATATTCAGGCTGGCAATGTGCTGTGGAACTTCATGCAGGCAGACGCCAAGGCCTTGAACAAGCATCGTCATGGTGAGTTGCTCTACAAGCGTTACGAGCTTTTGTGACGCCCAAAGAAAAGGGCAGCTCTTTCGAACTGCCCTAAGTAGTGCTTGCTTGATATTCATATACACACCCTCAAGCAGGGGTGTGGAGGTCTCACCCTACGCGGATATCCAGCCATCTGCGGGGTTCCTACGCCAGTTATCGCCGCTGGAGGCAACTGGTTTCGCGCTCAAGTCCATTATTGACGGGCTGCCTGTTTTGAGCAACCCCTGAACTGTGTCAGACCAGAATCGAAGTGCCAGTCATCTCTTTCGGCTTCTCCAGCCCCATCAGCATCAACATGGTCGGTGCCACGTCGGCCAGCACGCCGCCATCACGTACTTTAAAGTCACGTTTGCCGACGTAGATGAATGGCACCGGCTCGGTGGTGTGGGCGGTGTGGGCCTGGCCGGTGGATTCGTCGGACATTTGCTCGCAGTTGCCGTGGTCGGCGGTGATCAGCGCTTCGCCGCCCACCTTGTCCAGGGCGTCGACGATGCGGCCGACGCACAGGTCCAGGCATTCCACGGCTTTTACCGCCGCTTCCAGGTTGCCGCTGTGGCCCACCATGTCACCGTTGGCGTAGTTGACCACGATCACGTCGTAGCGCTGGTGTTCGATGGCGTCGACGATCTTGTCCGTGACTTCCGGGGCACTCATCTCCGGCTGCAGGTCGTAGGTGGCGACTTTCGGCGACGGGATCAGGATGCGTTCTTCACCCGGGAACGGTTCTTCACGACCGCCGGAGAAGAAGAAGGTGACGTGGGCGTATTTCTCGGTTTCGGCAATGCGCAGTTGGGTCTTGCCGTTCTTCGCCAGGTAATCCCCCAGCACGTTTTCCAGGCTGCCCGGGGCGAATGCCGACGGGGCCGGGATGTTGGCGGCGTATTGGGTCAGCATCACGAATTCGACTTTCGGCTGGCGGGCGCGCTCGAAGTCCTTGAAGCCGGCATCGACGAATACGTGGCTCAGCTCGCGGGCACGGTCGGCGCGGAAGTTCATGAACACCACGGCGTCGCCATCTTCGACCTTGACCGGTTCGCCGATGGTGGTGGCCTTGACGAATTCGTCACTCTCGCCACGGGCGTAGGCGGCTTCCAGGCCTTCCTGGGCGGTGGCGGCGTTGAATTCGGCCTGGCCGTCGACGATCAGGTTGTAGGCCTGTGCCACGCGGTCCCAGCGGTTGTCGCGGTCCATGGCGAAGTAGCGGCCAACCAGGCTGGCGATGCGGCCTTTGCCGAGGGTCTTGAAGGTTTCATCCAGCAGTTCGATGGAGGACTGGGCACTTTTCGGCGGGGTGTCGCGGCCGTCGAGGAACGCGTGCAGGTAGATCTTCTCGGCGCCGCGCTTGAAGGCCAGTTCGGCCATGGCGATCAGGTGGTCCTGGTGGCTGTGGACGCCGCCGTCCGACAGCAGGCCCATGAAGTGCACGGCCTTGCCGGCCTTGACCGCTTTATCCACTGCCGCGCAGATGTTTGGGTTCTCGAAAAACTCACCGTCGCGGATCGCTTTGGTCACGCGGGTGAAGTCTTGATAGACCACTCGTCCGGCACCGAGATTCATATGGCCGACTTCCGAGTTGCCCATTTGGCCGTCCGGCAGGCCAACATCCATGCCCGAGCCCGAGATCAGGCCGTTCGGAACGGTAGCGCTCAGACGGTCCAGTACTGGCTTGCTGGCCGAGTACACGGCGTTGTCGTGGTGGCTTTCACTGTGTCCGAAGCCATCGAGAATTATCAGGACCAAAGGTTTAGGCGTAGTAGTCATAGATCCTCTCGCGGCGGTAATGAATGAAGGGAATAGAAAAGGGAGTGGCAGTTTAAAGCGAAGTTCCGACCACGTCACCGCTTTACGGGGGTTGGCCGACCATGACGGCTGTGTATACTTACCGCCATTTTAACGCCCTGGAACCTCCTTGATGGTTGATCACCTGATTGCATTTGCCACTACCCACTATTTGCTCGCTGGTGCGTTCGTCGTACTGCTGGCGCTGCTGATCGCTCACGAATTGAGCCGCGGTGGCCGCAGCCTCAGCACGTCCGAGCTGACCGCCCTGGTCAACAAGGATGAGGCCGTAGTGGTGGACATTCGTCCCGCCAAGGATTTCGCCGCCGGTCACATTGTCGGCGCGCTGAACATTCCCCAGGACAAACTGATTTCGCGCCTGGCCGAGCTGGAAAAGCACAAGGCCAAGACCATTATCCTGGTCGACGCCCAGGGCCAGCACTCCGGCACCCACGCCCGCGAGATGCTGAAAACCGGCTTCAACGCCGCCAAACTGTCGGGTGGTATTTCCAGCTGGCGTGGCGATAACCTGCCGCTGGTGAAGTGATATGAGCCAGGTTGTCGTTTATTCCAGCGATTATTGCCCTTATTGCTCGCATGCCAAGGCCCTGCTCAGGAAGAAGGGCGTCGCCTTCGAAGAGATCAAGGTTGATGGCAAGCCCCAGTTGCGCGCCGAGATGACCAGGAAGGCAGGGCGTTCATCCGTGCCACAGATCTGGATTGGTGATGAGCATATCGGTGGATGCGATGACCTGGTCGCCCTGGACAGCGCCGGTAAACTGGATGCGCTGCTTCACGTCTGACTCCTAACCCCTAAAAGACCCCAAGATCACGAAGGATCTGCGATGACTGACCAACAGAACACCGAAGCGGCAGCAGAAGAAGCTCAAGGCCCACAATTTTCCCTGCAGCGTATTTACGTGCGTGATTTGTCGTTCGAAGCGCCGAAAAGCCCGGCCATCTTCCGTCAGGAATGGACCCCGAGCGTTGCGCTGGACCTGAACACCCGTCAGAAGGCACTGGAAGGTGACTTCCACGAGGTCGTGCTGACCCTGTCGGTCACCGTCAAGAACGGCGAAGAAGTGGCCTTCATTGCTGAAGTGCAACAGGCCGGTATCTTCCTGATCCAGGGCCTGGACGAAGCGTCCATGAGCCACACCCTGGGCGCGTTCTGCCCGAACATCCTGTTCCCGTATGCCCGTGAGACCCTGGACAGCCTGGTCACCCGTGGCTCGTTCCCGGCGCTGATGCTGGCTCCAGTGAACTTCGATGCCCTGTATGCGCAAGAGCTGCAGCGCATGCAACAGGAAGGCTCGCCAACGGTTCAGTAAGCTGTTCTGAGCAACGACGCCGATCCAATGTGGGAGCGGGCTTGCTCGCGAATGCGGTACTTCAGTCGATATCTTCGTTGACTGGCACTCCGCTTTCGCGAGCAAGCCCGCTCCCACATTCGTTATGCAGTGTTACTTGAACCCCAGTTGCCGCCAACCTTCGTAAACCGCGACGGCCACGGTATTGGACAGGTTCAGGCTGCGGCAGCCTTCGCGCATCGGCAGGCGCAGGCGGTGGCCGTCGGGCAGGGCGTCCAGCACGTCTGCCGGCAGGCCGCGGCTTTCCGGACCGAACAGGAAGGCGTCGCCTTCGGCAAAGCTGGCATCATGGAACGGCCGCGAACCCTTGGTGGTAAACGCGAACAACCGTGGGTGGTTCAGGCTTTCCAGGCAGCTGGCAAGGTCGGCGTGGCGTTGCAGGGTGGCGTACTCGTGGTAGTCCAGCCCGGCGCGGCGCAGGCGCTTGTCGTCCATGTCGAAACCCAAGGGCTCGATCAAATGCAGGTGGCAGCCACTGTTGGCGCACAGCCTGATAACGTTGCCGGTATTCGGCGGAATTTCTGGTTGAAAAAGGATGACGTGAAACATGCACGGCTCCGAAGGCAAAGATGCGCTGCATTCTACCCCTGAAGAAGACCCCAGGCCGAAGCTATTGCCACGGGTTTTAGGCTCGTTGGCGATTGTCGGCTTGATGGTGGGCCTGATGATCGGCCGGCTGACCACGCCAGACCCGGTTGAGCTGCAGCAGGTAGAGCCCGCCGCCGATGGCCTGGTGGTGTGGTTCAACAGCGAACCCAAGCTGCACGGCGAGCATATCGACGGCACCGTGGCGCTGCTGTTCGATGCGCTTGGCAAGGCCCAGGGCGGCCAATTGAAGGTCAATGACAAGGATGTGAACTGGCGCGTACGCAAGACCGATGGCGGCTTGCTGCTGAACCTGGTGGCGGCTCGGCCGTTGCGCGGGGAGTGGTCGGGAGAGAAGGCCGATGGACGCTGGCGGGTGGAGATCCATCTCCAGGAGCAATAAAAGAGGGAATCCCCGGCCTGCCTGTACCAAGGTTCCCAAAACGGGCTGGGGCTATGGGCGCGTTGCCTCATAAGCCCCGGGTGTAAAGAAGGGAGTTCCCGGCCTGCCTGTACCAGGGCTCCCAAAACGGGGTGAAGCCAAAGGCTTCGGTGTTAAAGAGGGAATCCCCGGCCTGCCTGTACCGAGGTTCCCGAAACGGGTGTGGGGCGCGACGCGATCCGCATCAAGCACCCCGGGTGTTAAAGAGGGGATTCTCGGCCTGCCTGTACCAAGGTCCCCGAAACTGGGTAGTAACAGGGTTATTGCAGGGCGCGTGCCAGAATTGCGAAGTGGCGCCAAAAAATTTCTTCAGAAAGCGCAAAGCCCCGGAATACGGGGCTTTGGCTTTTTTTGGTTTTAATATTTTCTTAACAAGGCATGGGTTGCAGGCGTTGGATAAGTGCGCGATGCCGGTTCGTGGTGCATTGAAGCGGTGCACAGTGCTGAAACCTTGTGGAGATCCAAATGTGGGAGCGGGCTTGCTCGCGAAGGCGGCGCGTCAGTCGATACTTATGTTGACTGAACCATCGCCTTCGCGAGCGAGCCCGCTCCCACACTGGATCTTCGGTGTACTTGAGGGATCAATCAGCCTTCATCGCCCTCATCATCATCCCCACCGTCAACCTTCATCCCCAGCTCCTTGATCTTGCGTGTCAGCGTATTGCGGCCCCAGCCCAGCAGCACGGCGGCGTCGCGACGACGTCCAGCAGTATGCTTGAGGGCGGTTTCGATCATGATCCGCTCGAAAGCCGGCACAGCGCTGTCCAGCAGGTTCGACTGGCCACGTGCCAGGGCCTGGTCGGCCCACTGGCGCAGCGCCTGCTCCCAGTTGGTCACCGGTGCCGAATCCTGCGGCAGGCTCAGCAGCTCAGGCGGCAGGTCGCTGATATGCACTTCGCGCCCCGAAGCCATCACCGTGATCCAGCGGCAGGTGTTCTCCAGCTGACGCACGTTGCCCGGCCATGGCAGGTTCTTCAGGTATTCCTCGGTCTCGCTTTTCAGCAGCTTCGGCTCGACGGCCAGCTCCTGGGCGGCGCGGCTGAGGAAGTGACGGGCCAGGGTCGGGATGTCCTCGCGACGGTCCGACATCCGTGGGATGTGGATGCGGATCACGTTCAGGCGGTGGAACAAGTCTTCACGGAATTTCCCGGCGTGCACCAGGGTTTCCAGGTTCTGGTGCGTCGCCGCGATGATACGTACGTCGACCTTGACCGGGGTGTGCCCGCCTACCCGATAAAACTCGCCGTCGGCCAGGACCCGCAGCAAGCGCGTCTGGGTGTCGGCCGGCATGTCGCCGATTTCATCGAGGAACAGCGTGCCGCCGTCGGCCTGTTCAAAACGGCCACGGCGCAGGTTGGCCGCACCGGTGAACGCGCCTTTTTCATGGCCGAACAGTTCCGACTCCATCAAGTCTTTCGGGATCGCCGCCATGTTCAGCGCAATGAACGGCGACGCCGCCCGTGGGCTGTGACGGTGCAGGGCGTGGGCCACCAGCTCTTTACCGGTACCCGACTCGCCATTGATCAGCACGGTGATGTTGGAGTGGCTCAAGCGCCCGATGGCGCGAAACACTTCCTGCATCGCCGGCGCTTCGCCGATGATTTCCGGGGTACGGGTCAGGGCCGGCGGGGCTTCCTGGTTCTGCTGTTCCTGGGCGTGCTGGTTGGCGCGTTTTACCAGCGCCACCGCTTCGTCCACGTCGAACGGTTTTGGCAGGTATTCAAAGGCGCCGCCCTGATAGGACGCGACAGCGCTGTCCAGGTCCGAGTGCGCGGTCATGATGATCACCGGCAGGCGCGGGTGCTGCTCGCGAATCCGCGCCAGCAAGTCCAGGCCGCTGGCGCCGGGCATGCGGATGTCGGAGATGATCACATCGGGCTGCTGGCGAGCCAGGCGGCTCATCACCCCGTCGGCGCTGTCGAAGCTCTGGGTGGTCATGCCTTCCTGTTGCAAGGCTTTCTCCAGGACCCAGCGGATAGAACGGTCGTCATCGACGATCCAGACAGTTTCACTACGGCTCATGTCGATGGGGCTCCTTGTTCCAGTGGCAGAAAGATCGAGAAGGTGGTGTGACCGGGATGGCTCTCACATTCGATCAAACCCTGGTGCTGGCTGATGATGTTCTGGGTAATGGCCAGGCCGAGCCCGGTACCGTCCGGGCGGCCGCTGACCATTGGAAAAAAGATGGTTTCCTGCAGTTCTGCAGGGATGCCGGGGCCGTTGTCGATGATCTCGACCTTGGTCACCAGGCGATGGCGCACGTGGCCGATGGTGAACTGGCGCAGGGCACGGGTGCGCAGGCTGATGCGGCCCAGGCGCAGCTCGTTCTGGCTGCTGATGGCCTGCATGGCGTTGCGCACGATATTGAGCACCGCCTGGATCATCTGCTCGCGGTCGATCAATACGTCGGGAATGCTCGGGTCGTAGTCGCGCACCAAGGTGATGCAGCCCTGGCTTTCGGCTTCCACCAACTGGCAAACCCGCTCCAGCACTTCGTGCACGTTGGTCATTGCCAGTGACGGCAGCTTGTTGGAGCCGAGCATGCGGTCTACCAGGTTACGCAGGCGGTCGGCTTCCTCGATGATGACGTTGGTGTAGTCCTTGAGGTTTTCGTCCGGCAGCTCGCGGGCCAGCAGCTGTGCGGCACCGCGAATCCCGCCCAGGGGGTTCTTGATCTCATGGGCCAGGCCGCGTACCAGCATCTTGCTGGTTTCCTGCTTGGACAGTTGCGCCTCTTCCTTGGTGATGCGCAGCAGGCGATCCCGGGGATGCACCTCCAGCAGCAACAAGGTGGCGCCGTGGCTGAGGATCGGTGTTACCGCGTAGTCGACGGTGAGGGTCTGGCCGGTGAGGGCGGTGAGCATCGCTTCGCGCTTGGTGAACGGGTGCGCCTGCTCCACGGCCTGGCGCAACGAGCTCAAGGCCTCGGCCGACTCAGTGAACAGCTCACTGATGAATTGCCCATGGCTGCGCTGCCCGCTGATGGCCAGCAGCATCTCCGCCGCCGGGTTCATGTACTCAAGGCGCAGTTCGTCATTGAGCAGAATGGTCGCGGTGGTCAGGTTGTCGAGTAACAGGCGGTGCAGTGCGTCGCTGATGGTCATTAGGACCTCTTTTGGAGCAAGGCGCGGGCTTGAGGCACACGCTGATACAAGGAAAATGCAAAAACCAAACCAAAGCTCCGAAAAGAAGCGTTAAAGCCCTGAAATGGGGGCTTAAGGCGCGAAACTGTGGCGTTCTGCCAGCTTGGACGGGAAGTTTCGAACCAAAATGGGTTGCGTAAGTGGGAAGGGTGCAGCGTATCGCACCAATATAGTGCGGTTTTGAAAAGTCTGTTCAGGAAGCTGGTGGCAGCGACTGATTGGCTGAATGGGTCGGATCTAAATTGTGGGAGCGGGCTTGCTCGCGAAGGCGGCGTGTCAGTCATGCATATATCAACTGACACACCGCCATCGCGAGCAAGCCCGCTCCCACATTTTGATGGGGTTCGCAATTTTAGATTTTATAGATACACAGCTCGGCAGTGGCGCGGATCATTGCCAGTTGGTGCAGCGGGTCTTTGGCCGGTGCGTGATTGGCCTGGGCCAGCCATTGCGGGCATTGCGGGTTGGTGCGCTCCGGGGTGAAGTCCGCCAGCTGTTGCAGCAGGCGTTTTTGCAGCAGGTCCAGTTTAGGGCGGATCTGGCCGACCAGATCCGGGCGTGGGTCATTCGGCGCCTTGCCTTGCAGCTGCCAGTCGGAAAGGTGGGCGTACTGCACCAGTTTGTTCGCCTCGATCTGGGCCGAGAAAAACTGCTCGGCCTGAGCCGGTGCCAGTTTGTAGCTCGGCGCCTGGGCGACGACGCTGGCGATCACGTCCTGCTCCCGTGGGCGGTCCTCGACGGGCTTGTGGCTGTCCCATTTGCTCAGGGCCACCTGGTCGGCAATCGCCAGGCGTTCGGCAATGCTGTCGAGCAGCGGGGCGAGGGTGGGTGGTGCTGCGAATACATTGGCGCTGATGGCCAGCAAGATGAACCCAATTTTTAGTTTCAAGGCAGATCCCTCTTCTGTAGGGGCGAGCTTGCTCGCGAAGGTCGTTAACGATAACGCGTAAATATTGAAGAAATGCGGCGCCTTTGAATTTTTCGCGGGTAAGCCCGCTCCCACAGGGTTTTGCGGGCAAAAAAAAGACCTCCCGAAGGAGGCCTTTTTCATCACGCCGCGTTACGCAGCGCTACCGGATCAGCAGCTGTAGTACAGCTCGTATTCCAGTGGGTGTACGAAGGTGCGGACCTTGATTTCTTCTTCGCTTTTCAGGGCGATGTAGGCATCGATAAAGTCGTCGCTGAACACGCCGCCTTTGGTCAGGAACGCACGGCCCTTGTCCAGCTCTTCCAGGGCTTCTTTCAGGCTGCCGCATACTTGTGGGATCTCTTTGGCCTCTTCAGGCGGCAGGTCGTACAAGTTTTTGTCGGCGGCGTCGCCAGGGTGGATCTTGTTCTGGATACCGTCCAGGCCGGCCATGACCAGAGCAGCGAAGGCCAGGTACGGGTTGGCTGCCGGATCCGGGAAACGGGCTTCGATACGGCGAGCGCGAGGGCTGGACACGTAAGGAATACGGATCGAAGCGGAACGGTTGCGAGCCGAGTAGGCGAGCATTACCGGAGCTTCGAAACCTGGGACCAGACGCTTGTAGGAGTTGGTCGATGGGTTGGTGAAGCCGTTCAGGGCCTTACCGTGCTTGATGATACCGCCGATGAAGTACAGGGCAGTGTCGGACAGGCCGGCATAACCTTCGCCAGCGAAGGTGTTCTTGCCTTCTTTGGCGATGGACAGGTGAACGTGCATACCCGAACCGTTATCGCCGTACAGAGGCTTAGGCATGAAGGTAGCGGTACGGCCGTAGGCATCAGCCACGTTGTGTACGCAGTACTTCAGGGTCTGAACTTCGTCAGCCTTGGCAACCAGGGTGTTGAACTTCACGCCGATTTCGTTCTGGCCGGCAGTCGCCACTTCGTGGTGGTGAACTTCGATGACCAGGCCCATCTCTTCCATGGCGTTGCACATGGAGGTACGGATTTCGTGGTCGTGGTCGAACGGAGGAACCGGGAAGTAGCCGCCTTTGATACCTGGACGGTGGCCTTTGTTGCCGCCTTCCACGTCCTGGTCGGACATCCACGAACCTTGTTCGGAGAAGATCTTGAACATGGAGCCAGAGATGTCGGACTTGAACTTGACCGAATCAAAGATGAAGAATTCTGGTTCCGGGCCTACGAATACGGTGTCGCCGATACCGGTCGACTTCAGGTATTCCTCGGCACGCTTGGCGATCGCACGTGGGTCACGGTCGTAGCCCTGCATGGTCGAAGGCTCGATCACGTCGCAGACGATGATCAAGGTTGGGTCTTCGGTGAACGGGTCGAGTACGGCAGTGCTGTCGTCCGGCATCAGGATCATGTCGGAAGCTTCGATGCCTTTCCAGCCGGCAATGGAGGAGCCGTCGAACATTTTGCCTTCTTCGAAGAAGGCGTCATCCAGCGCGTCGCGAGCCGGCATGGTCACGTGGTGCTGAGTGCCTTTGGTGTCCGTGAAGCGCAGATCAATCCATTTGACGTCATGATCTTTGATGAGTTGAACCGACTTCGACATAGTGTCCTCCGGGTGGCTTCGGGCTGGGGTAGTGGAGTAGCCCTTAGAATGTGGGTGATGCCGGCGCGAATACTCGACCAAGGCAACCTGCCTCACAAGAGAGCAAATTGCATGCCAGTGCCCCGACATGGGTTTTTTGCCACAAAAACGCCCCTATAAAGGTGCAATCCGCTGAAACGGAAGAAATTGCGCACCGCAATGTAGCGTTTATTTTGGTTTATGACCCGTTTTGGTGCGCGAAAGGTCAGTTGCATATTAACTGGTTAAACCTTGAGCGATTTCCGCTATAATCCGCGCCCCCCTTTTTCGGCTGGGCCTGCGCGCGCTGTTTTCATGAAATTAATCGTTAAAGTCTTCCCCGAGATCACCATCAAGAGCCGACCGGTACGGATGCGTTTCATCCGTCAATTGGCCAAGAACATCCGTGCCGTGCTCCGCGATCTGGACCCGGCTGTGGTGGTGAATGGTGTGTGGGACAATCTCGAGCTGGAAACCCGCCTCACAGACCCCAAGGCCCTGAAGGACATGACCGAGCGCCTGAGCTGCGTGCCGGGCATCGCGCATTTCCTGCAGGTCGACGAGTACCCGCTGGGCGACTTCGACGACATCACCGAAAAGTGCAAGCAGCACTACGGCGATGTGCTGGCAGGCAAGGTGTTTTCAGTGCGTTGCAAACGCGCCGGCAAGCACCCGTTCAGCTCCATGGATGTCGAGAAATATGTGGGCAGCAAGCTGCGTCGCGAGTGCGGCGCTGCCGGAATTTCCCTGAAAGAGCCGCAAATTGAAGTGCGGATGGAAATTCGCGACCAACGGTTGTTTGTGATCCACAGCCAGCACGACAGCATCGGCGGCTACCCGCTGGGTGCCCTGGAACAGACCCTGGTATTGATGTCCGGCGGTTTCGATTCCACTGTCGCGGCCTACCAGATCATGCGCCGCGGGCTGATGAGCCACTTCTGCTTTTTCAACCTGGGCGGGCGTGCACACGAATTGGGCGTGATGGAAGTCGCGCATTACATCTGGAAGAAGTACGGCAGCTCGCAACGGGTGCTGTTTGTCAGCGTACCGTTCGAGGAAGTCCTGGGAGAAATTCTCGGGAAAGTCGATAACAGTCATATGGGCGTAGTATTGAAGCGTATGATGTTACGCGCTGCGTCCCGAATCGCGGATCGGCTGGAAATCGACGCACTGGTCACCGGTGAAGCGATTTCCCAGGTGTCCAGCCAGACCCTGCCGAACCTGTCGTTGATCGACTCTGTGACCGAGAAGCTGGTACTGCGCCCGCTGATCGCCAGTCACAAGCAAGACATCATCGACCTGGCGACCCAGATCGGCACGGCGGATTTCGCCAAGCACATGCCGGAATATTGCGGGGTCATCTCGGTGAACCCCAAGACCCACGCCAAGCGCAACCGCGTGGAGTACGAAGAACAACAGTTCGATATGGCGGTGCTCGAGCGTGCGCTTGAGAACGCCAAGCTGGTGCCGATCGATCGGGTTATCGACGAATTGGGCCAGGATTTGCAGATCGAAGAAGTCAGCGAGGCTCTGGCCGGTCAGATCATCATCGACATCCGTCACCCGGATGCCGCTGAAGACGAGCCGCTGGAAATTGCTGGCATCGACGTACAAACGCTGCCGTTCTATGCATTGAATGCGCGTTTCAAGGAACTGGATGACAGCCGTCAGTACCTGTTGTATTGCGACAAAGGCGTGATGAGTCGCCTGCATGCCCACCATTTGCTCAGTGAGGGGCATGCCAATGTGCGCGTTTATCGACCGAGCTAAGAGCCCGGGGCTGTTTGCCTGTGGCCTGCGTCACCGGCCCCCCGACTCTGCCGTCAAGCTGTAACGGCAAGGCCTGACTCTACTGTTAATCGCTGCCACGACCTGTCAGCACACCGAATCCTCTGATCGAGATACACAAGTGATCGAAAATCTACGCAACATCGCCATCATTGCTCACGTTGACCATGGTAAGACCACCCTGGTAGACAAACTCTTGCGTCAATCCGGCACCCTGGAGCGCAACGAGCTCAACGACGAGCGCGTGATGGACTCCAACGACCAGGAGAAAGAGCGCGGTATTACCATTCTGGCGAAAAACACCGCCATCAACTGGAACGGCTACCACATCAACATCGTGGATACCCCGGGCCACGCCGACTTCGGCGGCGAAGTTGAACGCGTAATGTCGATGGTTGACTCCGTTCTGCTGCTGGTTGACGCTCAAGACGGCCCTATGCCGCAAACCCGTTTCGTGACCAAGAAGGCTTTCGAAGCCGGCCTGCGTCCGATCGTGTGCATCAACAAGGTTGACCGTCCAGGCGCGCGTCCGGACTGGGTTCTGGACCAGATCTTCGACCTGTTCGACAACCTGGGTGCCACCGAAGAACAGCTGGACTTCAAAGTCGTCTACGCCTCGGCCCTGAACGGCATTGCCGGTCTGGAACACACCGACATGGCTGAAGACATGACCCCGCTGTACCAGTCGATCGTCGACAACGTACCGGCTCCGAAAGTTGACCGTGAAGGCCCGTTCCAGATGCAAATCTCGGCACTGGACTACAACAGCTTCCTGGGTGTTATCGGTGTTGGCCGTATCGCTCGTGGTAGCGTCAAGCCGAACACTCCGGTGGTCGCCATCGGCGCCGACGGCAAGAAGCGCAACGGTCGTATCCTGAAGCTGATGGGTCACCACGGCCTGCACCGCATCGACGTTGAAGAAGCGTTTGCCGGTGACATCGTGTGTGTGAGCGGTATGGACTCGCTGTTCATCTCCGACACCCTGTGCCAGCCGGACAACGTCGAGGCGATGAAGCCTCTGACCGTTGACGAGCCAACCGTTTCCATGACCTTCCAGGTAAACGACTCGCCTTTCTGCGGTAAAGAAGGCAAGTTCGTGACTTCCCGTAACATCAAGGAACGTCTGGACAAAGAGCTGCTGTACAACGTTGCTCTGCGCGTTGAAGAAGGCGACTCGGCTGACAAGTTCAAGGTTTCCGGCCGTGGTGAGCTGCACCTCTCGGTACTGATCGAAACCATGCGTCGCGAAGGCTTCGAAATGGGCGTTGGTCGTCCTGAAGTGATCATCCGTCAGGTTGACGGCGTGAAGCAGGAACCGTTTGAAAACGTCACCATCGACACCCCTGAAGAATCCCAGGGCAAGGTCATGGAAGAGATGGGCCTGCGTAAGGGCGACCTGACCAACATGGTGCCGGATGGCAAAGGCCGTGTGCGTCTGGAATACAACATCCCTGCTCGTGGTCTGATTGGTTTCCGTAACCAGTTCCTGACCCTGACCAACGGTGCTGGCATCCTGACCTCGATCTTCGATCGCTACGACACCATGAAGTCCGGCGACATGTCCGGTCGTCAGAACGGTGTTCTGGTATCGGTAGAAACCGGCAAGGCGCTGACCTACTCCCTGGAAACCCTCCAGGCGCGTGGCAAGCTGTTCGTTGAACACGGTCAAGAGATCTACAACGGTCAGATCGTTGGCCTGAACAGCCGTGACAACGACATGGGCGTCAACCCAACCAAAGGCAAGAAGCTCGACAACATGCGTGCTTCGGGTAAAGACGAAACCATCGCTCTGGTTCCACCTGTTCGCTTCACCCTGGAACAGGCTCTGGAATTCATCCAGGACGACGAGCTGTGCGAAGTCACGCCTAAGTCGATCCGCCTGCGTAAGAAGATCCTGGACGAAGGCGAGCGTACCCGCGCTGCCAAGAAAGCCAAGAACTGAGTTAACTCAGGCTGAATGAAAAACGCCCCCGGTCGAAAGGCCGGGGGCGTTTTTTTATGCCTGCAATATCTGTAGTGACTGTGCGGGCCCCTTCGCGAGCAAGCCCGCTCCCACATTCGACCGCGTTTTTTCAGGATGAATGAGGTCAAGTGGGGGAGCGGGCTTGCTCGCGAAAGCGGTAGTTCAAGCAATAAAAAATCTGGATCAGAACTTGTCGAGGGTCTTGAACCTGGTCTCGCGCACCACTTCCTTCGGCTTGTACGCGCAATACCCCGGGCGCGGCCCGATTTTCGGGTGATTGCGGCAAGTATCCGGGCGCTTGTCATAAATAGTGCAGAAGCGGCTCTTACGATCCAGGTACAGGCAATCGTTGTTGCTCATGCGCTGCAGGGTGAAGATCTCGGATTTGGCGTTGAAGCGCTCGACGATGCCTTCCTTCTGCAAGCGCTTGGCGATGTTCTTCGGCGGGTCGCCACGCTCGAACTCATCGACGATGCCGATGCGGATCAGGTCCTTGATCTTCACCTCAACCGGCAGGGTGCAGCAGCTCGACACACAGCCGCCACACATATGGCTTGAGTATTTCTGCCAGGTCTCGAGACGGTCGAGTTCCGCGGCGGCGATCAGTTGAGGCTTCATCAGGTTTCCAAGAGGGGTGTTATCCGGCGCGGGATCATACCGGAACTGGTGGTTTTTTGAACAATATCTTCCAGCTTTCAGCTCGAAGGCTGTGCCGGGCCACAAACGGGCACGGCCCCTGCATCAAATTCCCGCAAAGGTGAATGAGTTAAAAAACTGCCGAACCAGAGCGTCTACCGTCTGTCAGACCGTCTAGGCTCTAGCAACTCCTTCTATCTCGCCCGAGGTCGCATCGATGTCTCAGGAACCGCTTGTACGAGAAGCAGAGGTAGCCGCATTTCGCGATGCCGTCTTGACCAAACTTACCTATGCGGTGGGCAAGGACCCCGATCACGCCTTCGACCACGATTGGTTTGAAGCCATCGCACTGGCCGCCCGCGACCATATGGTCGACCACTGGATGGACCACACACGGCACATCTACCGCAAGGGACAGAAGCGGGTCTATTACCTCTCGCTGGAATTCCTGATCGGCCGTCTGCTCTACGACAGCCTGAGCAACCTTGGCTTGCTGGACGTGGCCCGTGAGGCCATGAGCGAGTTGGGTGTGGACATGGAGCGCATTCGCCTGCTGGAGCCCGACGCGGCCCTGGGCAACGGTGGCCTTGGCCGCCTGGCAGCCTGCTTCATGGAAAGCATGTCGACCCTGGGTATTGCCGGCCATGGCTATGGCATTCGGTATGAGCACGGGCTGTTTCGCCAGGCGATTGTCGATGGCTGGCAGCAGGAGCAAACCGAACGCTGGCTGGATTTCGGCAACCCCTGGGAGTTCGAGCGCGCCGAAGTGATCTACCCGATCGGCTTTGGCGGTGGTGTGGAAACCGTGCTGGACGCGTCCGGCAAGTCGATCCAGGTCTGGTCGCCGAATGAAACCGTACGCGCGGTGGCGTATGACACCCCGGTCGTCGGCTGGCGCGGCGCAAGCGTCAACACATTGCGCCTGTGGCGTGCCCGTGCGGTGGAAGACCTGCACCTGGAACGTTTCAACGCCGGTGACCACTTGGGCGCCGTCGCCGAGGTGGCCCGCGCCGAAAGCATCTCCCGAGTGCTTTACCCGGCCGATAGCACCGAAGCAGGGCAGGAGCTGCGCCTGCGCCAGGAGTACTTCTTCGTCTCCGCCTCGTTGCAGGATCTGCTGCGTCGCCACAAGAACATGCACGGCTCGGTATTGAGCCTGGGCGAGCACGCGGCCATCCAGCTCAACGACACTCACCCCTCGATCGCGGTGGCCGAGTTGATGCGTCAGTTGGTGGACCTGCACGACATCCCTTGGGATGCCGCCTGGGACG
Source organism: Pseudomonas sp. D4002 (assembly GCF_013385665.1). Taxonomy (NCBI): domain Bacteria; kingdom Pseudomonadati; phylum Pseudomonadota; class Gammaproteobacteria; order Pseudomonadales; family Pseudomonadaceae; genus Pseudomonas; species Pseudomonas sp. D4002. The sequence continues at coordinate 158,575 of NZ_JACAPN010000001.1, forward strand.
TCACCGTCGAAACGCTGTCGTACACCAACCACACCTTGCTCCCCGAGGCGTTGGAAACCTGGCCGGTCGGCCTGATGGAGCGCATGCTGCCGCGGCACATGCAGATCATCTACCTGATCAACGCCCAGCATATCGACTCGCTGCGGGCCAAGGGCATCCATGACTTCGACGTGCTGCGTGCCGTCTCGCTGATCGAAGAAGACAACGGTCGCCGCGTACGCATGGGCAACCTGGCGTTCCTCGGCTCCCACAGTGTCAACGGCGTATCCGGCCTGCACACGCAACTGATGCGCAGCACGGTGTTCTCCGAACTGCACAAGCTCTACCCGGACCGCATCAACAACAAAACCAACGGCATTACCTTCCGCCGCTGGCTGTACCAGGCCAACCCCAAGCTCACGGCGATGCTGGTGGAAGCACTGGGCCCGGACGTGCTGGATAACCCCGAACAGCGCCTGGCAGACCTGGAACCGTTTGCCGAGAAGCAAGCCTTTCGCAAGGCCTTCGCCGAACAGCGGCTGCACAGTAAGCGGGCACTGGCCGACATCATTCACGAGCGCCTGGGGATTTCGGTCAACCCGGCGGCGATGTTCGATGTGCAGGTCAAGCGGATCCACGAGTACAAGCGCCAGCTGCTGAACCTGATGCACACCGTCGCGCTGTACCAGGCGATCCGGGCCGAGCCGGGCACCGACTGGGTGCCGCGGGTGAAGATCTTCGCCGGCAAGGCCGCGGCCAGCTATCACCAGGCCAAGCTGATCATCAAGCTGACTAACGACATCGCCCGTACCGTCAACAACGACCCTACCGTGCGCGGGTTGCTCAAGGTGGTATTCCTGCCCAACTACAACGTCAGCCTGGCGGAAAGCATCATTCCGGCGGCCGATTTGTCGGAGCAGATTTCCACCGCCGGCTTTGAAGCCTCGGGCACCAGCAACATGAAATTCGGCCTCAACGGCGCGCTGACCATCGGCACCATGGACGGCGCCAACGTCGAGATGCACGAGCGCGTGGGTGCCGACCACATGTTCATCTTCGGCCTCAGTGCCCAGCAGGTGGAAGCGCGCAAACACGCGGGCGAGTTCAACGCCGGGCCAGAGATCGCCGCGTCCCATCGCTTGAATGATGTGCTGCAAGCGATTCGTGGCGGGGTGTTCTCACCGGATGATCCGGGCCGTTATGCCGGGTTGGTGGATTCGCTGATCGACTACGACCGCTTCCTGGTCTGTGCCGACTTCGATTCCTACTGGGATGCCCAGGCGCGGGTCGAGGCCCATTGGCACGACTCCAAGGAATGGTGGCGTTCGGCGGTGCTCAATACCGCGCGCATGGGCTGGTTCTCGTCGGACCGGACCATCCGCGAATACGCGACGGAAATCTGGAAAGCGTTGGATTAGACACCGCAATACAAAATGTGGGAGCGGCGGTGCGACGATTCGACTTGCTCGCGAAGGCGGTGGATCAGTCACAAGTTTTTCGACTGATCCACCGCCTTCGCGAGCAAGCCCGCTCCCACATGGGGTCCGTGTCGATATACTGAGCATCGCCTTTGCCCGCTTCGGGCTGCTTAGGGATATCGACCATGCAATGGATTTTCATGCTGATTGGCCTGGTGCTCGGCTGGACACTCGACGAGTCGTTCAGTGATGCGGGTATTGGTGCGCTGCTCGGTTTGGGCATTGGCCAGGCGATTCGCCTGTCGATGCTCGCCTCGCGTACGGAGGAACAAGGCCGTCAGCTGGAGTCTGCCCGCAACGCCCTGAAAGTGGTCGAGCAACGCCTGGCCTTGCTGGAAAGCCCTGCCGCCGTTGAAACCGCCGGACCTGTGTTTGTCGAAGAGCCGCTGCCGGTAGCGGCGCCGCCTGAACTCGTCTGGGAATTACCCGCCGAACTGGAACCCGCCTACGCAAGCGTGGTGGCCGAACCCAGCCAGCCATTGCCGGCTGATGTGTGGCGGGCCGAACCGAGCGCGAAAATCCCTGAACAACCTGCCGCGCCTGCGGTGCCTCGCGGCCCCAACTTTATCGAGCGCGCAATCAGCGGTGCCCGCAACTGGCTGTTCGGTGGCAACACCGTGCTGCGGGTCGGCGTGGTGTTGTTGTTCCTCGGCCTGGCCTTCCTGCTGCGCTATGCCACTGAAGGCATGGTGGTGCCAATCGAGTTGCGTTACGCAGGTGTCGCCGGTTGCGCATTGGCACTGCTGGGTCTGGGTTGGTGGCTGCGGCTGCGCAACAGTAATTATGGGTTGATGCTGCAAGGCACCGGCATTGCGGTGTTGTACCTCACGGTGTTCGCCGCGATGCGCCTGCACCCGCTGCTCGACCCCGGCGCGGCACTCGGCTTGCTGGTGGCGGTCACCGTTTTCTCGGCGATCCTGGCGATTACCCAGGACGCCCTCGGCCTGGCCTGCGCCGCTGCACTCGGCGGTTTTGCGGCACCGATCCTCACGTCCACCGGCGCCGGCAACCATGTGGCGCTGTTCAGCTATTTCGCCCTGCTCAACGCAGGCATTCTCGCCATCGCCTGGTTCAAGGCCTGGCGCCTGCTCAATTTGATCGGTTTTGTCGGCACCTTCGGCATCGGCTTCGCCTGGGGCATGCGCTCCTATACACCGGAGCTGCTGTGGAGCACCGAGCCGTTCCTGATTCTATTTTTCCTGATGTACCTGGGCATCGGCCTGTTGTTCGCCCGGCGCAAGTTGCTGGAGATGCGCGACGCGCCGGACGATGACAGCCGTGGCGCGTTGCTGCGCTGGTCGGCGGCCAAGGGCGATTATGTCGACGGCAGCATGCTGTTCGGTCCGCCGTTGGTGGGCTTCGGTTTGCAGTTTGCGCTGGTGCAGCACCTGGAATTTGCCGCTGCGTTCAGCGCGCTGGCCCTGGGCATTATCTATATGGGCCTGGCTCGTCTGCTGAGTGGCGGGCGCGCCTTGCTGCTGGCGGAAACCTGCTTGGCGCTGGGTGTGATCTTCGCCAGCCTGGCGATTCCGTTGGGCCTCGACGCACGCTGGACCGCGGCGGCCTGGGCCGTGGAAGGCGCCGGGATTTTCTGGCTCGGGCTGCGTCAGCAGCGGCCTTTGGCACGGGCGTTTGGCTTGCTGTTGCAAGTCGGTTCGGCGCTGGCGTTCCTCAGCGAATTGCGGATTGGCGAGACCAGCCTGCTGGACGGTGCACCCTTGGGTGCGTTGTTGCTGGGGGCGGCCTTGCTGTTCAGTTTCGACCAGTTGCGCAAGGCGCCGGTGGAGCACGCGGCGCAATGGGAGCGTCGAGGCTTGCCGGTATTGGCCAGTGTGGGCCTGGGCTTCTTGTACCTGCTCGCACCGTTGCTGCTGTGGACCCAGGGCACGGCCATCAGTTGGGCGCTTGCCGGTCTTGCGACCTTGTTGGTGGGCCTGCGCATCGGCTCGCGCACGTTCCTCTTCACCGCGTTTGCCGTGCAACTGCTGGGTGGTGCGCTGTTCCTGCTGCGCCTGCAAGCGGGTGCTGATTCAGGCGCGGTGTTCAGTGCGGGCTGGAGCGGCTTGCTCACCGCATCGCTGATTGGCCTGGCATTGATCGGCGGCATGCTGCTGGCCGCGCGGGACACCATGGTGCGCAGCGATGTGCGGTTGTTGCGTGGCCTGTCGGTGGTGTTGCTCGCCGGGTTGGTGCTGATCAACCTGGCGGTGCTGTTTGTGCTGCCGTGGGAGACCGCCAGCGGCGTGTGGGCGGCCAGTGGTTTGTTGATCATCTGGCTGAGCCTGTACCTGCAACAGCGCGTCAGTTTTGTCTTCGGGTTGTTGCTGCAAGTGATCGGCGGCGCTTCGTTCCTGATCGCGGTGCCGGACCTGCTCGGGCCGCTGACCAGCGAGGGTTTGCGTCCTTTGGGCCATAGCGGTTTCTGGACGCCAATGGTGCTCGGGCTGGCGGCGCTGGTCGGTGCCTGGCGCTTGCAGCGCAGGCCTCATGCGCCGGTGTTCGAGGCGTTGAGTTTGCAGCGGCTGTCCGACGTGCTGCTGGTGTGGGGTGCGGGTTGGTGGACGCTGGCGTTGGTCAGCGAAGTGCTGCGTTTTGCACCGTCGATGCTGCAAGGCACCTGGCTGTTGGCGGTAGCGGCGGTGAGTGTGGCGATCTGGGCGGTATTGGCCCTGAGGCTGCAATGGGCGTCGCTGGGCTTGCTGTGCACGCTGTTGATGCCGGCGGTGGGCGTGGTGTTGCTGGGCGCGTGGGGCTCGCGTTATCACCCGGCGGCGAACTTCGCCTGGCTGGCCTGGGCAGCGGTATTTGCGGTGCATTTCGTGTCGCTGCGGCGCCTGGCGTTGGTCATCCCGGAAAAAGCCCTGGGCGCCGCGCACGTGCTCGGCTGCTGGCTGCTGATCGGCGTGCTGGCGCTGGAGCTGCGCTACGGCCTGTTGCTGCTGTCCGAGGAATACAACGCCTGGCGCTGGCTGGGCTGGGCGATCCTGCCGAGCCTATACCTGGTGCTGGCCGCCGCGCCACGCAGTTGGCCGTGGCCGGTGTCGGCGTACCCGCGCGAGTACCGGTTGTATGCCGCGTTGCCGCTGGCGGTGTTGATGCTCGGCTGGTTCTGGCTGGCGAATATCTTCAGCGACGGCACCGCCGAGCCGCTGCCGTATGTGCCGCTGCTTAACCCGCTGGATATTGGATTGCTATTCGCGCTGTTGGGTGTGTACCTGTGGTCCCGCAGTGCCGCACCGCAACGCGGGCCGCGCGCCGAACTGGTCGCCCAGGCGGTCTCCGGTGTCTCGTTGTTCGCCTTCTTCACTGCGCTGGTGATGCGCACGGCTCATCACTGGGGTGGCGTGCCGTTCCATCTGGATGCGTTGCTGGAGTCGATGCTGGTGCAGGCCGGGCTGTCGATAGTGTGGACCCTGATTGCCCTGAGCCTGATGATCGGCGGCCATCTGCGTCACCGGCGTGAGGTGTGGCTGATCGGTGCGGCATTGATTGCCGTGGTGGTGGCCAAATTGTTCTTCGTCGAATTGAGCAACCGCGGCGGGCTGGCGCGGATCGTATCGTTTATCGGTGTGGGCGGGCTGTTGCTGGTGGTGGGCTATTTCGCCCCGCTGCCCCCCAAGCGCCCCGAGCCGGTGGTTGAAACTGAAGGAGTGGCCTCTTGATGGGCAAGCTGAGTGTGGCGCTGTTGGGGTTGTGCACGACGTTATCGGCCTGGGCCCAGGAGACGCCAGCCGATTTCACCACGCGTGTGCCGCTGACGGTCAGTGGCGAAGGCCCGTGGTACCGCCTGGAACTGCCGCTGGCGGTGCAATTGAGCGCCCGTCAGGCCGACCTGGGTGATGTGCGGGTGTTCAACGCCGCTGGCGAGCCCCAGGCTTACGCACTGGCGCGGCAGTCGGCGCAAAGCACCGAAAGTCGCAGCCTGTCCAACGTGAAGTGGTTCCCGTTGTACGCTGCGGCTGACTCCTCCGAAGCCGTGCCCAGCGTGCGTGTGCAATCCACGTCCACCGGCACGCTGGTGCAAGTGCAGCCGCCGAGCCAACTGGAGGCCGGCGAAGAGGTCCTGCGCGGCTGGTTGCTCGACGCGAGTGCGATCAAGGCCCCGTTGCAGCAACTGATCCTCGACTGGACGAGCGAGCGCGACGGCTTCCAGCGTTTCAGCATCGAAGCCAGCGACGACTTGCAGCACTGGCGCGCCTGGGGCGAAGGGCAGGTGGCGCGGTTGTCGTTTGCCGATGAGCGCGTCGAGCAGCATGAAGTGAGTTTGCCGGGGCAGTCGGCGCGGTATCTGCGTCTGCTGTGGAAAGGCCAGGCGGCACCGGCGCTGACGTCGGCGCAGTTGGAGAGTGTCAGCGCCCACAACCTGCCGTTGCCGCTGGTGTGGTCGCAGCCGTTGTCAGGCAGCCGGCTCAAGGCCGGGGAATACAGCTGGCAGTTGCCCAACGCACTGAACGTCGAACGCTTGCGAATCGACTTGAGCCAACCCAACAGCCTGGCGCCGGTCACCTTGTCGGGCCGCCGGGAAAGTAATCAGGCCTGGCAACCCATGAGCAGCGGTTTGCTCTACCGGTTGACGCAAAATGGCCAGGACGTTTTACAGAACGAACTGCAGTTGCCGGGCCAGGCTGTTGCGCAGCTCAAGCTCGACGTGGACGAACGTGGCGGTGGCCTGGGCGTGGAGGCGCCGACCTTGAGCTTTGCGGTGCGGGCCACGCAGTTGGTGTTCCTGGCGCGGGGCGAGCCACCGTTCACCCTTGTGCTCGGCAATCCGTCGGTGAAAGGCGCGAACTTGCCGCTGTCGACCCTGATTCCGGACTACAGCGCCGAACGTCTCGCGGGGCTTGGGCAGGCCAAGGTGGCGGGCGAGGCGGTGGTCACATCGGCTGCGGTCGCGGCCCCGGTTGATGCCGGGCCGAACTGGAAAAAGCTCGGTCTTTGGGCCGTGCTGCTGCTCGGTGTGGCGGCCCTGGGCGCCATGGCCTACAGTTTGCTGCGCAAGCCACCGGTGGCACGTTAAATAAAGTCCATGAACTCTATTGGGTTTAAATCCTCTGATAGGAGGAAATACGCCCCGACTCGCGTTAAACTGCGCGGGTTTTTAGCCCCCCATTTCCGGAGCCTTCCATGTCCCGCGTTACCCTGAGTCGCTATTTGATCGAGCAGACCCGCAGCAACAACACGCCTGCCGATCTGCGCTTCCTTATCGAAGTGGTGGCGCGTGCTTGCAAGGAAATCAGCCACGCCGTGTCCAAAGGCGCGCTGGGTGGTGTCCTGGGCAGCATGGGCACTGAAAACGTACAAGGCGAAGTGCAGAAGAAGCTTGACGTGATCTCCAACGAAATCCTGCTCGAAGCCAACGAGTGGGGCGGTCACCTGGCCGGCATGGCGTCCGAAGAAATGGACAATGCCTACCAGATCCCGGGCAAATACCCGAAAGGCGCGTACCTGCTGGTATTCGACCCGCTGGACGGTTCGTCGAACATCGACATCAACGCGCCAGTCGGCACCATCTTCTCGGTACTGCGTTGCCCGAACGAATACCTGAGCCAGAACGAAGCCCTGAACGAAAAGGCCTTCCTGCAGCCGGGCACCGAGCAGGTAGCTGCCGGTTACGCGATCTACGGCCCACAGACCATGCTGGTGCTGACCCTGGGCGACGGCGTCAAGGGCTTCACCCTGGACCGCGAAATGGGCAGCTTCGTGCTCACCCACGAAGACATCACCATTCCTGCGTCCACCCAGGAATTTGCAATCAACATGTCCAACCAGCGTCACTGGGAAGAGCCGGTTACCCGCTACGTGGGCGAGTTGATGGCCGGCGAAGAAGGCCCGCTGAAGAAGAACTTCAACATGCGCTGGGTGGCTGCGATGGTTGCCGACGTGCACCGCATCCTGACCCGTGGTGGCCTGTTCATGTACCCACGCGACAGCCGCGAGCCGTCCAAGCCAGGCAAGCTGCGCCTGATGTACGAAGCCAACCCGATGTCGTTCCTGGTTGAGCAGGCGGGCGGTGCGTCCACCGACGGCCACCAGCGCATCCTCGACATCCAGCCTGAAGGCCTGCACCAGCGCGTAGCGGTGTTCCTGGGTTCGAAGGAAGAAGTTGAGCGTGTGACCGGCTACCACAAGGCGTAAGTCCTTGCGGTAAGCAAAAGCCCCGAAACGTTTCAGCGTTTTCGGGGCTTTTTTGTTTTCGCTCGTCGGGAACCAGACACCTCTTTTCCCTTCTAAGCTTCTGGCAGACCCCCAAGCTGCTTCGTCTCTCCAGGAGTTTTTCCATGTCGTTACGCCGTCTCGCCCTGTTGTCGTTTTGCGTGCTTCTGGCCGCTTGCAGCAAGGTCACTCAAGAAAATTACGCAAAACTGTCGGCCGGCATGCCAAAGGCCGAGGTGGAGTCGTTGTTGGGCAAGCCGACTGATTGTTCTGGCGCGCTGGGTATGTCCAGTTGCACCTGGGGCGATAAAAACAGCTTTATCAGCGTGCAATATGCCGGTGACAAAGTACTGATTTTTTCCGGGCAAGGCCTGAAGTAAACCGGGGCGAAAGCCTGCGGGAGAAAAACAACATGATGCGTTTCGTTCTATACCTCTGCGCCAGCCTGTTTTTGGCGGGCTGCGCCAGCCATTCTGGCGATGATCTGCAACCCAAGACTGTTGGCAGCGTCAACCTCAAGCGTTACCAGGGCACCTGGTATGAGTTGGCCCGTTTGCCGATGTACTTCCAGCGCAATTGTGCGCAGTCCGAAGCCCGCTACACGCTGTTGCCCGATGGCAACATGTCGGTGTTCAACCGCTGCCTGACCCCTGAGTGGAAGTGGCAGGAAGCCAAGGGCACCGCAACGCCGCAGGTCGCCGGCAAGACCGACAAACTGTGGGTCGAATTCAACAACTGGTTCACCTCGCTGTTGCCGGGCGTGGCCAAGGGCGATTACTGGGTGCTGTACGTCAGCGATGACTACAAGACCGCCATTGTCGGCAGCCCGAGCCGGCGCTACATGTGGTTGCTGTCACGCACGCCGACGGTCAGCGCCGACACCCGCGAAGACCTGCTGAGCAGGGCGCGGCAGCAGGGGTATGACACCACACGTTTGATCTGGCGTACGTCGGACAAGCAGATGGCGAAGACCTCGCAGTAATACGAAACAGCGCCAATCCAATGTGGGAGCGGGCTTGCTCGCGAAGGCGGTGTGACAGTCACCAGATGTATTGACTGATCCACTGCTTTCGCGAGCAAGCCCGCTCCCACATTTGTTATGTGTCGTCTGTCAGCCCAGCAAATCCCGCAAGACCTGGGTAAACGCCCGGCTGCTGTCTTCTTCGGCGGCGTGATGCCCGTCGCGAATCACCCACTGGCCGTTGACCAGCACGTCGCGCACCTGGCGATCACCACCGGCAAACAACCAGCGATTGAGGATCCCGTCTTCGTTCGCTGTCGCCAGGTACGGATCGTTGCCGTCCAGCACCAGCCAGTCCGCACGTTTGCCAACTTCCAGGCGCCCAATCGGCTGCCCCAACGCTTCGGCACCGCCGTCCAGCGCGGCATCGAACAGCGTACGCCCAACCATCGGTTGATCGCTGCGATACAGCCGGTTGCGCCGCTGGTCCCGCAGCCGCTGCCCATATTCCAGCCAGCGCAATTCTTCCACCACGCTCAGTGACACATGGCTGTCGGAACCAATCCCCATGCGCCCGCCCTGGGCCAGGAAGTCCACCGCCGGGAAAATCCCGTCGCCCAGGTTGGCTTCAGTGGTCAGGCACAACCCGGCAATCGCCCGGCTCCTGGCCATCAACGTCACTTCTTCCGGATTGGCGTGGGTGGCGTGCACCAGGCACCAGCGCTGATCCACTTCAACATGGTCATATAACCATTGCAGCGGGCGCTGGCCGCTCCAGGCCAGGCAGTCGTCGACTTCCTTCTGCTGCTCGGCGATGTGGATATGCACCGGGCACGCCTTGTCGCTGGAGGCCAGCACTTCGCTGATCTGTTGCGGTGTGACGGCGCGCAGCGAGTGGAAACACAGGCCCAGCCGTTGTGCCGGTTGCGCGGCCAGAATCGGTTGCAGGCGTGATTGCAGGCTCAGGTAATTTTCGGTGCTGTTGATAAAGCGGCGCTGGCCTTCATTGGGTGCCTGGCCGCCGAAACCGGAGTGGCTGTAGAGCACCGGCAACAACGTCAGGCCGATACCGCTGCTGGCGGCCGCCTGGCTGATTTGCCGCGACAGCTCCGCAGGGTCGGCATAGGGCTGGCCGCTGACGTCGTGGTGCACGTAGTGAAATTCGGCCACCGAGGTGTAGCCGGCCTTGAGCATTTCGATATACAACTGGCGCGCGATGACCTGCAACTGGTCGGGGCGGATCTTGCCGACCATCCGATACATCAGGTCGCGCCAGGTCCAGAAACTGTCATTCGGGTTGCCGGCCACTTCCGCCAGCCCGGCCATCGCGCGCTGGAATGCGTGGGAATGCAGGTTCGGCATGCCCGCCAGCACGGGGCCCCTGAGCCGTTCGGCACCGTCTGCACTGGCGTTGGGCTCAACCTTGGTCAGCAGGCCATCGGCGCTGACTTCAAGACGTACATCGTTGGCCCATCCATTAGGCAGCAGCGCGCGTTCGGCAAAGAAAGCGGACATGATTCAGGCACCCCAGTCGTGTGTTTATTTGTATATACATATACAGACGTTTGCCTGCTCGGTAAACTCCGGCAAGCTATGCTTCTTTTTCACCTACAAGGATTTCCTGTGTCGACTCCGCCCGCCAAGTCTCCACTGGCTGCCCACATGGACGAAAGTCCGGCGCCCTTGTATGCCCGCGTCAAACAGATGATCAGCCAGCAGATTCTCAACGGCAACTGGCCGCCGCATTATCGCGTGCCTTCGGAGAGCGAACTGGTCAACCAGTTGGGCTTCAGCCGCATGACCATCAACCGCGCCCTGCGCGAGTTGACTGCTGAAGGCCTGCTGGTACGCATGCAAGGTGTGGGCACCTTTGTCGCCGAGCCCAAGAGCCAGTCGGCGCTGTTTGAAGTGCACAACATTGCCGATGAGATCGCCTCTCGCGGTCATCGCCATACGTGCAAGGTCATTACCCTCGGTGAAGAAGCCGCCGGCTCCGAGCGCGCCGTCGCGCTGGAAATGCGCGAAGGCGGGCGGGTGTTCCACTCGTTGATCGTGCACTACGAAAACGACATTCCGGTGCAAATCGAAGACCGTTTCGTCAACGCCCTGGTAGCACCGGAATACCTGCAGCAGGATTTCACCCAGCAAACGCCCTATGCCTACCTCAACCAGGTGGCGCCGTTGACCGAAGGCGAGCACGTGGTCGAGGCGATTCTGGCCGACGCCGACGAATGCAAGCTGCTGCAAATCGAAACCAGCGAGCCATGCCTGCTGATTCGCCGCCGCACCTGGTCTGGCCGCCAACCGGTCACGGCCGCACGTTTGATCCACCCCGGTTCCCGTCATAGCCTGGAAGGACGTTTCAGTAAATGAGTTCGATGAAAGTCTGGCGCGCTACCGATTACATTCGCATGCCGTGGAAAAACGGCGGCGGCAGCACTGAAGAAATCACCCGTGACGCGGGGGAGGGCCTGGACGGTTTCGGCTGGCGCCTGTCGATTGCCGATATCGCCGAGTCGGGCGGGTTCTCCACCTTTGCCGGGTACCAGCGCATTATCACCGTGCTGCAAGGCTCGGGCATGGTGCTGACGGTGGATGGCGAGGAACAACTCGGGTTGTTACCGCTGCAGCCATTCCCGTTCAAGGGCGACAGCCAGGTGTCCTGCCGCTTGATCGGCGGGCCGATCCGCGATTTCAACCTCATCTATTCGCCGCAGCGCTATCAAGCGCGGTTGCAATGGATGGACGGCACGCAGCGTTTCTTCAGTGCCGCGCACACCGTGCTGGTGTTCAGCGTGGCCGATGAAGTGAAGGTGCTCGGTGAGCGGCTGAACCGTCACGACTGCCTGCAACTGGACGGTAACACCGGCCTGCTGGACGTCAGCGTGACTGGCCGTTGCTGCGTTATCGAATTGACTGCCGCCGCCTGAACAGGTGGGGGTTTCTTCCCCCACATTTTGTTTCCCTCTTCCCGCACCAACTTGTTACCGAACGCCCCAGCATGGCGCAAAGCCCTGCCTCGATGACAAGTCTCCCGCACTGTAAAAATCCCCCGTAAGAAAATTCATCATGCTGCGAAGCCTTGTTTTCCAAGGCTTCCACCCTCGTCCCGGAAAAATCTTCAAACCTTGCGCGCAAAGTTGGCCGCTTGATTGCATATGCTTGTATGTACAA
>NZ_JACAPN010000010.1:0-77100 GCF_013385665.1 Pseudomonas sp. D4002
TGTCCGGTCCGTACACGCTTTTGCAAAGTGACTCGCTGTAAGAGCGAAACCATAAGTCGCCGTGACCTAAATAACGGATATGCCCCCAATCAATGCGCAATACACACCGACTTCAGCTCGGTATAAGCCTCAATTACCGCCCGCCCAAACTCCCGCCCCATCCCCGATTGCTTCACCCCGCCAAACGGCATCGCCGGGTCCAGCAACACATGCGCATTCACCCAAACAGTCCCCGCCTCGATCCGCGGCACCAGATTCATCGCCTTCCCCAGATCATTGGTCCAAAGACTGGCCGCCAACCCATACCGATTGTCATTGGCCAACTCAATCACCGCATCCTCATCATCAAACGCCATCACCCCCAACACCGGCCCAAACACCTCCTCCCGGGCCACCGCCATCCCATGATCGATATCCGCCAAAATCGTCGGCCGCACATAAAACCCCTCACCCGCAACCTCATCCCCACCGATCACCACCCGCGCCCCTTCAGCCCGGGCCTGCTCGATATGGCGCAGTACCCCTTGCTGCTGCTTGCGCGACACCAACGGATTAATCGCCGCCTCACCATCCATCCCCGCCCCCAACGGCATCGCCGACACCGCGGCCGCCAACCCCTCGACAAACCGGTCATACACTGAACGATGCACATAAAAGCGCGAAGCCGCCGCACACACCTGTCCGTTGTTCAGCAACCCACCCAGGATCGCCCCCTGGATCGCCTTATCAATATCCGCATCCGCCAACACGATCATCGGATTCTTGCCCCCCAACTCCAGGGCAAACCGCGTCATGTTCTCCATGCACGCCACCCCCACGCTCTTGCCCACCGCAGTCGAACCGGTAAACGACACCTTGCTCACCAACGGATGAGCAGTCAGAACGCCCCCCACCGAGGCCCCGCCGCCGGTCACCACGTTGAACACCCCCGCCGGAATCCCCGCCTCCAGCGCCAGCTCCGCCAGGCGCATCGCCGTCAGCGGCGTTTCCATCGCCGGCTTGATGATCACCGTGCACCCGGTCGCCAGCGCCGGCATCAATTTCCAGGCCGCAATCAGCAGCGGGAAATTCCACGGCACGATGCCCACCACCACGCCCACTGGCTCGCGCTTGGTGAACGCAGTGAACCTGGCCCCCGGTGGCAAAGGGATGGACACGTCGAAGGTCTGCCCTTCGATCTTGGTCGCCCAGCCCGACATGTAGCGCATGAACTCCACCGTGGCGTTCAGATCCAGCCCCCGCGCCAGGTTGATCGACTTGCCCTGGCTCAGGGTTTCCAGCTGCGCCAGCTCCTCGGCATGGGCCTCAACCAACGCGGTGAAGTTCAGCAAAATCCGCTCACGGTCGGCCGGGCGCAATCCCGACCACACGCGGGACTTGAACGCCGCATGGGACGACTGCACCGCCTGCTCCACCACGTGCAGCGGCGCGTCGAGGGTTTCGCACAGGGTTTGCCCGGTGGCCGGGTTGATCACCTTGATGTGTTCGCCCTCGGCAAATACCCACTGGCCATCGATAAAGCAGCCATGACGACGGTCCAGGAATGCAGCCACCTGCGGCAGGATTTCAACGTTGCTCATGATTCACCTGTATTCAATGCTGTTCTTTGAGAAAGCAGGCGACCGCTTGGCGATCGTCGGCCGAAGCCAGGCCCATGTAGGGCATGTAGGTGCCGGGCACAAACGCCTGGGGTTGGGTGATGAATTGCGCGATGGTCTCGGCTTGCCACTCGACGTTTTTGTCACGCATCGCCTGGGAGTAGCTGAAGCCCGCCAGGGAGCCGGATTTACGTCCGTAAACGCCCGCCAGGTTTGGCCCCATCATTGTCGCGCCGCCCTTCGCCACCGCATGGCACACGCTGCATTCGTTGGCGAAAACCTGGGCGCCACGGTTCTGGTCAGGGCCGCATTCAGCGGCGAATGCGCTGTGGGCCAGGACCAGCGACAGCAGGCCGGCCAGGGAAAATCTGTGTGCAGTGAACATAGAAAAACGACCTTGGAAATCATCGAAGTTGCCGACGATTGTCAGGGCTCAAGGTCGCTCGGGTTTTGCCCTGCGTGCCAGTCGTATTGGCCGGGCTGCCAAACCGTGGATTCTGGCAAGCACAGTCAAGTCTTTGGCAACCAGACAAAAGGCACGTCACTTCGCCAGCATTAGTATCGCGGCAGACCCCAACCCTGTGGTCATGAACAAGAATGGATGCCACACCATGCTCAAGTCCCCCTTGCTTCGTCTCTCGACCCTCGCGCTGATGATCGGCGCCAACCCGGCCGGCGCTTATGAGCTGTACGCCGATGACAGCAGTCATCTGAACGCCACGCTGGAAGCGGTATTCGGTGCCTTCCACAGCCAGCAGAACTACAGTCAATCCGGCCGCCTGGCCAAGGGCTCCTCGTCCTGGCGCGAGGGCTACGTGAAGTACGGCCTGAGCTTCGACAAAAGCTTCAGCGGCGCCGGCACCACCTACGGTGCGGCCAACCTGCTGAGTTCCGGCACCTGGGGCGACGGCGATGCCGCAGGTTTCAGCGACGGTTCGGAGCGCACCACCCAATTCGAAGACGCCTACCTCGGCTGGCGCTCGGGCAAGTTGTTTGAGGCCCTGGGCGAGAATGGCGTGGACCTGTCCTTCGGCCGCCAGAACATCGTGGTCGGCGACGGTTTCCTGATTGACGGCGACGCGCTGAACTTCGGCAAGGGCGTGGCCGATGGCGACCTCAATCGCGGCGGCGGCTACTACATCGCCGCCCGCAAGGCCTTCGACGAAACCGCCGTGTTGCGCCTGGGCGGCAAGGACGGCTGGCGCAGCGACCTGATGTGGCTCAAGTCCGATAACCGTGCCCAGGCCAAGACCGAGATGTACGTCGCCACCCTCGAACACGTGGCCGCCGAAGGCACCGTGGGGCTGACGTACATCGACACCACCGACGTCGACAAGCAGTACGCCTCCCCCACGCAGCTGGAACGCGATGGCATGAAGACCTACAGCCTGCGGGCCACGGGCAATGCCGGGGTGACCAACCTGTTCCTGTCCGGCGAATACGCCTGGCAGGACAAGCCCCACACCGGCAACGAAGACGCCTGGTACCTGGAAGCTGGCTGGACCTTCTCCGACGTGACCTGGACGCCGTATGTGAGCTACCGCTACAGCCGCTTCTCGGAAGGCTTCGACCCGCTGTTCTACGGTTTCAGCCGTGGCTACGGCACCTGGTTCCAGGGTGAAGTGGCGGGCAACTACGCCGGGCCGTTCAACAACAACTCACGCATCCAGAACGTCACGTTCAAGGTTTCGCCCCTGCAGAACCTCAACGTCGGCGCGGTGTTGTTCGACTTCAAGACCATCGACCGCAACCTCGGCAACAGCGACGGCCACGAGCTGGACCTGTATGCCGAATGGCACGTCAACGACCACCTGACGGTGATGCCGCTGATCGGCCTGTACCAGCCGGACAAGAGCGCCGAGCAAGGCGGCACGCAGCTGGGCAACCACGATAAAAACCTCTACAGCCAAGTGGTGTTCGCCACTAACTTCTAAGCCCGGCCGGGGCGGTGGCGCCGCCATCGCCCCGCCTGGCCAAGGCCTTCGCAATGCACACGAAATTCCTCACGATCCAGAGCAAGATCGCCCTGCTCGCCGGCCTCTGCCTGTTATTGGTGGTCGGCCTGCTGATGAGCCTGTCGCTGTACCAGACCCACCAGAGCAGCCAGCACGTGGCCCAGGCCAGCAGCGACATGCTCGCTGCCGCCGCCAAGGAACACATGCAGGCACTGGGGCAAGTTCAGGCCATGCAGGTGCAACGCACCTTCATGCAAACCCATGAATACGGCCAGGGCTTGTCGCGTTATGTGCTGTACCTGCGGCAACTGCAACAACAGGGCAAACTGACCCGCCCAGAGTTGCGCCAGGAGCTGAATACCCAGCTGCGCCAGGCCCTGGTCGACAAGCCCGACCTGCTCGGGATTTACGTCATTTTCGAAGCCAATGCCCTGGACGGTGACGATGCCCAGTTCGTCGACCAGGCCGCCGTCGGCAGCAACGAGGCCGGGCGCTTCGCCCAATACTGGGTGCAGGCCACCCCGGGTGAACTGACAGCGGTAGTCGGCGACGAAGCGCTGCTGGCCAATACCTCGCCCGGCCCCAGCGGCGCGCCGTACAACGCCTTCTACACCTGCGCCCGCGACACCGCCAGGGCCTGTGTGCTGGAGCCGTATTTCGACGAGGCTTCCGGCAGCCGCAAGCTGGTGACCAGCATTGCGTTCCCGCTGATGGAGCACGGCAAGGTGATCGCGGTGATTGGCCTGGACATCAACCTGGCGGCCTTGCAACAGGCCAGCCATACCAGCGCCGGGCAACTGTTCGACGGCCACGGGCAAGTCAGCATCGTCAGCCCCGAAGGCGTGATTTCCGCCTACAGCGAGGACGCCAGCCGCCTCGGGCAGCCGATCAGCGAAGTCATGCACGATGGCGCCCAGGTACTGGACGCGTTGCGCCAGGGGCAACCGCAAACCTTTGTCGATCAACAGCAAATCAAGCTACTCGAACCGCTGGCACCGATTGCCGGTGCCGCACCGTGGGGCGTTCTGGTGGGCGTGCCGCAGTCGGTGCTGCTGGCGCCGGTCACTGCGCTGCAACAGCAACTCGATGCCCAAAGGGTGAAAAGCACCGCCCTGGAACTGCTGCTGGGTGGCGGCTCGGCCCTGCTCGGCCTGCTGTTGATCTGGTACGCCGCGCTGCGCATCACCCGGCCGCTGCAAACCCTGACCCGGGTGATGGAGGACATTTCCCGTGGCGAAGGCGACCTGACGCGGCGGCTGGAGGTGCAATCCCGGGACGAGATCGGCCAGTTGGCCAGCGCCTTCAACCGTTTTGTCGAACGCATCCACCAGTCGATCCGCGAAGTGTCTTCAGCGGGGCTCGGGGTCAACCAGGTGGTCAAGCGGGTGCTGCTGGCCTCGAATTCCTCGCTGAACAACTTCGATGAACAGGCGACCCGCACCAACAGTGTCGCGGCGGCGATCAACGAACTGGGCGCCGCCGCCCAGGAAATCGCCCGTAATGCCTCCGATGCGTCGCAGCAAGCCTCCGGCGCCCGGCAACAGGCTGAGGACGGGCGCCAGGTGGTGGAGCGCACGATTGCCGTGATGAATGAACTGTCGGGCAAGATCAGCGCCTCGTGCGTGCACATCGATGCGCTGAATCACAAGACGGTGAACATCGGGCAAATCCTGGAGGTGATCAAGGGCATCTCCCAGCAGACCAATCTGCTGGCACTGAACGCCGCCATTGAAGCGGCCCGGGCCGGTGAGGCCGGGCGCGGGTTTGCGGTGGTGGCCGATGAGGTGCGCAGCCTGGCCTATCGCACCCAGGAGTCGGCGCTGGAGATTCAGCAGATGATCGAAGAGTTGCAGGTGGGCGCACGGGAATCCGTCAGCACCATGACCGAGAGCCAGCAGCACAGCGAGGAAAGCGTGAGCATCGCCAACCTGGCGGGTACGCGGCTGGCCAGTGTGACGCAGAGGATTGGCGAGATTGATAACGTCAACCAGTCGGTGGCGGCGGCGACCGAGGAGCAGACGTCGGTGGTGGAAGCGCTGAATGTGGACATTACCGAGATCAATATGCTGAACCAGGCCGGGGTGGAAAACCTGCAGTCGACGCTGCAGGCCTGTACCGAGCTTGAGCGTGAAGCGGAACGCTTGAATCAGCTGGTGGGCAGCTTTCGCATCTGACCAACAACTGCCCCGCAGGCCCCATGTGGGAGCGGGCTTGCTCGCGAAGACAGAGTGTCAGCCACTGAATAGGTTTCTGATACACCGCCTTCGCGAGCAAGCCCGCTCCCACATTTGATCTCCTGAACCTTCAGCAATGGGCGCCAGCATGCTCAATCCGGTGAAACAGCCGGTTGAAGTACACCAGGCTGTCGCCCTGCCCCCGCACCCCAACCCGCGACAACTCCACGAACATCACCGAATGCGACCCTACCTCCTTGC
Source organism: Pseudomonas sp. D4002 (assembly GCF_013385665.1). NCBI lineage: Bacteria > Pseudomonadati > Pseudomonadota > Gammaproteobacteria > Pseudomonadales > Pseudomonadaceae > Pseudomonas > Pseudomonas sp. D4002. The sequence goes on from NZ_JACAPN010000010.1 coordinate 5,989, forward strand.
ACTCACTGATACGCCCTTCCAGCTGCACCAGCGCATCCCGCAGCACCGGCACCCCCGCCTCGCCTCCGTCCCACAGGTCCCAGGCAAACCGCTCCGCCATGGGCACCTGGGTCATCCCGGCAAAGTGCCGCGCCAGCTCTTCCTGCTCCCCGCACAGCACGTTCACGCACAGCTGCCCATTGGTACGGAACACATCATGGGTCGCACTCCCGCGGTTCACGCACACCAACACCGTGGGGGGCGAATCCGTCACCGAGCACACCGCACTCGCCGTGATCCCGCAACGCCCGCCCGGGCCGTTGGTGGTGATGATGTTCACCGCGGCCGGCAGTTGCGCCATGGCGTTGCGAAAGTCGATTTGCTGCTGGCTCAGGTCGGCCATGTCGGTGCCCCTTTACGGTCCGTGGGTGATGCCACAAGACTAAGACGCCCCGTGCGGCGCGACCATTCAGACGATCCCCATGCCGACTAGGTGGTTTCTTTATCGTCAGGGCCGTTCACACTGGGTATTCTGCTGGCAAGGCTCCACAGATGAGCCAATGTCCGCCGCAGCGTGCCCGCGTGCGAAAACAATAATTAGAAATTCTCGTGGCAGTCCCTGATGGAAATTCGCACACCGATTGTTTACATCGTTGATGACGACAAAGACCTGCGTACCTCGCTGGCCTGGCTGCTGGAGTCGGTCAGCGTAAAGGCCCAATGTTTCGCCGGGGCCGAAGAGTTCCTTGCGCACTACGACCCGCGCCAGCCCGCCTGCCTGGTGCTGGACGTGCGCATGCCGCAGACCAGCGGCTTCCAGTTGCAGGAGATCCTCAACCGGCGCGGCAGCACCTTGCCGACCATCTTCGTGTCGGCCCACGGCGACATACCGATGTCGGTCACCGCAATGAAAAACGGCGCGCTGGATTTCGTCGAGAAGCCCTACAACCCGCAACAGATGATCGACCGCATCCAGGCCGCGCTGAAGACCGCTGTACAGGCCCAGGCCGACCAGGAACAGCGCGAGCACCTGCAAGGCAAGCTGGCGCTGCTGACGAGTCGGGAGCGAGAAGTGTTGATGCTGGTGGTGGACGGCAAGGCGAGCAAGGTGATTGCCCGCGAGCTGAACATCAGCGTGAAGACCGTTGACGTGCACCGCACCAAGATCAAGGAAAAGATGGGCGTGACCAGCATCGCCATGCTGGTCCGCGAGGTGTTGTATCCCTAGGGCGCGATGATTGAATGTGGGAGCTGTCGAGCCTTGGCGAGGCTGCGAAGGGATCGCGGCGGTGTACCTGTCAGACCGAGTGGCCTGCATCGCGGGCAAGCCCGGCTCCCACAGGAAAATGCATTCCAGGTTCGGGAGCGGCACGCATCAATGATGGCTATAGCGCTTGCGGTACTCGCCCGGTGACACGCCGAAGCGCGACTTGAACGCCGATGAGAAGTAGCTGGAGTCGGAGAAGCCCCAGGCATAACAGAGTGCCGACAGCTTCTGCTCCGCCGGCGAATGGCGCAGGGTTTCGGCGCAGAAATCCAGGCGTCGGTGCTTGATGTATTGCGCCACCACCAGCCCGCGCTTGGAAAACATCCGGTACAGCCCGCGCACCGACACCCCGACTTCCCGGGCGATCAGCTCGGGGCAGAGTTCTTCGGCGCCGATGTGCGCATCGATGTAGGCGATGGTCTTGCGAAACTGCCGTTCCTGGGTGTCCACGCCGTTGTCCCGGGCGCTGATCCCCGGCAGCAGCAGGCTGACCAATGCATCCAGCACGGCTTCGCTTTCCTGCATGCCCAGGTCGTTTTGCTGGCGGGTGTCGAGCACCATCTGGCTGGCCATCAGCGCCAACGGCGTGCGCGCCGAGATCCGCGTCGCGCAGTTGACCGCCGTGAAGTGCGAACCGCGCTCCACCACCTGGCGCGGCAGGATCAGCGACAATTGCCGGGAGTTGTCGTGGTAGGTCATGTCACTGGGGCGGCAGGCGTCGATCAGGGCGATGTCACCGCAGCCCAGCTGCGCACGGTTGTCGCCCTGTTCCAGCTGCGCGCTGCCCTGCAACTGGAACACCGCGTAGTAGTGCCCTTCATTGCCCGTACTGACTTCCTTGCTGCTGCGATACAGATGCACCTGGGCCATATCGACCACGCTGAGCTTGATCGCGCCGCTGCGAAACTCGCTCAACTCCCCATAAAACCCCGCGCCCAGGGCCCTGGCATCGAAGCGTCCACAGGCCTGGTTAACCTGCTGTAACCAACGCTCGAACGATTCGTTACGTTGCACCGTTGAACTCATCATGACCGCAAGGCCTCACGTTTTTTATTTTTTTGGTCCCAGCAATCTTACGGGTAGCGCCGATCAAATATCCAATACCAGACGAGCGGATACCGCCCGGGAAACACACGCACAAATCTGCCGGTTGGCGGCCTTCTCCTTGGTCGACAGGCAATTGTCACGGTGCTCGGGCACGCCTTCCAGCACCTCGACAATGCAGGTGCCGCAGATGCCTTCGCGGCACTCGGTGTCGATGTCGCAACCGTGGGCCTGCAATACGTCCACCAGGCTGGTATTCGCCGGTACTTGCAGCACCACGCCGGAGCTGGCCAGCTCCACCTCGAAACCACCGCTGGGCCCGACATTCGCCGCCGGGTCGGCCTGGAAGTGCTCTAGGTGAATCGCCTCCTCGGGACGGCTGCGGGCCGCCACTTCCACCACCTTGTGCATGAACGGCGCGGGGCCGCAGGTGTAGACGTGGGCAGCCGCGCCCGCCTGCTCCAGGCAGGCGCTCAAGGCCGCATCCAGCGCGCCCGGCTCGACGCCATAGTGAAACTGCACATGCTCGCCGAATGTATCGGCCAACAGCTGGGTAAACGCCGCGTACTGCGCCGAACGTGCAAAATAGTGCAGGCACCACGGCTGGCCGCTGTCGACCAGTCGATAGGCCATGCTCAACAGCGGCGTCACCCCGATACCGGCGGCAAACAGCGCATGGGCCGGCGCCTCCGGGTCGAGGCGGAACAGGTTGCGCGGCGCGCCCATCTCCAGTTCCATGCCCTCCCGCACCTGCTCATGCAGGGCCAGGGAGCCGCCACGGGATTGCGCCTCTTTCTTCACCGCCACCAGGTACGCGCGGCCATCGTGGGGCGGGCTGCACAGCGAATACTGGCGGGTGACGCCGGTTGGCCCGGTGAGGTCCACATGGGCCCCGGGCTCATAACTGTCGAGGGGCTGGCCGTCACTGCGCACGAGGCGAAAGGAACGGATATCCAGCGCTTCATCGACGATGCGTTCGATCTTCACCTTCATCATTGCAGCACCTGAATCCTGTTGTTTCGGTTGAACGCTAACCTGTGGCGAGGGAGCTTGCTCCCGCTGGACTGCGCAGCAGGCCCACTCTCTTCGGCGATGACTAGCGCATGAACAGCCCGCCGTTGATGTCCCAGCACGCGCCCGTGATCGAGGCGGCGTGGTCGGCGATCAACAGCAGCACGGTGTCGGCGATGGTGTGCGGGTCGCCGAGGGTGCCCGTCGGGATAAACTTGAGGATCTGCTCCAGGCGCTCCGGCGCCACGGTTTCGCGCACTACCGGCAAATCAAGCGGGCCTGGCGAAATGCTGTTGACCGTCACGCCCCGGGGCGCCAGTTCACGGGCGAAGACCTTGGTCAGCGTAGCCACGCCGCCCTTGGCCGCGGCGTAATGCGCGCCAGTGGCAGTTCCGCCGTTTTGCCCGGCGAGGGAGGCGATATTGACGATGCGCCCGAACCCTCGTTCGGCGAAATGCGCACCAAACACCTGGCAGGCCACGAACGTGCCCCGCAGGTTGATCGCCATCGATTCGTCGAATTCCTCGGGTGTGATGTCCATCAGCGCCGCAACTTTCGACACCCCGGCGTTGTTCACCAGGATATCGGTGCCGCCCCAGCGCTCGCTGAGCAGGTCCCGGGCGCGAATAAAATCGGCCTTGTTGCGCACGTCCAGCTCGATGGCGACGGCGGTTTCGCCGCGGTTGTCGAGTTCAGAGGCCAGGCGCTGCACGCCGTCCAGGTGCACATCCGCCAGGCCCACGCGGTAGCCTGCGGCGTGCAGGCGCCGGGCGATGCATTCGCCGAGGCCACGGGAGGCGCCGGTTACAAGCGCGATTCGGTTCATCAGGATGTCCTCGTCTCAACTGTGGGAGCGGGCTTGCTCGCGAATGCGGTGTGTCAGTCAATGCATGTGGCGACTGATCCACCGCATTCGCGAGCAAGCCCGCTCCCACATTGGTTTTGTGTCGTTGTTTGAATCGTGCTTACAACAGAAAGCCGAGTGCACTCAGGCTGTCGGTGGAATTGATCAGCCGCACCACCTTGCGCTCCAGGGTCGCGACCCCGGCGCTGAACCGGATGCGGTAATTCAGGTCGGCCACGAACGGCGTGTGTACTCCGCGCTTGTAGGCGTACAGCAGCTGCGCACAGTTAACCTCCACCACCTCGCCCGCCGCTTCCACCAGGGTGAATCGCGAGACACTGCGCACGGTTTTCGCCGCATCCACCGCTGACGGTGAATACCCCGCCGTCAGCCGTTCGATGCGCAGGTCACGCATGCGCGCATCGTCATAGGCGTAGTTGAGGTTGGCTTCAAAGTCGTCAGTGTCCGGGTCGATCGGCACGACGTAGCGCCCGCTCTCGCTCCACAACGCGGCCCATTGCACGTAGTCCTTGTGGTCCAGCAGTTCGGCTTCACGCCAGATGAATTCGATTGCCTGGGCCAGCGGTGCGGTAAAACCAGTCAGGGTGTTCATTGGCTCATCATCCTTTTCCACATGTCATAGGCCCCGCGCATGCCGCCTTCATCAGTGGCGTGGGATACCTTGTCGCCGTTGTCGGCCAGCACTTCGCGGTTCAGGCCACGGTTGACCAGGATCGGTGCGTCCACGCCGGCATACGAGCCGCGTTGCACCCGGTCCCAGGCCTCGGCGTCGTCGGGGCTGCCAAAGCCGAACGGGCCCTGGAAGTGTTCATGGATGCGCAGGCGCTCGCGGTTGGCAACCTGTGGGCCGCCCTCCATGCCCAGGGCGACGTGGCGGATTTCGGTCTCGGTGACCGACACCGGGCGCAGCACCCGGAAGAACGACATCGACATGGCGACATTGGGAAACAGGTTGAGGTTGAACCCAGCGCCGTGCAGCGAGCGCACGATGCGTCGCACCTGGGCCGGCTCCATGGTTTTCGACAGTTCTTTGGTGACGTGGGCGAAACGCTCCTGCAACTGCTCGGTACCGTCGTCGTGGTCCAGGTCGACATGCTCGGGCACCATCACCATCACGCTGTGGCCATTGCCCAGGGAATGGGTGACGGCCTGCTCGTCGGTCATGAACGAGAGCATTTCCGAGGTCTCGGCGTCCACCGACGACATGAACGACTTGTGCACGATCGGGAAGTGGTAGCCGTCGGTGGTGTTTTCCAGCTGGATCTTCCAGTTGCCCTTGAAGCTGAACTTGTGTTCGCCCTGGGTCTTGATCGGGTAGCCGGCGCCCTGCTTCATGAACAGGTCCATCCAGTGTTTGGCGCCGCCGAGAAAGTCGGCCAACGGTTCGATATCGTCGTTGTAGCTGGCGAATACCATCCCGGCGTAGCTGTCCACCCGCAGGCTGGTCAGGGGTAACTCGGACTTTTCCAGGATGCCTTCGTAGCCGTCCGGGTAAGGCAGCGCCCGCAGCTTGCCGTCCAAGCCATAGGACCAGCTGTGATACGGGCAGGTGAAGCCGGTGGCATTGCCCTTGTGCTTCTCGCAAACCGTGGCGCCACGGTGGCGGCAGCGGTTTTCCAGCACGTTGATCGCGCCTTTCTTGTCGCGCACCACAATCACCGGGCGCCGGCCGATGGTCGCGGTCTTGAAGTCGCCGCTGTTGCGCACTTCGCTTTCATGGGCGACCCAGACCCAGGTGCGGTAGAAGATCTTTTCCAGTTCGGCCTCGAACAGCGCCGGGTCGTTGTACAGCGAGACGTCGACGCGATCGTGCTTGACCAACTCGTCGAGGCTTTTCGATTTGGCAATCAGCCGGTATTCATGGGTACTCATGGAGCCCTCCTCAAGGCGTTGTTCTTATTGGCGAGCCGTGATGCTCTGTTGCAGTTGTGCGCCGAGGGCACACACCCATTCGTCCTGGCCCTTGCGGCCGACAATCTGCAGCCCCACCTTCAGCTCGCTGGCGGCCAGGGTCACCGGCACCGTCAACGCCGGGTGGCCGCTGAGGTTGAATGGCCGCACCAATGGCGTCATGCGGGCCACGGCCTGGCTGCCGTTGCGGGCTTCGGCCAGGGTCGGCGGCAGGTCTGGCATCGTCGGCAGCAGCAACACGGAGAATTCTTCGAGCGCGGCGTCCACCTGATGACTGAAGCGGGTGCGCACGACTTCGGCTGCGGCCAAATCAGCAGCGCTGGTGCGGCTGGCAGCCAACAAGCGTTGTTCGACATCCGCACCGATCAGGCCCTTGCCGGTGAGGTGACCGAAGGCTGCCCAGTTTTCGACGTTAATCACCGTAAGGCCGGCGCCGAACGCCGTGTCAAAGTCGTCCAGATGCAGACGCTGCTGACGCCAGCCGGCCGCGTCGACGGCAGCCATCAGGCTCGCCTTCAGCCATGGCTCACAGGCCACATCCAGAAAGCCCACCGGCACGCTGCCGGACGGCGCCGCCTGTGGCTGGAAACCCGGGCAAATCACCTGCATCGCGGCAATCAGGTCCTGCATGTTCGCGGCGAACGGCCCGACGCAATCGAGGCTGGATACCGCCGGTTGCGCGCCAATGCGGCTGACTCGGCCATAGGTCGGTTTCAACCCGGCAATCCCGCAGCACGCCGCCGGCACCCGCACCGAGCCGCCGGTGTCGGTACCAATGGCGATATCCGCCAGGCCCGCCGCAACCGCCGCGGCCGAACCGCTGGAGGAGCCGCCCGGCACGCGGTCTGGCGCCTGGGGATTGACGGGCGTACCGCTCCAGTCGTTGATGCCGGTGACGCCAAATGCCAGTTCATGCAGGCTGGTCTTGCCGACGATCTGCCAGCCGGCATCCAGGACCGCCTGCACCACGTGCGCATGCCGCGTCGCCGGCGGAGCATCGGCAAAGGCACGACTGCCCGAGCGGGTCGGATACCCGGCGATGTCGATGGAATCCTTGATGGCCACGCGTCGGCCGCTGCCACCGAGTAAAAATTCGCTGACGAAGGTACTCATGGGTTCACCCCCAACATGCTATTGAACAGGCGCTGCGTACGGAAATGCGCGATCAGCCAGGTGCCGTCGACACGGCGAAAATCGATGGTCAGCCGCGTGCCGAACAACTCGCTGCGCTGGTCGGCGTAGGTGGAAATCTGTTGCATGATCCACTGCCCTGCAGCCGCGCTGCCGTCTACCTGGATCGACTCACTGGTGAGGTAATGCAGGTTCAGCGCAAAGTGTTCCGACGGTGGCAGGTAGCTGCCGACAAACGCCGCCACCGCGTCGCGCCCCCGATGCTGGCCGAAGGTCTGCGCGGTACTTGTGCCAATGCCTTCCCACACCGCATCCACGGTGAACAGCTCGGCCAACTCGCGAACGTTGGTCGCCGCCCGGGGCACGTCGCACAGGTCCATGTAGCGCGCCATCAAGCGCCTTACCTGGCTCTCCCCTTCAAGGGTTTCAACACGCTGCAACAGGTCCATGGCTCACACCCTGGCCGCTTCGGGAATGGTCAGCGGGCGGCCGATCCGTGCTTCGACCTTGGCGTAGCGCCACAGGCTGTATTCACCCACCGGCGTGGTACGGAACAGGTTGCAGGCGTCGATCACCGACTGGTGGCAGTCGACGTCGGCCATGATGTAGACGGTCCACGGCGAGGTGGTCGACGGGCCGACCATCAAGCGGTCGTCATCCATCGCCCCCAGCACGTTGATGCCCGGCATGGCGCCGAGGTCGCCCATCATCTGGCTGAAGCCTTTCCACACGCTCAGGCCTTCGCCGGTAGGCAGGTCGAAAAAGTTCTGGGTGATGCCGATGCAGAAGACGACGCGCAGCGGTCCTTGAGTGGCTTGGGACATGGGTTGATCCTTGAAAGTCAGATGTAGCCAGGAAATGGAGGAACGCCGAGGAACACCGAGCCCGCGCCGTCGTACAGGCCTTCGCTGAGGAAGGCGTGCTGGGTCACCACCATGGCGTCGCGCAGGTAGCGCTGCAGCGGGTGGCGCAGGTAGATCGCGGTGGTGCCCGCCAGGCTGTAGGCGCTCTGCACCACGGCGGCGCCGGCCTGGGACACGTGAATGGCGGTCAGGCGCAGCAGGCTGGTTTGCTCGGCCGTGACCGGGTTGCCGGCGAGGATCGAGTTCCACACTTGTTCGGTGGCGCCGTAGAAAAAGCCCCGAGCGGCGCTCAGCCGGGCTTCGGCCTTGGCGATTTCGATGCGCACGTAGGCGCGGTCCGCCAGTTTCGGCGCGCCGGTGATGCCGCTGCCGCTGGCCATGGCGCTGATTTCATCGAGGGCCGCGCGGGCCAGGCCGAGGTTGACCACCGCCAGCACCTGGGCGGCGTAGGCAATCGAGGGATAACGAAACAGCGGCTCGTCGATGGTGGCGGCGCCGCCACGGATGAAGGTCCAGCGCTCGTCGATGTATTGGTCGGTAACTCGCAGGTCATGGCTGCCGGTGCCCTTGAGGCCGACCACGTCCCAGTTTTCGATGATTTCAACCTGGCCGGGCTTGAACACGGCAGTGCGTGGCTTGCCGCCCGCCGCACCGATGCCCACGCCCAGCAGGTCGGCGCCTTTGCAGCCGCTGGCAAACTTCCAGGTGCCGTTGACCTGCCAGCCGCCCTCGACGGTTTCCGCCGGCTGCAACGGGAACAGGCCACCGGCAAACACCAGGTCGGGGCTGTCGGCATACAGTTCGGCGAGGGTTTCCTGGGGCAAGGCCGCAAGATACACCCCGGCGCTGCCGAAGCTGGCGACCCAGCCGGCGGAGCCATCGGCTTCGGATATGCGCTCGATCATCTGCAAGAACGTTGCGGGGGCCAGGGCATCGCCGCCGAAACAACGGGGCGTGGCCGCCCGGTAGATGCCCACCTGCTTGAAGCGTTCGATCATGTCCCGTGGCACGTGGGAGCCGGCGTCGAACTCGTCGCGGCGCTGGCGCACTTCATCGAGCACCTGCTGGAACAGCGCGGGCTGCACGTCGGGTAAAGCGTCTGGTTGCACGAGGGCCGAACGCAGCATGGGCTTTCTCCGTTGTAGTTGTTATGGACGCCGTATCGGGCGTTGATGGGTCCAGTGTAAAAAGCCCGACCACCGTCAACTATTGGGGCGTGCAGCCCACCGGCTAAAGAAATCCCCTAGTGCGCCCCCGATTACTTCTGAGCGTGCCCCCGGATGCAAACCGGTATAACTTGCCACCGTAGTCGTCCCCTCCACCGCCAAGGGCTACGCGATGTACCTACCCAATAACAATGATTTCCACACCCTGATCGAAGCCATGCCGATCTGCACCATCCTTCACGATGCGCAGAGCAAGGACATCCTCTGGGCCAACACCGCGGCGCTGTCGGCGCTGGGGTTTACCCTGGAAGAACTGATCCCGCTCAAGGCCCCGGACATGACCCGGGACGCACCGAAGTACAAGCGCTCCATCGGCTTGCGTTGGCTTGAGCGCGCGGCCCGCAGTGGCCAGCGCACCATCGAGTGGTGTTATCGCTCCAAGGCCGGGGTGGAGATTCTTTCGGAAGCGGTCGCGACGCTGGTGCACCTGGACGGGCGCGACGTGCTGATGGTGCAGTTCCGTGATATTTCCCGGGAAGACAAGGTGAAGCGGGACCTGATCCGCGCCGAGGAAGCCCGGCGTGTCAGTGAACAGCAGCTTGAATACCTGGCCCGATACAACGCCATGGGCGAGATGGCGGTGGCGATTGCTCATGAGTTGAGCCAGCCACTGGCGGCCACGCGCAATTTTATCGAGGGGGTTTTGATTCGTCTGGGCGATACCCACAGTGCCGACCAGGGGGTGAACTGGGGGCTGCAAAGCGCCGTGCGGCAGGTCGAGCATGCGTCAACGATCATCAAGAGTGTGCGTGATTATGTGGTCAAGCTGGAGCAGAGCGCGGAGTGGTTGGACCTCAATGAGTTGCTGCAGGAAACCCGATATTTCATCAGCCTGCGGGCCGAGCCGAGTCAGGTGCGGCTGGAGATCGTCCCGAGCGCGGAACCGCTGATGGTGCAGTGCGAGAGGGTGCTGATTGGGCAGGTGATTCTGAACCTGGCGTTCAATGCCATTGAAGAGATGAGTGAGCTGCCCGTGGAGCGTCGGGTGCTGCGGTTGCATGCCTGCCGGGATGGAAACGTGGCGCGGTTGAGTGTCGAGGATTGTGGGCGCGGGATTCAGGCCGTGGCGCGGGAGAAAATCTTTGACGGGTTCTTTTCGTCGAAGGTGAGTGGTAACGGGATTGGGCTGGCGTTGTGCAAGAACATCATTGGTCGGCATCAGGGGGATATCTGGGCGCAGAATCTGGAGCCGTGTGGGGCGGTGTTCAGTTTTTCGTTGCCTTTGGTGGGGTCGTGAGATTGGGGCATTTGCGAAGCGGCTTTTCTGTAGGAGCCGGCTTGCCGGCGAAAAACGTGAGGTCGCCGCGTTTATTCAGGATGCCAACGTCATCGTTAACGACCATCGCCGGCAAGCCAGCGCCTACAGGGCTGTTCAAAAGTGAGCCGCTGCAAGAGCGGAACCCGTTTCTGCCATAACAAAAATAACGGATATACACCCTACCCCAAACCATTGGCACAGACACACAACCACTTGGCAGACACAACAATTCTTGCAATCGCCCCACAAGGCAGAATCCACTTGCAAGAATCTGCCAAAGCACCCGCGATTAGCAAAACACAATAATTCAGGGAGTGCCCCTAATGCGAAGCAACAGGATCAACGTACAGTCAGCGCTGGGTCTGGGCCTGCTTGTACTCGGCTTGAACAGCGCCCGGGCGGATTTACCGCCAGACACCATCGGCCAGACCACCCTGGCCTTTCCACCGGAAGCCCACCGCGCATTCGTGGTAGACGTCGAATTCGAAAGCTTCGTGGTCGGCCGCGTCACCGTGGTAGATCCCGACAAGAAGCGCGTCCTCGGCATGGTCCCCACCGGCTTCGCCGCGCCCTCGGCCCTGAGCCACGACCAGAAGACCCTGTACAGCGCCGACATCTACTATTCCCGCGGCACCCGGGGCGATCGCACCGATGTGCTCACCGCCTGGGACAGCTCCAGCCTGTCGCCCGCCTGGGAAGTGCTGATCCCGAACAAACGCGCCGAATCCCTGACCCAGCGCTATGGCCTGAAGACCAGCGGCGATGACCGCTTCGTCTACGTCTACAACTTCACACCCTCCACCTCGGTGACCGTGGTCGACACACAGTCCCGCTCCGTCACCGCCGAAATCGCGATCCCGGGCTGCGTACTCAATTACCCGGTCGGCACTCGCCGCTTCGCCTCCCTGTGCGGTGACGGCAGCCTGCAAGTGGTGACGCTGAACGAGCAGGGCCAGGAAACCTCGCGCAACCGCACGCACTTCTTCGACCCCAACGCCGAGAAGCTCAACGAACGCGCGGTGAACGTGGGCGACACCTACTACTTCACCACCACCACCGGCACCATCCGCCCGGTAGATTTCTCCGGCGATGAGCCGAAAATCCTGCCGTCCTGGTCACTCACCACCGACGCGGAAAAGAAAACCGGCTGGGCCCCGGGTGGCTGGCAGTTGATGGCCGTGGCACCGAAACTAAACCGCATGTACGTGCTGATGCACGACAACCACGAGCCGATGAAGTGGGAAGACCCGAGCACCATCATCTGGGCCTACGACCTCAAGACCATGAAGAAGATAGCCACCCTGGAAGCCCCGACCCCGGTCTGGAGCATGCAGGCCACCGGCGACGACAAGCCCCTGTTGCTGGGCGCCGACGTCGAAGGCGGCTTGCAGATCTTCGACCTCAAGACCAATAAACTCACCGGTAGCATGGCCAAGGTAGCGAAGACCGCGACCCAGATCATGAGCTACTAAAGAGGTTCGGCCATGCATATCGACCCGATCTTCATCATTGCCAGCGCCCTCGCCATCGCGGTGTTGCTGGCCAGTGCCGCGACCCACAAGTTGCGCGCACCGGCACGCTTCGCCCGGCAACTGGCCGATTACCAGTTGCTGCCAGAGGCAGTGACTCGCCCCGCCGCCCGGGTAATCCCGGTGCTGGAACTGGTGATTGCCTTTGCCCTGCTGGTGCCGGCCAGCCGTTCCTGGGCCGCCCTCGGCGCCGCCGGCCTGATTGCACTGTACGCCGCCGCCATTGGCATCAACCTGTGGCGCGGCCGCCGGGACATCGACTGCGGCTGCGCAGGCCCCGACCAGGCGCAGCCGTTGCGGCCAATCCTGCTGTTGCGCAACGGCGCACTGGTGGCCGTGGCCCTGCTGGCCAGCGTGCTGCCGATTGCCCGTGACCTGGTTTTTTTCGACGGCTTCGTCACCGTCGCCGCCAGCGCCGTCGCGCTGCTGATTTACGCCGCAGCCGATGGCCTGCTGGCGAACTCCCCTCTTCTGCTCAAACTGATTGGTAGGTGATCAATGGAAGGCCTTATTGTTTCCAACGTACTGCTGTGGGTACTGCTGCTGGCGCTGGCGTTTGCCGTGATGGGCCTGGTGCGCCAGATTGGTGTGCTGCACGGGCGCATCGCCCCGGCCGGCGCACTGATGGTCGACAAGGGCGTGGCGGTGAATGAGCCGGCCCCGCAAGTCACCGCTTCCGACCGTAAAGGCCGCCCGGTGAACTTCGGCTATGCCGGTGAGAAGAACCAGTTGCTGTTCTTCCTCTCGCCCACCTGCCCGATCTGCAAATCCCTGTTGCCGGCGATCAAGTCCATCGCCAGGGAACAGGCTGACCGACTCGATGTGGTGTTTATCAGCGACGGCGACATGGAAGCCCAGCACGCGCTGATCACCGAACACAAGCTTGACGACGTCACCTACGTGGTCGGCCCGGAAGTCGGCATGACCTACCAGATCGGCAAGCTGCCGTATGCCGCGCTGATCGACAAGAGCGGCACCTTGCGCGCCAAGGGCCTGGTCAATTCCCGCGAGCACCTGGACAGCCTGTTCGAAGTCGAACACCTGAAAAGCGCGACGCTGCAGGAATACCTCAACAGCCAGCCGCAGCCCCACGACCACAGCCACGGCCATAGCCACTGATTAAGGCAGGGAGACTCTCATGAAATTGCTGGATCTGTTATTCGAGCGCTCGACCCGTCGCCTGGCCGACACCACGTCGCGACGCAAACTGTTGGCCCGTATGGGTTCGCTGATGGTCGCAGGCGCAGCGTTGCCCCTGCTGCTGCCCCTGGACCGCACCAGCAAGGCGCTGGCTGCCGATAACCCGAAAGCCGGTGACCCGGGCGACCCGAACAGTTGCGACTACTGGCGCTACTGCTCCATCGACGGTTTCCTGTGCAGTTGCTGTGGCGGTTCGGTGACCTCCTGCCCACCGGGCACCGAGGCGTCCCAGGTGACCTGGATCGGCACCTGCCGCAACCCGGCGGATGGCAAGGACTACATCATTTCCTATAACGACTGCTGCGGTAAGCAAAGCTGCGCCCAGTGCGCGTGCACGCGTAACGACAGTGAGGAACCGGCATACCGGCCGTTCAACAACAACGATGTGAACTGGTGCCTGGCGGCCAAATCCCACATCTACCACTGCACGGTCTCGATCATTCGCGGCGTCGCGGTTTAACTCACCCTTGTGGCGAGGGAGCTTGCTCCCGTTGGAGTGCGAAGCGCTCCCAGAGATCTTGGGGCCGCAGCACAGCCCAACGGGAGCAAGCTTCCTCGCCACAGGTCAGTGCAAGAGGCTTGTCATGCGTACGTTGTTTTTGCTGAGCTTGATGTGTGTCTTCGCCACCCCGCTCGCCCAGGCTCGGGCCATTCCCAATCCAAACCAGAAGCACGCACCGGGCAATGAGTCGCCGCAAACGCCGATCGCCCAGGCCGGGTACAGCGTGGCGACAAACTATCAGCTGCAGTGTGCCGGCTGCCATCTGGGCAGCGGCATGGGCTCGGCGGCCAACGACACACCGAGGATGACCGGGTTCGTCGGCAACTTTCTGAAGGTGCCAGGCGGTCGGGAGTTTTTGGTAAGGGTGCCGGGGATGTCGCAGTCGGCGCTGAACGATGGGCAACTGGCGGATTTGCTGAACTGGCTGATGCGCCCGGACGGGATGGCGGGCAAGAGTACGCCGGTGGATTACAAGCCCTATAGCGCCGAGGAAGTCACCGAATTGCGGCACAAAGCGATGCTCAATCTGCCGGGCACAAGGGCGGGTTTGATCAAGGAAATGCGGGCGCAAGGGATTGCGATTGAAGATGGAATGCCCAACTGAACGAAACGCGATCCAAATGTGGGAGCGGGCTTGCTCGCGAATGCGGTGTGTCAGTCACCCAATGCATCAACTGAACCACCGCATTCGCGAGCAAGCCCGCTCCCACATTTTTGATCGGCGTATCCCCTGATCAGGCGTGTTGTTTGCGGTACTCACCCGGCGCAATGCCGAACCGTGACTTGAACGCCGTCGAAAAATAACTCGAATCCGAAAACCCCCACGAGTACCCCAGCACCGAAAGCTTTTCCTCCACCCTGGATTGGCGCAGGGATTCAGCACACAAATCCAGCCGTCGGTTCTTGATGTACCGCGCCACCACCAGGCCCTTGCGGGCAAAGATCCGGTACAGCCCGCGCACCGACATCCCCACCTCCCGCGCCAGCCACTCGGGGCACAGCTCTTCGGAGCGAATGTGCTGGTCAATGCACTCCAGCGTCTTGCGGAACACTCGCTCATGGGCGTCGCTGCCCTCGCCCGCCTGGCTGATCGCCGGGCGCAGCAGGTTGATGATCGCCTCCAGCGTCGCCTCGCTTTCCTGCAAGGTCAGGTTGTCTTGCCGGGTGGCCTCCAGAATCAGCTGCCGGGACAGCATCGCCATCGGCGACGTCGCCTCGATCCGGTGCCCGCATTTGACCGGGTTGAAACGCAAGGTCTGCTCCACCAGGTACGACGGCAGGATCAACGACAACTGCCGCGAATTCTCGCTGTAGGTGAAGTCGCTGGGGTGCGCCGCATCGATCAGGGTAATGTCGCCGGCGCGCAACAGCGCCTTGCTGTCACCCTGAGCCATGCCGGCCGTGCCGTCGAGCTGGAACACGGCAAAGTACTTGCCGCCCTCGCCCGCCGCGATTTGGCTGGGGGTACGAAACAGCCGCGCCTGGCAGGCGTCGACAAAGCTGAGTTTCAGCGCGCCGCTCTGGTACTCGCGGATCTGCCCGGAAAAACCATCCCCCAGGATCTGCCCATCGAATGCGCCACAGATCTGATTGATCTGATGGATCCATTGGTCGAACCCATCACAGCGCTGTGCAATTGAAGACATCATGTTCAGGCCTCACGCAGGCTTATTTTTATTCTCTACGCCACATCACTCCACCCGTTCTCCTGAACAGCGTCGCTCCTTACTTCAGGCCTCCGAACCGCCGGTAAAAGCTTTCGCCAACGTCCGGCAACGGGCCGTCGGCAGTTTCCAGCGCGCTGTTCAGCCATTCCTCGGCCTTGGCGTAGATCAACCGGTAAATATTGCGGCACAACTGGCGGGCGGCTCGGCCTTCCCAATCGCCGGGGAGCAATTCATCGGGCAATTGCGGGTCGCGCAGCAGCAGTTTGCGGTACTCATGGATAAGCAGGACCCGTGCCAGGAAACAATCCGAAGGCTGTAGCTGTTCCTGCTCGCGAAGCGCTTGCCAGAGCGGTCGGAACAGTTGGATGAACTCGCTGTAATGGGCCGCCAGCTCCTCGATGTTCCAGCTCTCGCGCACCTGCACCCGCAGGGCCTTGGAGGCCAGTACATCCTGGGCGGTGGTTTCGAAGACGATGGTGTCTTCCTGGGCGCCGAGGTCGAGCAAGGTGGCGTTGACGTCGGCGCGGTCGCTGCGTGGGCAGGCCAGCACGGTCGGGGCAATCGCACCAAAACCTTGCCACTCCAGCTCTTCACGCACTTGTTTGCGCTTGTCCTGGGTCAACTGCGTGAGCATCACCAGGCACCACGAGCCATCCCATGCCGGCACGCTGGAGCTGTAGACCCGCTTGAAGGCCTTGTCGAAACGCCGACGCCCGGCACCGGTCAGGCTGTAGTAGCTGCGGCGCCCGACTTTTTCGGCGGTCAGCCAGCCTTCCTTGGTCAGGCGGAAGATCGAGGTGCGGATCAGCCGTTCATTGATGCCGATGGGTTCGAGCAACTGGATCAGGCTGCCCAGCCACACCGTCCCGCCGTGGGGTTCGATGGCGTCCCCGTACAAGGTGATGATCAAGGAACTGGCGCGAATCGGCGTCTGCTCCTGGAAGCGGGTAATCAGTTGGTTCAGGGGTGTCAGTGACGACATGGGCGTACCGAGGCAAAAAGAGAAAATATACCGTTTTTAGCGGCGTCGGGATGCAGGCGATTCATCTGCCCTTGGGCCGCAGGCCGCTGTCGCTGATGCGTGGGCGATCAGCTTCCGGTGCGCTCAGGGGTGCGCATTCCTGCATCTGCTCCAGGCAACGCTGAGCCAGGCGCTGGTATTCACGGGTGCCGGTTTGTTTCCAGTGCACCTCTTCATCACTGAGGCTGCGCTTGACGCTGGCCGGCGCGCCCATCACCAACGACTGCTCAGGGCACTCGAAACCGGCTTTGACGAACGCCGCCGCCGAGACGAACGAGCGAGCGCCGATACGGGCGTTGTCCATCACCACCGCATTCATGCCCACCAGCGCATCGGTGCCGATCCGGCAACCGTGCAGCACGGCGCCGTGGCCGATATGGCCGTTGCGCTCGACCACCGTATCGCTGTCCGGGAAGCCGTGCATCACACAGGTGTCCTGCAGGTTGGCGCCTTCTTCGAGGACGATGCGCCCGAAGTCGCCGCGCAAACTCGCCAGCGGCCCTACATAGCAATGGGGGCCGATGATCACGTCGCCGATCAGTACCGCCGAGGGATGGACGTAGGCCGTGGGGTCGACCACCGGGGTCAGGCCGTCGAGGCTGTAGCAAGTCATGGGGATTCCTTTTATGGCGTATTCGCAAAGCGATGCCGATCTTGGCTTATTTTGTATCACATCATTTTTACAAGCACAAAGCTGAAAAAGCGTATCGCTTGAATCATGTGTCGCCGTGGCTTGATACGGTGCCGCTGATAATCGACGTAAAGCCAATAAAATAGGGGATTTATCAGGTATTCACCGACCAGCACAGCGAGCAGTTCATTTTCATCAAACTCAAAACAAGACACACCAAATCAATTTTATCATTGCATTTATGTATCACGTTAAAGCTATACTCCGGCAAAACCGGCTGACCACGCCGATCCAATAATGAGCCGGCTGACCGCCGAGCGTGCACCGTGAGGGCCTCACGACCATGAACTTCGAACACATCCTGTTTTCCATCGAGGCCGGCGTCGCCCTGCTCAGCCTCAATCGCCCCGACCAGCTCAACAGCTTCAACACGCAGATGCACGGCGAAGTCCAGCAAGCGTTGAAGCAAGTCCAGGAAAACCCCGACGTGCGCGTGCTGCTGCTGACCGGTGAAGGCCGCGGCTTTTGCGCCGGGCAAGACCTCAGCGACCGCAACGTGGCACCCGGCAGCGCGGTGCCGGACCTGGGCGAATCCATCGAGAAGTTCTACAACCCGCTGATCCGCCAACTGCGCGACCTGCCTTTGCCGGTGATCTGCGCGGTCAACGGCGTGGCGGCCGGTGCCGGCGCGAACATCCCGCTGGCCTGCGACCTGGTGCTGGCAGCACGCTCGGCGAACTTCATCCAAGCCTTCTGCAAGATCGGCCTGATCCCCGATTCCGGCGGCACCTGGACCCTGCCGCGCCTGGTGGGCATGGCCCGCGCCAAGGCGCTGGCCCTGCTGGGCAACCGCCTGAGCGCCGAGCAGGCCGAGCAATGGGGCCTGATCTACCGCTGCGTGGACGACGCCGAATTGCGCAACGAAGCCCTGACCCTGGCCCGCCACCTGGCCACGCAACCGACCTACGGCCTGGCGCTGATCAAGCGCAGCCTGAACGCCAGCCTGAGCAACAGCTTTGACCAACAGCTGGAGCTGGAGCGCGACCTGCAACGCCTGGCCGGGCGCAGCGAGGATTACCGCGAAGGCGTCGCCGCCTTCATGGAAAAACGCAGCCCAAGCTTCAAGGGCCGCTGAAAGGAGCGCACCACATGACCAACCATGAAGCCATGAGCCTGGCCAACCAGTGCGCCCAGGCCATGTTCAGCCGCGATGCCGCCAGCCAGGGCATGGGCATGCGCCTGCTCTCGGTGGCGCCGGGTTGCGCACGACTGGGCATGAGCGTGCGCGCCGACATGATCCAGGGCCACGGCACCTGCCACGGCGGCTACCTGTTTGCGCTGGCGGACTCGGCATTCGCCCTGGCCTGCAACAGCTACAACGACGCCACCGTGGCACTGGGCTGCAGCATCGACTACATCGCCCCGGCCCACCTGGGCGACACCTTGAGTGCCGATTGCCGCGAGCAAAGCCGCTCGGGTCGCACCGGCAACTACGACGTCCGTATCGAAAACCAACTGGGCCAGCTGATTGCGCTGTTCCATGGCAAATCCTACAAAGTGCGCGGCACGGTGCTGGCGCAGGAGAATCCGAATGAATGACGCCTTGATCATCGACGCAGTCCGCACCCCGATCGGCCGCTACGCCGGCGCCTTGAGCAGCGTGCGCGCCGACGACCTCGGAGCGGTGCCGCTGCGCGAACTGCTGCGCCGCCACCCGCAAGTGGACTGGAGCAGCGTCGACGATGTGATCTACGGCTGCGCCAACCAGGCCGGCGAAGACAACCGCAACGTGGCGCGCATGTCGGCGCTGCTGGCCGGGCTGCCGGTGAGCGTGCCGGGCACCACCCTCAACCGTTTGTGCGGCTCGGGGCTGGACGCCATCGGCAGCGCGGCCCGGGCGATTCGCTGTGGCGAGGCTGGCTTGATGCTGGTGGGCGGCGTGGAATCGATGTCCCGGGCACCGCTGGTAATGGGCAAGGCCGAACAGGCGTTTTCCCGCGATGCGCAGCTATATGACACCACCATTGGCTGGCGCTTCGTCAACCCGCTGATGAAAAAGGCCTACGGGATCGACTCGATGCCGGAGACCGCTGAAAACGTCGCCGAGCAGTTCAATATCTCCCGCGCAGACCAGGACGCGTTTGCCCTGCGCAGCCAGCAACGTGCAGCCGCCGCCCAGGTCAGCGGGCGCCTGGCCAGGGAAATCGTCGCGGTGGAAATCCCCCAGCGCAAAGGCCCGGCCAAGGTGGTGGAACACGACGAACATCCCCGCGGCGACACCACCCTTGAACAACTGCAGAAACTCGGCACGCCATTCCGCGAGGGTGGCAGCATCACCGCCGGCAATGCGTCCGGGGTCAACGACGGCGCCTGCGCCCTGCTGCTGGCCAGCGCGGAAGTTGCCAAGCGTCACGGCCTGGTCGCCCGCGGCCGGGTGGTGGCGATGGCCACCGCCGGCGTGGAACCGCGCATCATGGGCATCGGCCCGGTGCCGGCGACCCGCAAGGTGCTGGAACTGGCCAACCTGAGCCTGGCGGACATGGACGTGATCGAGCTCAACGAAGCCTTCGCCGCCCAGGGCCTGGCGGTACTGCGCGAGCTGGGCCTGGGGGACAACGACCCACGGGTGAACCCCAACGGCGGCGCCATCGCCCTCGGCCATCCGCTGGGGATGAGCGGCGCACGGCTGGTAACCACCGCCCTGCATGAACTGGAAGATCGTGGCGGCCGCTACGCCCTGTGCACCATGTGCATCGGCGTGGGCCAAGGCATCGCGCTGATCATCGAGCGCCTGTCCGACTAAAGATTCGCGATTCCCGGGGAGCCTAGCGGTATCCTTGGGGCATGCACTCAAAGCCCACGGTGTGCGGTGGGCTGATACACAAAAATAATTCGAGTGAACTCATGAACATGCCTATTCCAAACGCCGTGCTTAACCCTGTGCTGGACCCGCTGGAAACCGCCAGCGTCGACGAACTGCGCGCCCATCAACTGGAGCGCCTGCGCTGGAGCCTGCGCCACGCCTACCAGAATGTGCCGCTGTACCGTCAGCGCTTCGACGCGCTGGGGGTGCACCCGGATGACATCAAGTCCCTGGACGACCTGGCCAGGTTCCCGTTCACCACCAAGGGCGACCTGCGGGACAGTTACCCCTACGGCATGTTTGCCGTGCCGATGAACGAGGTGGTGCGCCTGCACGCTTCCAGCGGCACCACCGGCAAGCCGACGGTGGTGGGTTACACCCAGAACGACATCGACACCTGGGCCAATGTGGTGGCCCGCTCGATCCGCGCGGCCGGTGGGCGGCGTGGCGACAAGGTGCATATTTCCTATGGCTACGGGCTGTTCACCGGCGGCCTTGGTGCCCACTACGGCGCGGAACGCCTGGGTTGTACGGTGATTCCGATGTCCGGCGGGCAGACGGAAAAACAGGTGCAACTGATCAAGGATTTCCAGCCGGACATCATCATGGTCACGCCCTCGTACATGCTGAACATTGCCGATGAAATCGAGCGCCAGGGCATTGATCCACAGAAGCTGGCGTTGCGACTGGGGATCTTTGGGGCCGAGCCGTGGACTGCCGAGCTGCGCAGTGCAATCGAGGCGCGACTGGGGATTACGGCGCTGGATATTTACGGGCTGTCGGAAATCATGGGGCCTGGGGTGGCCATGGAGTGTGCGGAAACCAAGGATGGCCCGACCATTTGGGAGGATCACTTCTACCCGGAGATCATCGACCCGGTGACGGGTGAGGTGCTGCCGGACGGGCAGATGGGTGAACTGGTGTTTACCTCCTTGAGCAAGGAGGCGCTGCCGATGATTCGCTACCGCACCCGGGATTTGACGCGGTTGCTGCCGGGGACTGCGCGGCCGATGCGGCGGATCGACAAGATCACCGGGCGCAGTGATGACATGCTGATCATTCGCGGGGTTAATGTGTTTCCCACGCAGATCGAGGAGCAGGTGCTTAAAATAAAACAGCTTTCAGAGTGTTATGAGATACATCTGTATCGTAATGGCAACCTGGACAGTGTGGATGTGCATGTGGAGCTCAAGGCTGAGCATCAGCACCTCAATGATGAACAACAGAAAGCCGTTTCCAGCGAACTGAGCAGGCACATCAAGACGTATATCGGGATCAGCTCGCGCATCGTTTTGCAGCCGCTGCATTCGATCAAGCGGTCTGAGGGCAAGGCTTGCCATGTGATGGATCGTCGCCCTAAGGCATGACTGCTGCACCTTTTTGGCCCCGCATTTGCGGGGCTTTTTTTTGCTCGTTTTTTGGGGTGGGGGGTAGAGCACCAGCAAAATCAAAGGCGCACACGGTTCAAATGTGGGAGCGGGCCTGCTCGCGAAGGTCGTTAACGATGACGCGGGCATCCTGATTCAACGCGGCGCACTCAGGTTCTTCGCGAGCAAGCCCGCTCCCACATAAAGCGGCCCTGTTTTTTGCCTACTGGCCCTGCTTACCACGATGACCGGGAACCCTATGCCGCCGTTACCGTAGCGACAGATATCTGCTCCCTTCCCGCAAAGCGATACAAAATCAAATAACGACACGTAATTTTGTGTTTGATATTAATTTCCGTATCGCTTATAAAGTCCTCCATGCCTACGACAAAACACAAGGCGGGAGACCCCCCATGTACGCACAGCTTGTAGAAACCGGAGTAAAGCGCATCAAGGACCTCTCCGAGATGTCCGACCAGGAACGCGCCTTCCAGGAAAAAATCGACGCCGAAATCAAGATCGAAGCCAAGAACTGGATGCCCGACGCCTACCGTCAAACCCTGATCCGCCAGATCTCCCAACACGCCCACTCGGAAATCGTCGGCATGCTGCCCGAGGGCAACTGGGTCACCCGCGCCCCCACCCTCAAACGCAAGCTGCAACTGATGGCCAAGATCCAGGACGAAGCCGGCCACGGCCTGTACCTCTACAGCGCCATGGAAACCCTGGGCGCCGACCGCGACGAAGAAATCGCCAAGCTCCACAGCGGCAAGGCCAAGTACTCCAGCATCTTCAACTACCCCACCCTGAACTGGGCCGACATGGGCGCAGTAGGCTGGCTGGTAGACGGCGCCGCCATCGTCAATCAGGTGGTACTGCAGCGCACCTCCTACGGCCCCTACTCCCGGGCCATGGTGCGCATCTGCAAGGAAGAAAGCTTTCACCAGCGCCAGGGCTACGAACTGCTGCTGACCATGATGCGCCAGGGCACCCAGGCGCAAAAAGACATGGTCCAGGACGCAATCAACCGCCTCTGGTGGCCATCGCTGATGATGTTCGGCCCCAGCGACGAACACTCCCCCAACAGCGCCCAGTCCATGGCCTGGAAAATCAAGCGCCAGAGCAACGACGAACTGCGCCAGCGCTTCATCGACCAGACCATCCCGCAGCTGGAGCTGCTGGGCTGCACCTGCCCCGACCCGGACCTGAAGTGGAACGCCGAACGCGGCCATTACGATTTCGGCGAGATCCAGTGGAGCGAGTTCTACGAAGTGCTCAAGGGCAACGGCCCGTGCAACCAGGAACGCGTCGCCACCCGCCGCAAGGCGATTGAAGACGGTGCCTGGGTACGCGAAGCCGCCGTCGCCCACGCCCGTAAAAAACAGAACAAGAACGCCGCCTGATCGGCCACCTGATGTGGAGTCACCGTTATGTCTGAATGGACCCTGTTTGAAGTCTTCGTGCGCAGCAAGCACGGCCTGAATCACAAGCATGTGGGCAGCGTGCATGCCGCCGACACCACCATGGCCATCGAGAATGCCCGGGAGCTGTACACCCGCCGCAGTGAAGGCGTGAGCCTGTGGGTAGTGCCTTCCGCGCTGATCACCGCCTCGTCGCCGGACGAGAAAGACCCGCTGTTCGACCCGGCCGATGACAAGGTCTACCGCCACGCCAGCTTCTACGAGTTGCCGGCCGAAGTCGGGCATATGTGAGGTCGACCATGAACCCTGAAACCGATCTGATCGAATACCTGCTGCGCCTCGGCGACAGCGCCCTGATCCAGGGCCAACGCCTGTGCCAGTGGTGCGGCCATGCGCCGGCGCTGGAAGAAGAACTGGCGCTGATGAACGTCGGCCTCGACCTGGTGGGCCAGGCGCGCAACTGGCTGGAATACGCCGCCGAGCTGCTGGACGACGGGCGCGACGCCGATCACCTGGCCTTCCGCCGGGATGAGCGGGCCTATCGCAACCTGCTGCTGGTGGAACAACCCAATGGCGACTACGCGGTGACCATCCTCAAGCAATTCCTGTATGACGCCTGGCACTTGCCGGTGTTGAGCGGCCTGGCCCAATCCAGCGACGAACGCATCGCCGGCATCGCGGCCAAGGCGGTGAAGGAAGTCACCTATCACCTGCGCCGCTCCGGCGAGTGGGTGGAGCGCCTGGGAGACGGCACCGAGGAAAGCCATAAACGCATGCTCGCGGCGATCCCCGAGCTGTGGCGGTTCACCGTGGAACTGACCGGCGCCGACGACAGTGAACAGCGCCTGCACGCCGCCGGCATTACGCCGGACGCCGCTCAGGTTGCCGCAGCGTGGCAGACCCAGGTCAGCGAAATCTTTACCAGCGCCACCCTGCCCCTGCCGCCTGCTGCGAGCTATTTCTACCTGGATGCACGCCGCGGTTTGCACAGCGAGCACCTGGGAATTTTGTTGGCGGAAATGCAGTTTTTGCCCCGAGCGTACCCCGATGCAACCTGGTGAACTGATCGCCAGCGACCAGGGCGCACGCCCGGCGCAACCCACCGACCTGGCTGCCGCGTGGGCCACCCTGGCGCAGGTCATGGACCCGGAAGTGCCGGTGGTGAGCGTGGTCGACCTGGGCATAGTGCGCGACCTGGACTGGCAGGCCGGCCACTTGCATGTGGTGGTCACGCCGACCTACTCCGGCTGCCCCGCCACCGAAGTGATCGAGGGCGACATCCGCGATGCATTGGAGCTGGCAGGTTTCCGCGCGCCGCAACTGGAACGCAAGCTGACCCCGGCCTGGACCACCGACTGGATCACCAGCAGCGGCCGCGAACGCCTGCGGGCCTACGGCATCGCACCGCCCCAAGGCAGTAGCAGCAAACGCAGCCTGCTGGGAGAAAGCCCGGTGATTGCTTGCCCGCAATGCGGCAGCACCCACACCGAAGTGCTCAGCGAATTCGGCTCCACCGCCTGCAAGGCGCTGCACCGCTGCCGCGATTGCCTGGAACCGTTCGACTATTTCAAGTGCATCTGAGGGGCCAGCGGCCCGCTTGGTTGGAGAACAACAATGAGCAAATTTCACAGCCTGACCATCAAGGATGTGCGCAACGAGACCCGTGACGCGGTGTCCATCGCCTTCGAGATTCCGCAGCACCTGCAAGACAGCTTCCACTTCACCCAGGGCCAGCACCTGGTGATGCGCACCCAGCTGGATGGCGAGGAAGTGCGCCGTTCCTATTCGATCTGCACCGGGGTCAATGACGGTGAACTGCGCATCGCCATCAAGCGCGTGGCCGGTGGACGGTTCTCCGCCTTTGCCAATGAGCAGCTCAAGGCCGGGCACAGCCTGGAAGTGATGCCGCCCGCCGGGCATTTTCATGTGGACCTTGATCCGGCTCGCCACGGCCATTACCTGGCAGTGGCGGCCGGCAGCGGTATCACGCCGATCCTGTCGATCATCAAGACCACCCTGCAAACCGAGCCCCACAGTCGCGTGACGCTGCTGTACGGCAACCGTTCCAGCTCCGGCGCGCTGTTTCGCGAACAGCTCGAAGACCTGAAGAACCGCTACCTGCAGCGCCTGAACCTGATCTTCGTGTTCAGCCGCGAGCAGCAGGATGTCGACCTCTACAACGGCCGCATCAATGCCGAGAAGTGCGAGCAACTGTTCTCCCGCTGGCTCGACGTGAAAGCCCTCGACGCGGCCTTTATCTGCGGCCCGCAGGAGATGACCGAGACCGTGCGCGACAGCCTCAAGGCCAAGGGCATGGCGCCGGAGCGCATCCATTTCGAACTGTTCGCCGCCGCCGGCAGCCAGCACAAGCGCGAGGCCCGCGAAGCGGCGCGGCAAGTGGATGCGGCGGTCAGCCAGATCACGGTGATCAGCGATGGCCGCGCCCTCGCCTTCGACCTGCCCCGCAACACTCAGAGCATCCTCGACGCGGGCAATGCCCAGGGCGCCGAGCTGCCGTATTCGTGCAAGGCCGGCGTGTGCTCCACCTGCAAATGCAAAGTCATCGAAGGCGAAGTGGAGATGGACAGCAACCACGCCCTCGAAGACTACGAAGTGGCCGCCGGCTATGTGCTGTCGTGCCAGGCATTCCCGGTCAGCGACAAGGTGGTACTGGATTTCGATCAGCTTTAAGGACACACCGCTCCCCTGTAGGAGCGAGCTTGCTCGCGAAGATCGTTAACGATGACGCGGGTAGCCTGAATCAACGCGGCGCCCTCAGGTTTTTCGCGAGCAAGCTCGCTCCTACAGGACGCAGGTTTAACCACAACAACAATAAAAAGGAGCACACCACCATGACCCCCGACGATATCGAGCGCATCCGTCGACATCCCGATTTCATCCAGTTGGTACGCCGCAAACAGAACCTGTACTGGTCGCTGTCGCTGATCATGCTGGTGATCTATTTCGGGTTTGTGCTGTTGGTGGCGTTCTCCCCGGCTACCCTCGGGCAGTCGTTGAGCGGTGGCGTGACCACCGTGGGCATGCTGGTGGGTGTGGTGATTGTGCTGCTGGCGTTCGCGCTGACCGGCTTTTATGTGTACCGCGCCAACCATGTGATCGACCCGCTGAACGACAAACTCAAGCAGGAGTGCACAGCATGAGCCGGCTGGTAGCGTGGTTTCTCCTGCCGCTGGCATTGGCCACGGACCTTGCAGTCGCCGCCGACGGCGCATCCCGGCCACTGAACTGGAACGCCATCGGCATGTTCCTGGTGTTCGTGCTGTTCACCCTCGGCGTGACTCGCTGGGCCGCCCTGCGCACCCGTTCCGCCAGCGACTTCTACACCGCCGGCGGCGGCATGAGCGGCTTCCAGAATGGCCTGGCGATTGCCGGCGACATGATCTCGGCGGCGTCATTCCTCGGCATCTCGGCGATGATGTTCCTCAACGGTTATGACGGCCTGCTCTACGCCCTGGGCGTGTTGGCCGGCTGGCCGATCATCCTGTTCCTGATCGCCGAGCGCCTGCGCAACCTGGGCAAGTACACGTTTGCCGATGTGGTGTCCTACCGCCTGGAGCAGACCCCGGTGCGCCTGACCTCGGCCTTCGGCACCCTGACCGTGGCGCTGATGTACCTGGTGGCGCAGATGGTGGGCGCCGGCAAGCTGATCGAGCTGCTGTTCGGCATCGACTACCTGTACGCGGTGATGCTGGTGGGCGTGCTGATGGTGTTCTACGTGACCTTCGGCGGCATGCTCGCCACCACCTGGGTGCAGATCATCAAGGCGGTGATGTTGCTGTTCGGCACCACCTTCATGGCATTCATGGTGCTCAAGCACTTTGGTTTCAGCACCGAGGCGATGTTCGCCGGGGCCACCGCCGTGCATGCCAAGGGCAGCGCGATCATGGCGCCGGGGGGCTTGCTGTCGAACCCGATCGATGCGATTTCCCTGGGGCTGGGCATGATGTTCGGCACCGCCGGGTTGCCGCATATCCTGATGCGCTTCTTTACCGTCAGCGACGCCAAGGAAGCGCGCAAGAGCGTGTTCTACGCCACCGGTTTCATTGGCTACTTCTACCTGCTGCTGATCATCGTCGGCTTCGGCGCCATCGTCATGGTGGGTACTGACCCAAGCTTCCGGGATGCCAACGGCGCGATCATCGGCGGCGGCAACATGATCGCCGTGCACCTGGCACAGGCCGTGGGCGGCAACCTGTTCCTCGGGTTCATTTCGGCGGTGGCCTTCGCGACCATCCTGGCCGTGGTCGCCGGGCTGGCGTTGTCCGGCGCGTCGGCGGTGTCCCACGACCTGTATGCCTGCGTGATCCGCAAGGGCCAGGCCAGCGAGCAGCAGGAAATCCGCGTGTCGCGCATCGCCACGCTGTGCATCGGCGTGCTGGCGATCATCCTCGGCCTGCTGTTTGAGTCGCAGAACATCGCGTTCCTGTCCGGCCTGGTACTGGCAATCGCCGCCTCGGTGAATTTCCCGGTGCTGTTCCTCTCGATGTACTGGAAGGGCCTGACCACCCGTGGCGCGGTGACCGGCAGCCTGGCGGGACTGGTCTCGGCCATCGTGCTGCTGGTGCTGAGCCCGGCGGTGTGGGTCAACGTACTGCATTACGACAAGGCGCTGTTCCCCTATTCCAACCCTGCCCTGTTTTCCATGAGCCTGGCGTTTTTCAGCGCCTGGGTCTTTTCCGTCACCGACCGCTCGCCCCGCGCTGCCGTTGAACGCGGGCGTTACCTGGCGCAGTTCATTCGCTCCATGACCGGCATTGGTGCCGCAGGCGCCAGCAAACACTAACTCTCATTTTCCAACCCGGAGGAATCGTGATGTCTCACGCCCCTACCCTGCAAAGTTTTATCGCTGGCCGCTGGATCGGCCAACACGGCGCCCAGGTGCTGCGCAGCGCCATTGACGGCCACGAGCTGGCACGCACTCACGAGGAGCGCCCGGACTTCGCCGAAGCCATCGAACACGGGCGCCGCCAGGGTGTCAGCGGGCTGATGGCCCTGGATTTCCAGCAGCGGGCCCAGCGCCTCAAGGCCATCGCGCTGTACCTGAGCGAGCGCAAGGAACAGCTCTACGCCCTCTCCCACCACAGCGGCGCGACCCGTGCCGACAGCTGGATCGATATCGAAGGCGGCAACAGCACGCTGTTCACCTACGCCAGCCTGGGCTCGCGGGAATTGCCGTCGGGCAATATCGTCCACGAAGGCCCGGCGATGCAGCTGAGCAAGCTCGGCAGCTTTGCCGGCACCCATATCCTGGTGCCTCGTGGCGGCCTCGTGGTGCACATCAACGCGTTCAACTTCCCGATCTGGGGCATGCTGGAAAAATTCGCCCCGAGTTTCCTGGCGGGCATGCCATGCATCGTCAAGCCGGCCAGCGCCACCAGCTACCTGACCGAAGCCGTGGTGCGCCTGATGGACGAATCCGGCCTGCTGCCACCCGGCAGCCTGCAACTGGTGATCGGCAGCACCGGCGACTTGCTCGACCGCCTGCAAGGCCAGGACGTGGTGACCTTCACCGGCTCAGCCGACACCGCCGCCAAGCTGCGGGTCAACCCGAACCTGATCCGCAACTCGGTGCCGTTCAACGCCGAGGCCGACTCGCTGAACTGCGCGATCCTCGCCCCGGACGTAAGCCCGGACGACGAAGAGTTCGAGCTGTTCATCAAGGAAGTCGCCCGGGAAATGACCACCAAGGCCGGGCAGAAATGCACCGCCATTCGCCGCGCCATCGTGCCGGCCAAACATATCGACGCCGTCGCCACCCGCCTGCGGGACCGCCTGAAAAAAGTTGTGGTGGGCGACCCGTCGGTGGAAGGCGTGCGCATGGGCGCACTGGCCTCCCACGACCAGCAGAAAGACGTGGCCGAACGCCTGGAAAGCCTGTTGCAGAGCAGCGACATGCTGTTCGGCGCCCGCGACGGCTTTGAACCCCGCGGTGAAAACGTCAGCCAGGGCGCGTTCTTCGCCCCGACCCTGCTGCAAGCCCGCGACCCGCATGCGGAAGGCGGCGCCCACGACATCGAGGCCTTCGGCCCGGTCAGCACGCTGATGGCCTACGACGACCTCGACGAAGCCCTGGCCCTGGCCGCACGCGGCAAAGGCAGCCTCGTCGCGAGCCTGATCACCAAAGACCCGCAGATCGCTGCCAAAGCCATCCCGGTGGCTGCCGCGTGGCACGGCCGCCTGCTGGTGCTCGACCGCGAATCCGCCGCCGAATCCACCGGCCACGGCTCGCCCCTGCCGCAACTCAAGCACGGCGGCCCGGGCCGCGCCGGTGGCGGCGAAGAACTCGGCGGCTTGCGCGCCGTGAAACACTACCTGCAACGCGCAGCAGTACAGGGCTCACCGACCATGCTGGCGGCGGTCACCCGCGAGTACGTACGCGGCGCCAAGGTCATCGAGACCGAAGTGCACCCGTTCCGCCGCTTCTTCCAGGACCTGCAGATTGGCGAATCGCTGCTGACCCACCGCCGCACCGTCACCGAGGCCGACCTGGTGAACTTCGGCTGCCTGTCGGGCGATCACTTCTACATGCACTTCGATGACATCGCCGCCAAGGAATCGCAATTCGGCAAACGCATTGCCCATGGTTACTTTGTGCTGTCGGCGGCGGCCGGGCTGTTTGTGTCTCCGGCACCGGGGCCGGTGCTGGCGAACTACGGGCTGGACACCCTGCGGTTTATCAACCCGGTGGGCATTGGCGACACCATCCAGGCGCGGCTGACCTGCAAGCGCAAGATCGACCAGGGCAAGAAGAGCCCCCAGGGCATTCCGCAAGGCGTGGTGGCGTGGGATGTGGAGGTGACCAACCAGTTGGGTGAGCTGGTGGCCAGTTATGACATCTTGACGTTGGTGGTCAAACGCGAGGAGTGAGTGCTGAGACCAATGTGGGAGCTGTCGAGCCCCGGCGAGGCTGCGATGGGATCACCGCGCCGTACCTGCCAGACCGCGGCGCCTGCACCGCAGCCTCGCTGGGGCTCGACAGCTCCCACAGTTGGTCTCAGTTGATCTCAGTTGATCAGGAGCGTGTATTCGTATCCCGTGACGCCCTGCGTCACCACTGAACAGATTGATTTTTTATTCCGCACGACACACCTTAGCGAATCTTTTTCCAAAAGGTGACGCCCGCAGTGTCCGATTTTCCGACGCTCAAAACCGAACGCCTGACCCTCAGAGAACTTACACAGGAGGATGCGGTGGGGTTGTTTGCGATTCATAGCGACGCTGAAGCAATGAAGTGGTTCGGTGCCGACCCAATTACCGAGCCTCATCAAGCGGAGCAACTGATCGAGCTGTTTGCCAGTTGGCGCACCTCACCCAATCCGGGGATTCGCTGGGGGATTGAAGACATAGCCACGGCAGCGCTGATCGGTACCTGTGGTTTCTTCAAATGGAATCGTATGTGGCGCAGTTGTGCCATCGGGTTTGAGATGGCGCAATCGGCACAGGGACAGGGGCTCATGAAGGAGGCGGTTTACGCCGCCCTTCGATGGGCGTTCCAGCACATGGAACTCAACAGGATCGAGGCGCTGGTTCATCCTGACAACGCTCGGTCACTGAACCTGCTTGAGAAAGCCGGGTTCGTGCGTGAAGGAACGTTGAGGCAGGCGGGTTACTGGAACGCAGCTCATCAAGACCTGGTTCAGCTTTCGCTGCTGCGTGGGGAGTGTGAGTACCTTTAGTGTCAGCGCGCGGTCCGGCGGTAAACCAGCGTATCGCGTACGCCGAAGTACTCGCAGCGCCGCGCACCTTGAAGGGTTTCCACCCATTCAAACCCCGTTGCCTCAGCCAGTCGTTGACTGGATATGTTCGCCGAAGAAGTGGTCAGGCGCAGTGTGTGCCCGCTCAACTGCGAAACCAGAGCGGTCAATGCCTCCCTCATCAGCCCATGACCGGCGTGTGCCTGATTGCCCCAATAGCCAACTTCGTAGCTGTGAATCTCATCGGCCAGCGGCAGCAGGCCGATACAGCCCACCAATGCCTGGGGATCGTCGCGAGATAACAGGAAATACCGTTTCTCCCCGACAGGCGCATCGAAGTCTTTTGCCGCGCGCTGCAGGCTTTCCTGCGTGTCCTCCCGCGTCCAGTGCGGCTTGCTCCATACGAGAAACCGGCGGTGCAGTGCGTAACTGGCGTTCAAGGCATCGGCGAGTTTTTCAGCGAGCGCCACATCAGGCGCAACCAGGGTCATCCGGTCAGTTTGCAGGGTTGTGGGCAGCGGCGCCTGCTGTTCAATGGTTTGCACCCACACGAATCCTTCGTCTTCACTGGGTGGCTCGAGCATGCTGAACACGCTTTTCAGCGCGTCCTCCGGCACCTTTTTGTCGGCATTGCGTTGGGCATTTCGCGATAACGCCAGCTCCAGCGGTGCGCTCACCAGGATGCCGATCACCGGGACTGCATAGTCCCTCGCGATGGACAGCAACTCCTCCCGATGACGCCGCGCCGGCAAAGCAGCATCGAAGACGATTGCGCCGTGCCCCAATCGCTCAAGGTTTTCCGCCACCCAGCGAGACTTGCCCGCCCCCTGCACGCCCATGACCACGTACACATGAGTGCCCTTTGCCGCCTGTGACAGCTCGTGCCTCAACCGCGCATACGCGAGCTGCCATGCCTGTCGATTTCGTTCAGGCGTGAATTCCCTGCCGAACTCGGTTTCCAGATAGTCGTCAGGGTTGATCACCAAGGGCAAGTCCATCGACCGATCCTCCATCAAAAAGGCACGTCACCCAAAATCGTCGCGCGGTGCATCACCCGCCTTTGCGGTCGGTAATCATCAATCGCGTAATGCTGGGTAATGCGGTTATCCCAGAACGCTACATCATTCGCCTTCCATCGCCAACGCACGGTGAATTCCGGACGGCTCACGTGGCTGAACAATAACCGCAACAACGCATCACTTTCCGCCGCCTCAAGCTCATTGATCCGCGTGGTAAAGCCTTCATTCACAAACAACGCCTTGCGCCCGGTGGCAGGATGCGTCCTGACCACCGGGTGTGACAGCGGCGGGTGATCCTTCCGGGCTTTTTCGTAGCGCGCCAATGCTTCGGGCGTGCTGCCGAAGCGCTCGGTGGGAAATGATTTGGTCAATTCGTGGGTGGCGGTCAGGCCGTCGAGCAGTTGCCTGACGGGGGCCGATAACCCTTCAAACGCAGCCACGCCATTGGCCCACAACGTATCCCCGCCGAACGCAGGCACTTGCCTGGCCGCCAACACGGAGCCCATCGCCGGTGCGGCGAGGAAGGTCACATCGGTGTGCCAGATGGCGTTGTCGCGGACATCGGTCACGGCGGTGTCGATCAGCAGCAGTTCCGGGTGCCGGTCAACGTGCGGGTAAATCGGATGCCGGTGCAAATCACCAAACCGCGCGGCAAATGCCACGTGCTGCCCGGGGGTAATGGCCTGGTTACGGAAGAACAACACCTGGTGCTGCAGCAGTGCTTGCTCCACCCAGTCGTGTTGTTGATCCGTCAGAGGCAGGGCCATATCCAGCCCCTCAACCTCCGCGCCGATGGTAGGGCCAAGGGGATGAAGCGTCAGGCCCATGATTATTCTCCGATGAACTTGTCGCTGACGAAGGCGGAATAGTCAGGCAGGACCTTTTCGATTTTTCCCTGCTCTTTCAGAAATTCGGCGGTCTTGCCGATTTCCCTGGCGGTGCCACCGGCGAGGTATTGCGCGCTTTTTTGTTCGGCGGCCGTCGGGAACGACGAGCCTTCGAGCAGCTCGGGAATGTCCGCAGCGTTGGCGCCTGTGAGTCGGGCGATGCTCTTCACGGGGGCAGAATCAGCGGTCCAGTCTTTTTTATGCGCGGCGTAATCGGCAATCGCCGCCAGGCTGACCCTGGCAAAATCGGCAACGACCTGCGGATTCTTTTCAGCGAAATCCTTGCGCGCTACCCACACCTCAAAGGTCGGGGCGCCCCAGTTGGAAACTTCGGCAGCATCCGTGAGGATCTTGCCGGTCTTGCGGATTTCACCCAGGGCAGGCGACCAGGTAAACGCCCCGTCGATATCGCCGCGGGCCCAGGCGGCGGTGATTTGTGCCGGTGTCAGGTTGACGATGTTGACTTTGCGCGGGTCCAGGTTCCAGTGCTTCAGCGCGCCCAGCAGGCTGTAATGGGAGGTCGACACAAAGGGCACGGCGATGGTTTTGCCGATCAGGTCATCAGGGGTCTTGATCCCGCTGCCGTCGCGAACCACCAGGGCCTCGGAACTGCGAATCTGCGCGCTGACAATGAACGCCACCAGCGGCATGTTTCGCGAAGCCGCCGCGGCCAACGGGCTGGAACCCAGGTTGCCGATCTGCACATCACCGGAAGCCATCGCGGCCAGGACGGCCGGGCCCGCGTCGAATCTGCGCCAATCGATCTTCTGGCCGATACCTTTTTCATATTCGCCATCGGCGATGGCGCGTTTGATCGGGTCGATGCCGTTGATGTAGCCGATGGTGAGGTCAGCGGATTGAGCGCTTAGGGAGAGGACAGCGAGGCCCACGGCCGAGAGGAGGTTGCGGGCCAGTTTCAGCGTGTTCATTTTTATAGATTCCTGAGCGGATAAGACTTGAACAGCGCGGACTCCGGCTCTCCAAGGGTCAACTCAGTTAGATGATATTGATCTATAAAAAATAAAATAAATAATTTTATGGAATTAGCTTAGAGCTTCTGCAGGAGCGATCAAGCTCGCTCCTGCAGGGTCATGTCACTCTTGAACATCCATGAACTCTTTGGCCCAGCTCACGTAGGTGTCGGGGAACGTGTAGGTGTGGGTCAGTTCGCTGGCGGTCAGGTTTGACGTGCTGCGCGTCAGGTTGCGCTGTTCGCGAAGGCTGTCGTAGGTGGCCTTGATCGAGGCGAAGTACGCGCCGTGCCCGGCAACCACAATCCGCACACCCAATTTGGCCAGGCGTTCGTTGTCATTGAGATGCGGGTTGGCGTAGGTCACCAGCATCAACGGCACCGTCAGGCCTTCGGCGATCTGTTCAAGGTGGTCGAAGTCACGGACACCCACCATGCAGATGCCGTCTGCGCCAGCCTCTTGATACGCCTTGGTGCGATGGATAACGTCTTCCACCGGCAATACGGCGGCGTTGGTCCGGGCGATGATCGAAAGCTGCGGATCGACCCGGGCCTCCAGGGCCGCCTTGACCTTGCCCACGCCCTCTTCCGTGCTGATGAGGTCGGTGGATTTGCGCCCGAACTGCGCGGGCAGCAGGGTATCTTCAATGGTCAGCGCCGAGACGCCAGCACGCTCCAGTTCCTGGACGGTGCGCATCACGTTCAGTGCATTTCCGTAGCCGTGGTCGGCGTCGGCGATCACCGGAAGCTGCGCCACCCGGCCGATGCGGGTGGCCTGCTCGACGAACTCACTCAGGGTAATCAGCGCGAAGTCCGGTGCAGCCAGGACCTGTAATGACGCCACCGAGCCTCCCAGGATGCCGACTTCGAAGCCCAGGTCTGCAGCGATCCTGGCGGACATCGGGTCGAACACCGAGGCGGTGTGAAAGCAGTGTTGGGAGGCCAGCAGCTCGCGAAACGAGCGCCGTAGATCCTGGTGGGAAATTTTCGACATGTTCACTCCTCACTGTCGCCGTATACGCGGGAACGACCAGTGCCAATTCAAAAGTAAGGCTAGCGTATCACGCCGGAAAAAGATGGTTGATGACGTTTGAGAAACTTATACATCACGCTTGGCGGGGGGAAGCCCGCCGCCATTACTTCAACCGTCCCGCCTCACCCAGCCAGGTTGACGCGCCCTGTCGCAACCATTCGGTGGCGGCGGGATTGTGTTTGACCCGGCTATCCAGGAACGCCACACCCATGGCCTGAATCGCGGCCACCTGCTTGGGGTCCGGCGCCGGTTCGCCCGCCATCGGGCCGCCGCCGCCAGGTTTGGCGCCGTGCTTGTGCCCTCGCCCCTTGGGCGCGTCGCCAGACGAAGCACTGCCCTTGTCGGTCCTTTTCGCCGGCCGGCTGAACAGCTCGCTCCCGGACAAGGTCTTGTGCGTCGCACTGTTCAACTCCAGCTGAACACTGCCCGCCGCTGTCACCGACTCGCCCAACACCTCTCGCTGACGGTAAGAGCTGACCCAGTTGAACGGATCTTCATCCTGCTGGCCGGTCATCGACAGCACGGGCGCCGTTATCCGGGCAAACACGTCCGGCCGGGCATCGGCGTCCACATAAGGGCTGAGCAGCAACACCGCCTTGGGTTGAATCCCGACGCCCGGGGTGGCCCCGGGCTCCAGCGCCCCGGCGAGTGCCTCAGCGGTCTGCGCGCCAAAATCAAAGCCGGCCACCACCACCTGGTTCCAGTCGATGGCCGCCAGTTGCGCGTCGCCTTTGGCGGCCCGTGCCCGAACTTCGCTCAGGACTTTCTGCAAGGTCGACAGCCTGTCACGCAGGGCGGCGGCGGAGTAATGACTGCTCGCCATCCCGCGAAAGTCGCCATATAACGCCTGCTGCGAGGCAAAGATCGACTGATCATGGGCGGGTTCCTGAACCGACAACACCGCATAACCGGCCTGCGCCCAAGCCTTGCGCCACGCCACCCCGCCCGAGGCCGGCTCACCCAAACCCGGCAAGTAGATAATCAGCGGCAGGCGCTCATGGGTCACCGGTGCCAGCCACGCAACGTTCACCGATTGCTTGTCGAGCTGCCAGGTCGCGCCCCAGCCGGACGTTTCATAATGGGACGGTTGATACGCGGTGCTCAGTTCCTTGTTGACCCGCTCGCTGAATTCGGCCCGCGGGTTTGGCGGATCGCCCGCACACCCCGCAATCAATCCCAGGCTGCCCACCAGGGCGCTCACCGCCAGCCAGTACCGAGGTTGAAGGTTCATTCGATTCACACCGCCGTTCAGTTCAAGGTAACTGGCAGCCTAACCGACCCGCCGGCGAACGCAGCACCCGCGCAGGTAAAGAATGGGTAAAGCGTGACGGCACGATGGCCCTCTTCGCGGGTCTTTGTTTTATCAAAGCCGGAAAAATTTCAAGGAGACGCCTGTGAGCATCAGCGACAATCCCGAGGACTATCAGGATCTCAAGCGGGCCGTCGGTTTGTTGGAGTCACCCTCCCTGACGGCCAGGCTGTCCGGCATGATCGGCTCCCCGATTGAAAGCGCGGTAAAGGCATTGCCGGGGGTGGTTTCCAAACGGATCAATGGCGCGGTGGCGGCAGCGCTGCATTCATCCGCCGGCGCGGCGCTGAAAAGCCTGGACAACAGTCCGAGAAAACCGGCCTCGACCCGGCTGCACAAGGCTTTTGCGGCCACCTCGGGCGCCATCGGCGGGGCCTTCGGTTTCGCGGCGCTGTTTATCGAGCTGCCGATCTCCACCACCATCATGATGCGCGCGGTCGCCGACGTGGCGCGCAGCGAGGGTTTCGACCTGGGCGACTTTTCGACCAAACAAGCCTGCATCGAGGTGTTTGCCATGGGTGGCACCAGCCAGGCCGACGATGCAACGGAGACCGGTTACTACATGACCCGCAGCTTCACCACCCAGGCCATGCAACAACTGTCCAAGGAACTGGCGGGGATCGCCGCCAAGCAGGGCTCCAAGGCCATCAGCAGCTTGTCCCCGGGCCAAGCCGGGAAATGGCTGGCGATCCTCATCGATAAAGTCGCGACACGTTTTGGCTTTACCATTTCCAGCAAGTTCGCAGCCCAGGCCGTTCCGGTGATGGGCGCCTTTACCGGGGCGACGATCAATACGCTGTTCACCCACTTCTACCAGGACATGGCGCGGGGGCACTTCATCGTGAAACGGCTGGAAGAGAAATATGGTTTTGAGCCCATCAAGGATGCATACATGGCCATCAAGGCGGCGCCCCGGGTGAACTAGAAGCGCGGAAATGCCGGAAAAATTTTTAATGCCGTGCATCCACTTCGCTGCCTCGCGCGTACATTCATCCGCAGGGCGCAAGAATTAGGGAGATACGCAGGAAGAGATCACCCGGACGCCATACCCTTGAGCTATCTGATGAATAGAAAAACAACATCATAATGATGGCACTGTCTGATACCTTGTTGTACGAACATAACCACTTTGAGGATTGTCATGGGCGAAGGCGCTCCTATTCCGCCGAATGAAATTGAACGGCTAAAAGAGGTCGCGAAATTTTGTCCAACCGACAGCGATAGTGATGATGTATTTGAAAAGATCGTCGAGATGGCGTCTGCCTATTACAACGCCCCCATCGCACTGATTTCAATTGTCGATAAACACCGGCAATGGTTCAGGGCACGGGTGGGAATTACAGAAACGCAGACACCGCGAGAAGTGTCTTTTTGCGCCTACTCTACCCTGGACAACGCCCTGCTGGAGGTGTCGGACGCAACGCTGGATGCCCGCTTCAAAGACAATCCCCTGGTCACGGGGCCGCCGCATATTCGTTATTACGCGGGCGCGCCATTGATCACGGAGGATGGCTTTACCCTGGGAAGTCTCTGCATCATTGATACTGTCCCCCGCCCTCCCATGAGCGAGCGTGACAGTGCAATGCTCAACGACTTTGCCGAGCTGGTCATGATGCGCATACAGGGCATGCGGTCCCGCAACTTCGTAGACCAACCGACTGGGCTATTCAATCGACTCAGGCTTGAGGAAGATATACGTCAAGCGCTTAAGCTTGAAAACGCGTGCCATGTGTACGCAGTTGACATTATCTCGCCGAAGTTTCTCAACGATATTGTAAAGGCCCTGGGCTACAGCTTTGCCGGAGACCTGGTTCTGGCGATCAAATCTCGCCTGCAAAACCTGTTACCCGCGCAGTGCCTGCTTTACAAAATCAGCCCGACGCGGTTTGGCTTCATCCTAGAGGAGAATCAAACCACCGAGCACATCTGCGAAAGTATTCTCAAGGACTTCAAAAAGCCTGTTGAATGCCACGGCATCCCCATCCTCATGCAAGTCGGGATTGGCGTGCTGCCCATTCACCATTCCGGCCCGCAAGACTGGCTACGCCTGCTGGTGAGTGCGGCAGATGAGGCACGTGACCGCAAGCTGGGCTGGTCTCTTTATGAACCCCAGTTTGATGCAGCTCAACAACGCGCGTTCATGTTGCTGAGTTCGTTGCCGGAAGCGGTCAGCTGCGACAAACAGTTCA
This sequence comes from Pseudomonas sp. D4002, assembly GCF_013385665.1. NCBI lineage: Bacteria > Pseudomonadati > Pseudomonadota > Gammaproteobacteria > Pseudomonadales > Pseudomonadaceae > Pseudomonas > Pseudomonas sp. D4002. Next base: position 43,867 of record NZ_JACAPN010000010.1, read on the forward strand.
GCCTGGTGTATCAGCCCAAAGTCAAACTGCCCTCGGGAAGCTGTGATTCGGTAGAGGCATTGCTACGCTGGACCCATCCGTTGCTTGGCCCCATCAGCCCTGCCGAGTTCATCCCCCTGGCCGAAAAAACCGCGTTGATACCGTCCGTTGGATTATGGGTGCTCAAGGCAATCATCCGGCAAGCCGCAGCCTGGAAAGCACAAGGCGTGCGCCTGCGAATAGCGATGAACATTACCGTCAGCGATCTGGAAAGCTCCGAGTTCGTGGACGCGATGATTCATGAGCTTCACCGGCACGACCTTGACCCTGCCGACTTTGAACTTGAGTTTACCGAAAGCATGTTGATGACCAACCCTGAGGAAGTCATCCGGCAACTGCAGCGCGTTCGGCAGATTGGCATAGAAGTCGCGGTTGATGATTTCGGCACGGGCTACAGTAACTGGGCGTACCTGAAGGAACTGCCGGCCACTACCGTCAAGCTGGATCAATCATTGATCAGCGGGCTGGGCAGCAATCAAAATGACAAGCAGTTGGTTAAAACCCTGATAGGCCTGGCGAAAGGGCTCGGCTACCGAGTCGTTGCCGAAGGCGTAGAAAACCAGGAAATCCTCGACCTCTTGATACAGTGGGGATGTTCCGAAGCGCAGGGCTACCTGATAGCAAAGCCCATGACCGCAACGGACCTGGAAACCTGGATAAGCCCAGGCCGCTAGCGAACAGGCCCACAGCGTGGGCCTGTAAACGTCAGGCGCCAGTGTCAGGCCAGTTCAAAGCGATCCAGATTCATCACCTTGGTCCAGGCCGCCACGAAGTCCTCGACGAACTTCTCCTCGGCGTCGGCACTGCCATAGACTTCGGACAGCGCCCTCAACTGGGCATGCGAACCAAACACCAGGTCGACCCGGGTGCCCGTCCACTTGACGGCACCGGTCTTGCGGTCATGCGCCTCAAAGGTATCGTGGGTGCCGGTGACTGGCTTCCATTCAACGCCCATGTCCAGCAGGTTCCTGAAGAAGTCATTGGTCAGGGTTCCCGGGCGCTCGGTGAACACCCCGTGCTTGCTTTCCCCGACATTTAGACCCAAGACCCGCAGTCCGCCCAACAGCACCGTCATTTCGGGTGCGGTCAATGTCAGCAGTTGCGCCTTGTCGATCAGCAACGCTTCGGCAGACACCTTGTAGTGCCCCTTCTGGTAGTTGCGAAAGCCATCGGCGACCGGTTCAAGGAAACCGAACGACTCGACATCCGTCTGCTCTTGGGAAGCATCCGTGCGCCCTGCCGTGAAAGGCACCGTGGTCTGGCGGCCGGCATTTTTTGCCGCCAACTCAACTCCCACGCTGCCCGCCAGCACGATCAGATCGGCCAGGGAAATCCTTTTGCCTCCCGTCTGTGCGCCATTGAAGTCGCCCTGAATAGCTTCGAGACGCTTCAGTACGCCCGACAGTTGCTCAGGCTGGTTGACCGCCCAGTCCTTCTGCGGAGCCAGGCGCAGGCGCCCGCCATTGGCTCCCCCGCGTTTATCGGAGCCGCGGAAGGTGGACGCCGCTGCCCATGCCGTCGAAACCAGCTGCGAGACCGTCAGCCCCGCGGCGAGAATCTTTTGCTTGAGCGCCGCCACATCCTGCTCATCCACCAGTGGATGATCGACCGCAGGAATCGGGTCCTGCCACAGCAACTCTTCCGCGGGGGTTTCCGGGCCGAGATAACGCGCAAGCGGACCCATGTCGCGGTGGGTAAGCTTGAACCAGGCACGGGCAAAGGCGTCTGCCAGTTGGTCCGGGTTGGCCAGGAAACGTCGGGAGATCTGTTCGTACGCCGGATCGAAACGCAGCGCCAGGTCCGAGGTCAGCATGCTCGGCGCATGCCGCCTGCCGGCGTCATGGGCATCCGGAACCTTGCCGGCCCCGGCACCGTTCTTCGGTGTCCACTGATGGGCGCCCGCCGGGCTCCTGGTCAGTTCCCATTCAAAGCCGAAGAGGTTTTCGAGGTACTCATTGCTCCATCTTGTCGGCGTCGAAGTCCATGTCACCTCCAGCCCGCTGGTGATGGTGTCACCGCCCTTGCCGCTGCCGAAGCTGTTTTTCCAGCCCAGCCCCTGCTCTTCCAGGCCAGCCGCTTCCGGTTCCGGGCCGACGTTATCCGCCGGACCTGCGCCGTGGGTCTTGCCGAAGGCGTGACCGCCGGCGATCAGGGCTACGGTCTCTTCATCATTCATCGCCATGCGACCGAAGGTTTCACGGATATCCTTCGCCGAGGCGACCGGATCCGGAACACCTTCAGGCCCTTCCGGGTTCACGTAGATCAAGCCCATCTGCACAGCGGCGAGGGGATTTTCCAGGTTGCGCTCACCGCCCCCGGTGCGGCTTTCTTCGTTGCCATGGTTCTGCGGCTCAGCCACCAACGGACCATCACCCGGCTGCTGCATTTTCTTTTGCACGCCGTAACGCTCTTCTCCCCCCAGCCACGTGGTCTCGGCGCCCCAGTAAACGTCCTCGTCCGGCTCCCAGACATCCGGGCGACCGCCGGAGAACCCGAAGGTCTTGAACCCCATGGATTCCAGCGCAACGTTACCGGTGAGTACGATCAAATCGGCCCAGGAAATCCGCCGGCCGTACTTTTGCTTGACCGGCCAGATCAGGCGACGGGCCTTATCCAGGCTGACGTTGTCAGGCCAGCTGTTGAGCGGTGCAAAGCGCTGCTGACCGGAACCGGCACCGCCGCGACCGTCGGCGGTACGGTAGGTCCCGGCGCTGTGCCAGGCCATGCGAATGAACAGCGGGCCGTAATGGCCAAAGTCCGCAGGCCACCAGTCCTGGGATTGCGTCATGACATCGCGCAAATCCTGCTTGACCGCTTCGAAGTCAAGGCTCTGGAACGCCTTGGCGTAATCGAAGCCATGACCCATGGGGTCGCTGAGGGAGGAATGCTGATGCAGGATCTTCAGGTTCAGTTGCTGGGGCCACCAGTCTCGGTTCGTGGTGCCGCCACCCGCAGCGTGGTTGAAAGGGCATTTCGATTCAGTTGACATGCTTGGCACACCTTTTAGTCATGTTCATCCGTACCATCGCGCCACTGGCGCACCTCAGACATTGATGGCTGAGTGCTGAGATTAGCTTCGATCGCGGAAAACTCTAATAGTCAGAACGTTATCGCTTGATAGGCAGCCTCTTTGCGTTGAAGCCATCTTTACCTGCGGATCGGGCGTGCAGAATGGCCATTCACTTCAGAGAGAGGCCGGGTGAACGTCTATAGGAAGGCGACTACCGATGCGTGTGAGAAATGGCAACCCTACAAATCCGAGTTCGTCGAAGAGTAGATAGCGCACCGGAGCCTGCGGGCGCCAAGCGTCTCGCAGAAAAGAAAAAAGACGCCGAAGCGTCTATTCCTTAAATTACAGGCAAAAAAAAAGCCACTCTATTGAGTGGCTTTTTCTTTGTGTTTGGAGCGGGAAACGAGACTCGAACTCGCGACCCCGACCTTGGCAAGGTCGTGCTCTACCAACTGAGCTATTCCCGCGTCTTGGTGATGCGCATTCTATAGAATCCTCATCACCCGTCAACCCCTTGATTCAAAAAAGTTTTATTTCTTTTCAACCTCAGTGCGCAGATGCGGCCAGGCGGCGCGCAAATATTGCAGCATGGACCACAAGGTCAGCCCCGCGGCGATCAGCAGCAAGGCGTAGCCCAGCAATACCCAGAAGGAGAAATCCGATGGGTTGGCCAGCAGGATCACCAGGGCAAGCATCTGCGCCGCGGTTTTCCACTTGCCCATGTTGGACACGGCCACGTGGGCTCGGGCGCCGATTTCGGCCATCCACTCCCGCAGGGCGGAGACCACGATCTCGCGACCGATGATCACGGCCGCCGGCAACGTCAGCCACAGGTTGCCGTGTTCCTGCACCAGCAGCACCAGGGCGACCGCTACCATCAGTTTGTCGGCCACCGGGTCCAGGAACGCGCCAAACGGCGTGCTCTGTTCCAGGCGACGGGCCAGGTAACCGTCCAGCCAGTCGGTGGCGGCTGCGAAGGCAAACACCGAACTGGATGCCATGTAGCTCCATTCGTACGGCAGGTAAAACAGCAATATGAAAATCGGTATGAGCAGGACGCGTAGTACGGTGATCAGATTAGGGATATTCATCGGCACAACTGGCTACGAGGTGAGAAGGCATTCTACTCGCTGTGCAGATTTGCATAAATCAACTCTGCGAGCTTTTTACTGATACCGGGAGCTTTGGCTATTTCTTCGATGCTGGCACGGGACAGCTCCTGCAAGCCACCAAAATGTTTTAACAAGTCCCGCCGCCGTGTCGGCCCGACCCCTGCCACCCCTTCCAGGGTTGAGGTACGCCGGGTTTTGCCACGTCGGGCACGGTGGCCGGTGATGGCGAAACGGTGGGCTTCGTCGCGGATCTGCTGGATAAGGTGCAGCGCCGGGGAGTCGCCCTTCAAGGTGAACTCATGGGCTGCATCATTCAAGTACAAGGTTTCAAAACCGGCCTTGCGGGTGGCCCCCTTGGCCACGCCGAGCAGGATCAGGTCGGGCACTGCCAGTTCGTTGAGCACGTCGCGGGCCATGGACAGTTGGCCCTTGCCACCATCCACCAGCAGGATATCCGGCAGCTTGCCCTCGCCGTCCTTCAGTTTGCTGAAGCGGCGGGTCAGGGCCTGGTGCATGGCGGCATAGTCATCGCCCGGGGTGACGCCTTCGATGTTGTAGCGCCGGTAATCGGACTTGATCGGCCCTTCCGGCCCGAACACCACGCAGGAAGCCACGGTGGCCTCGCCGCTGGAGTGGCTGATGTCGTAGCACTCCAGGCGCTGGGGCGGCTCGTCGAGCTTGAGCACTTCGGCCAGGGCGTCAAATCGCGCGGCGACGTGCTGGCGGTTGGCCAGGCGTGCGCCCAGGGCCTGTTCGGCGTTGGTCACGGCCAACTGCTGCCAGCGCGCACGGGTGCCGCGCACGCGGTGGCTGATGTCCAGCTCGCGGCCACGCAGTTCGTGAATCGCTTCGATCAGCGCCGGGAAGTCCTCGTGCACCACGTTGACGATCAGTTCGCTCGGCAGGTCGCGCTCGGGGCTGCTGACGTAGTACTGGCCGAGGAACGCCGCCATGACTTCGGCGACCTCCTCTTCTATACCGGTCTGGGGGAAGAAGTTCTTGCTGCCCAGCACCCGGCCGCCGCGCACGCTGATCAGGTGCACACAGGCGCCGCCCGGGTTGACGAAGGCGGCGATGACGTCGACGTCACCGGTGCCGCCCTCCATGCTCTGCTGGTCCTGTACGCGACGCAGCAGGGAGATCTGGTCGCGTAGCTCTGCGGCGCGCTCAAAATCCAGGGTGCTGGCCGCTTGCTCCATGGCGCCGGACAGCTCATCGGCCAGGGCATTGCTGCGGCCTTCGAGGAACATCACCGAGTGACGCACGTCCTCGGCGTATTCCGCAGGCTCAACCAGGCCCACGCACGGCGCCTTGCAGCGCTTGATCTGGTACTGCAGGCACGGGCGGTTGCGGTTCTTGTAGAAACTGTCTTCGCACTGGCGCACGAAAAACGCCTTTTGCAGCAGGCTCAGGCTTTCGCGGATGGCGCCGGCGCTGGGGTAAGGCCCGAAGTACTTGCCCTTCTGCTTCTTGGCGCCGCGATGGATGCTCAGGCGCGGAAAGTCGCCGTCCGAGAGAAACACGTACGGGTAGGACTTATCGTCACGCAGCAGGATGTTGTAGGGCGGCCGCCATTCCTTGATCAGCGTCTGCTCAAGCAGCAGCGCCTCGGTTTCATTGGCGGTGATGGTGGTTTCCACCTGGGCGATACGCGCCACCAGCGCCGCGGTCTTCGGCGCCAGGCCCGTCTTGCGGAAGTAACTCGCCAGGCGGCTTTTCAGGTTCTTGGCTTTACCGACGTAGAGCAGGCGCGCTTCGCTGTCGAACATGCGATACACGCCAGGACGGCCACTGCAGGTTGCAAGGAACGCACTCGGATCGAACAGCACTTTAATTTCAGAGGCTGTCATTTCAGGCGCTGGCGTCTACCATGCCGTGGCGTACCGCCAGCAGGGTCAATTCAACATCACTGCTGATGGAAAGCTTTTCGAAAATCCGATAACGGTAGGTGTTTACGGTTTTCGGCGACAGGCACAGCTTGTCGGAGATCGACTGGACTTTTTGACAGCCGACAATCATCAGGGCGATCTGGATTTCCCGCTCCGACAGCGCATCGAACGGCGAGTCGCTGGTGGGCTGGAACGACTTGATCGCCAACTGCTGGGCAATCTGCGGGCTGATGTAGCGTTGGCCGGCGAATACCAGGCGGATAGCCTGGACCATCTCGGCCAATCCCGCGCCCTTTGTCAGATAGCCGGCAGCGCCCGCCTGTAGAAGCCGTGTAGGAAAAGGATCTTCCTCGCACACGGTCACTACCACGACTTTGATATCCGGATGGCTGCGCAACAACTTCGTAGTGGCGCCAAGACCGCCGATCCCGGGCATCTTGACGTCCATCAAAACCACATCGGGCTTCAACTCCCGGGCCTTGATCAGGGATTCCTCCCCTGACTCGGCCTGGCCGACTACTTGCAGGCCATCGATGTCAGCCAGCATTCGTGTAATGCCTGTACGAACGAGATCATGGTCATCGACTACTAGCACCCTAATCAAGCAGACACCTCGCGATATGGTCTTATAGGTTGCTGAACACCTTAGCAAAAAACCACGGCGCAGACCTAGCTGCAAGCGTCATATATATAGAGTTTCAATGCACAACGGGCCGCCGCCGAATGGCGGACGGCTCAATTTCCTGGGTAAAAGGTCAGGAATCCGGGGCCGATGACCGGTTTTTTCCATTGGTGGTGAGTGAATGCTCGGCCAGGGTAGAAGTCAGGCGATGGATTGCGTCCTGGTCTTCCTTGAACATCGCACGGTAGTTCCCCAGCACTTTCTCCTCGACCTGGCTCAGGTTTTCAAGTTGGGTCGGCGTTGGATTGCCGGTCAACACGTACAGGATATCGACACCTCTTTCTGCCACGCGGGACAAGTAATCAGCCTTTGGCGCGCGTCCGCCATTTTCATATTTACCCTGTGCGTTCGCCTCTACACCTCCTATTTCACCAAAAGTTTTCTGCGACAGGCCAAGCCGCTCTCTTTCTTGCCTTAACCGGAAACCGATTCCACTCATTTGGATGTATGATCCTATTTGGCACACCCCTAGAGGTGACACACTCATCTCGTTTTACACAAACTTGAACGGTTTTGAACTATGCCCGGTATTCGCACTGCTGCACAAGCCAAGGCCTGGCTGGAACATCAAGGTAAGTCTGTTCAAGCGTTCGCCCGGGAACATGGCGTGGACCCGGCAACCACCTATCAAGTGCTCGCTGGGCGCAAAAAGGGACGACGTGGAGAAGCCCACAAGGTGGCGGTCCTGTTGGGCATGAAGGACGGAATCATCCCGGTTGAGGGCGAAACCGTGAGACAAGAGCAGGAAGTCATTTCTTGAAGTGAGTATGCGCTTATTAAAACCAAGTGCCTGTTTTCCTCGAACTGGCAGTACTCGCACCCGATCACGGCCGGCAATTGCGCTCCATGCGCCAGAAGCAATCCTCCGCTCCAACGATTTCCAGGCCCTTGCGCTGATAGAGCCTTCGCGCCGGGTTGGTCTTGAAAACGGTCAACCGTAAAAGACCCAGCCCTTGCGCGCGCGCCTTGTACACCATCTGCTCGATAACCCAGCCGCCAGCCCCTTGATGACGAAACGCCTCAAGGATGTGCAATTCGCGGATATACAGTGCCTTGGGGTCACGACTGATGCTGATGAAACCCAGCACCTCGTTATCGCGACAGATCAGCCAGTTTTCTCGTCCGGCCCAGGCGGTATCGAAACCGGCATCGGACCACGACAAGTCGTATTGGCGATAATAATTACCCATGGCCTGGTGGGTCAGGGTCCGGGCGAAGGCCAGGTGTTGGCTGGTCGCGGCCTGCAGTTGAAACGCCATGTGCCTGAACTCCCTAGATTGCCACCTGTTCTCCCTGCCACTGGCCGCCGGTGTCGCGTCGTGCAATCACCAGCGTATCGCCTACACCCGGGCTAGCCGCGATCAAACCACCGTCGGCGCCCCAGATTGCGCTGCGCCCGGCGCAGGCCCAGCCACCGGATGGACCGCCGTGGTTGGCCATCAGCACCAGCATCCGGTGCTCGGCGGCATAGCCCTGTAGCAAGGCGGTGTCCGGCGCGTAGCCGCCTTCGCTGATCAGCACACCCGCAGCGTAGATGTTCGCCCCGTCCTCGGCAGCCTGTCGAGGGTGGCTGGCGTGGGAAAAATCCGCGCATACCGCCAGGGCGATCCGGTCGTCCCCCCATTCAAGGGCCGCCCCGCCCTGCCCCGCAGCAAACGCCACGTCTTCACCGGGATGCAGATGCTGCTTGGTATAGACCGCCACCGAGCCATCCGGCCCCAGCACCAGCGCACCGATCAACACCTCACTGGCGCCCCCCAGGCGAATCGGCATGCCCACCACCGCGGTGATGCGCAACTCACGGGCCATCTCCCGCAGCGGCGCCAGCGCTTCATCGCCGGGCGCGATCGCCAGCCCGGCGGCCAGTGACGGTTCATAGCCGGTCAGGGACAGTTCCGGAAACACCAGCAACTGCACGCCGTGCTCCGCCGCCACGCGCATGAAAGCCAAGTGACGCGCGATATTTCCGGGTACGTCGCCCGCAATGGAAATGGATTGGGCAGCAGCAATCGTCAAGGCCGTCATGGTCGCATCCAGGCAATCATCGTGAAGTCCGTGCAGCATATCGACACTTGGGTCATAGCCGTAAGTACCCAACCTCAATAGAAATTACTGATTGAATCCACCCGCTCGCCTCAGTTAAGCTCCCCCCATCATTTGGAGACACACCATGTTGCAACTCACCCACACTCAGGTTTGCCCTGCTGCCAGCGCCCAGCGCTCGGTCGTGGCTGCCCGCGTGAGCGGTTTGAGCGCACTGGTCAGCTTTTATTTTGGGTATTGGTTTAGCCACTGGCGCGCCTGATACCTGAAATCGGCGCCCACTACTCAAGGGGTCGCCTACCAGAGAAATCTAACCCCCGGTCGGCTCCCCGACCGGGGGTTTTGTTTTTTCAGCCCTTATTATTTTTGCCACACACCGAACACTTAAAGGACTCACGCCATGAACTACGCCACCTATTACCGCTACGACACCTCCACCGCCTGGCGATTTAGCAAGCTCCGTTCGGGACAGCCTGCCGCCTCCGATCGGTCACCTATTGGTGGCAAGCCAGCACACGTAGCCAATACGGCCAATTGTCGAACACCCCAGTAGGGCAGAGCGTGCGGGAACAGCCCGCCGCTTGCCCAGGAAGCCCGAATATGAACGCCTCGATCGCCGCTCTGCCTGTTTCCACCCTGTCCTGCGCCAATGAAGCGCTGACCCAGCGTTTGCCCAGTGCCCTTGAGCTCAAGCACCAACTGCCCCTGAGCCCATTCCTCAACGAACAGATCCACGCCCATCGCCAAGCCGTGCGCGCCATTCTCCAGGGCGAAGACTCACGCCTGCTGGTGATCGTCGGCCCGTGCTCGATCCACGACCCGGAATCGGCCATGGAATACGCGCGCAACCTGAAAAAACTGGCCCATGAAGTCAGTGACCAGATGCTGCTGGTGATCCGCGCCTACGTCGAAAAACCCCGCACCACCATCGGCTGGAAAGGCCTGGCGTACGACCCGCGCCTGGATGGCAGTGATGACATGGCCGCCGGCCTGACCCTGTCCCGGGAACTGATGCGTGAAATGCTGCGCCTGGGCCTGCCGGTGGCCACCGAGCTGCTGCAACCGATGGCTGCCGGCTACTTCGATGACCTGCTGAGCTGGGTCGCCATTGGCGCGCGCACCACCGAATCGCAGATCCACCGCGAAATGGCCAGCGGCCTCGGCATGCCCGTCGGCTTCAAGAACGGCACCGACGGCGGCGTGGCCATCGCCTGTGACGCCATGCGCTCCGCCGCTCACCCGCACCGTCACTTCGGTGTCGACAGCCAGGGCCATCCGGCGATCATCCAGACCCCGGGCAACCCCGACACTCACCTCGTGTTGCGCGGCGGCCATCGTGGGCCGAACTACGATCGCCAGAGCGTGGCCCAGGTTCACGCCGACCTTGCCAAGAGCAAAGTCGCGCCGCGGATCATGGTCGACTGCAGCCACGCCAACAGCGGCAAAGACCCGCTGCGCCAACCGGCGGTGTTCAACGACGTGCTGGAGCAGCGCCTGCAGGGCGACACCTCGCTGATCGGCATGATGATCGAGAGCCACCTGTTCGAAGGCTGCCAGCCATTGAGCCCGTCGATGAAATACGGCGTGTCGATCACCGATGGCTGCCTGGGCTGGGACGGCACGGAACAGCTGCTACGCAGCGCTGCCGAACGGTTGCGGGCACACAATCGCGCCTGACAAATGAAGACCAAATGTGGGAGCGGGCTTGCTCGCGAATGCGGTGGTTCAGCCAGCACATGCATCAACTGGCACACCGCTTTCGCGAGCAAGCCCGCTCCCACACTGGATCTTCATTCACTTGACTAAAGTGGATAAAGAGCCTCATCAAACTGCGCCAACTTCGGAAACACCAACGGCTGGTCATCCGCCAGCCCTTCCAATCGCTGCTGGTAACTGTGCAGGAAAGTCTGCCGGGCCTCGGCGCTGATATACGGCACATGCCACGCCACAAACGGCTCCAGCACCTCAAACCCGACATACGCCAGCGTGCCACGCAGGATCGGCCGCAGCATGTCCTCCAACGGCCCGTGAATCGCACCCTCGCCAAACATATGCTCGCGCCCGCCGAGGGTCACCGTGACCAGCGCTTTCTTGCCGGCGAGCCCGCCCTGATCATAAAACCGCTTGCCGCCGTAGCACACGCCCGACACCAGCACCCGGTCAATCCAGCCCTTGAGCATCGCGGGCGCCGAGAACCAGAAGATCGGGAAATTGAGGATCAGCAGATCGGCCCACAGCAGCTTGTCCAACTCCTGCTGGATATCCGCCGCGATGGATTGGCTTTTCACCCCCAGGCGCTGCTCCAGGGCATACACCAGATAGTCGGGGTTCTCCCGCGAGGTGAAGTCCGAGGCGCTGGCTACGGGATTCCAGTTCATCGCGTACAAATCACTGACCTGCACCTCATGTCCCTGCGCTTGCAGGGTAGCCGTGGCCTGGTCACGCAAGGCCGCGGTAAACGACTGCGGCTCGGGATGGGCGTGGACAATCAACACCTTCATAAAAACTCCTCAAGAAGTAAGCGCGGCCCGTTCGGCCAGCAAATGGTCGAGCCAGTCGGGGTCCATTTCCGGCTCCGATGAAAACAGCAGGCCGGTGTAGTCCTGATACGGCGGGGTGAAGATCGCGCTGCGGCTGCCCTGGTCCACCACCCTGCCCCGCTGCATCACCACCACTTCGTCGGCGATGGCGCGCACCGTGGCCACGTCGTGGGTGATAAACAGGTAGGCCACGCCCAACTGTTGCTGGATACGGTTGAGCAGCTTCAGCACGCCTTCGGCCACCAATTGATCCAGGGCCGAGGTCACTTCATCGCAGATGATCAATTGCGGATCGGCCGCCAAAGCGCGGGCGATGCAAATCCGCTGCTTCTGGCCGCCGGACAGCTCACGGGGCTGACGCTCCATGAAGGTGGCCGGATCCAGCTCGATCATCTCCAGCAACTCGGCGACCCGGGCACGCATGGCCTTGCCCTTGAGGCCGAGGTAGAAGGTCAGTGGCCGGCCAATGATGTCGACGATGCGCTGGCGCGGGTTCAGCGCGGTATCGGGGATCTGGTAGATCATCTGGATCCGTCGCAACTGCTCCTTGCTGCGCCGACGAAAGTCCGCCGGCAACGCTTCACCGTCATACAGCACCTGCCCCGCCGTAGCCGGCAGCAACCCGGTAATCAAGCGTGCGGTGGAGCTTTTGCCGCTGCCGGACTCACCGATCACCGCCAACGTCTGGCCGCGATGCAAGCTCATCGACACGTCATGCAGCACCGGCTGATGCCCATAGCTGGCGCACACCTGGCGCACTTCCAGCAACGGCACCTGCTGCTGCGGGCAAGCCTTGGGCTCGGTGCGAAAGCTGCGCACCGCCCACAGGGACTTGGTGTAGTCCTGCTGCGGTGCGCTGAGCATGGTGCGGGTCTCGGCCTCCTCCACCAGTTTGCCGTGACGCAGCACCATGATGCGGTCGGCCATCTGCGCAACCACCGCCAGGTCATGGCTGATATACAGCGCGGCACTGCCGAAGGTTTTCACCGCATCGCGAATCGCCGCCAGCACTTCGATCTGGGTGGTGACGTCGAGGGCGGTGGTGGGTTCGTCGAAGATGATCAGGTCCGGGTGACAGGCCATCGCCATGGCGGTCATCACCCGTTGCAGTTGCCCGCCGGAGACCTGGTGCGGATAACGCTGGCCGATGGTTTCCGGATTGGGCAGGCGCAGCACGCGGTACAACTCCACCGCCTCGCGTTCAGCCTGGGCGCGGCTGATGCCACCGTTGATCACGGCGGTTTCCACATGCTGGTCAATCAGCCGGTGGGCCGGGTTGAACGACGCGGCAGCGCTTTGCGCCACGTAGGCAATCCGCAGTCCTCGAAGCTTGCGCAAGGCTTCGGGTTTGGCCTGCAACAGTTGAATGCCGTCAAAGCACACCGAGCCACCGGTGATGCGACAACCGTCGCGGGCAAAGCCCATGGCCGCCAGGCCCAGGGTTGATTTACCCGCGCCAGACTCACCAATCAGCCCCAGTACCTCACCCCGTTGCAACGTCAGGTCGATACCCTTGATCAACGGATGCCAGGCGTCTTCGTAATGCCCTTCAATCTGCAGGTTGCGGATTTCCAGCAGTGGCTTGTCCATCCTCAACACTCCTTCAGGCCGCTGGATTTATGCAGCATCCAGTCGACGACAAAATTCACGCTGACGGTGATCAACGCCACCGCCAGGGCCGGCAGCAACGGGCTGATGTCGCCGAAGGTAATCAGCACCGCATTGTCGCGGACCATGCTGCCCCAATCGGCGGTGGGTGGTTGAATGCCCAGGCCAAGGAACGACAGCGCGCTGATAAACAGGAACACGAAACAGAACCGCAGGCCGAACTCGGCAATCAATGGCGCGGCGGCATTGGGCAGCACTTCGCGGGTGACCAGCCACCACAGCCCTTCCCCACGCAGCCGGGCGGCTTCGACGAAGTCCTGCACCACCACGGTCATCGCCACGGCCCGCGACAGGCGAAACACCCGGGTCGAATCCAGCAGTGCAATCACCAGCACCAGCGAGGTGGCATTGGTGCCCACCACGCTGAGAATCAGCAAGGCGAAGATCAGCTGCGGGATCGCCATCAGGATATCCACCACCCGCGACAATCCCTGGTCGACCCAGCCGCCCTTGATCGCGGCTATCAAGCCGCTCAAACCGCCCAGCAAAAACGCCAGCACCGTCGTCAAAAAAGCGATGCCCAGGGTGTTGCGCGCGCCATACACCAGGCGGCTGAACATGTCCCGCCCAAGGTTATCGGTGCCCAGCAGGAACTGGCCGCTCCAGGGCGCAAACCCGTCACCCACCACCTGGGTTTCCCCGTAAGGTGCGAGCACCGGCGCAAATAACGCCACCAGCACGTACAGCACGATGACCAGCAGGCCGAACTTCGCGCTCAATGGCGCCCGGGCCAGTTGTGTGAGAAGGCTCATGGTCTACCCCTTGGGATGCATCAGGCGTGGGTTGGTGGCGATGGACAGCACATCGGCGCCGGTATTGAGCAGGATGTAGGTGGCGGCAAAGATCAGGCTGCACGCCTGCACCACCGGGATATCGCGCTTGGACACCGAGTCCACCAGCAACTGGCCGAGGCCCGGGTAGACAAACACCACCTCCACCACCACTACGCCCACCACCAGGTACGCGAGGTTGAGCGCGATCACGTTGACGATCGGCGCCAGGGCATTGGGCAGTGCGTGGCGCCAGATAATCCGCGACTGGCTGATGCCCTTGAGCCGGGCCATTTCGATATACGGGCTGGCCAGCAGGTTGATCAGCGAGGCGCGGGTCATGCACATCATCTGCGCGATCACCACCAGGCTCAGGGTGGCCACCGGCAACACCGAACGTTCGAGAATGGTGGCGAATGAGGCATCCGGCGCCAGGTTGGACAGGCTGGGAAACCAGCCCAGCTTGACCGAAAACACCAGGATCAGCAGGTAGGCGACGAAGAACTCCGGGAACGACACCGCACTCAGGGCCGAGGTGTTGAGCAGGCGGTCGAACCAGCTGTTGCGGTACAGCGCGGCGAGCATCCCCAGCACCAGCGCCAGGGGCACCGAGACCAACGCCGCCAGTGCCGCGAGGCGCAAGGTGTTGCCCAGGCGTGCGCCGATCAGTTCAGCGATGGGCCGCTGGTTGGCCAGGGAAGCGCCGAGGTCGCCGTGCAGGAGACGCAGCAGCCATTGCACGAACCGGCTCAGGGGCGGCAGGTCCAGGCCCAGTTGGGCGCGAAAGGCGGCGATGGTTTCCGGCGTGGCGGACTGGCCGAGCATGGCCTGGGCGATATCACCGGGGAGCATGCCGACCGCCAGGAAGATGATCACCGAGACGGCGAACAACGACAGCAGGCCGAGAGCGAGACGTTGGAGTACCAGTTTGAATAGGCTATTCATGTTCGGTTCTCATGAGTTGGGCATGTGCTCGAAGGCGACACAGGACCAATGTGGCAGCGGGCTTGCTCGCGAAAGCGGTGTGTCAGCCAATACAGATAGAGACTGACCCACCGCATTCGCGAGCAAGCCCGCTCCCACATTTGATTTGTGGCGTATCTGAAATCTTCACGCCTGCCACCACCGCTCGATCAGCCGCAACCCATCCAGTTCCCCATACGGCGCCGTCAGCGGTCCATGGCTGACGCGGTTCGAGCGGGCCGCCACGGAGCTGGCGAACAACGGCACAATCGCACCGCCGTCGTCCCGGCACAGGCTCTGCATTTCGTTGTACATCTCCTGGCGCAGCGGCGCGTTCATCTCGCCTCGTGCTGCATTGAGCAACTGGTTGAAGCGGTCGTTATCCCAATGGGTTTCGTTCCACGCCGCGCCCTTGGCGTAGCCGATGCTGAACATGCGGTCGGCAGTCAGGCTGCTGTACCAGAACGAGGTGGTGAACGGCTGCTTCATCCAGATATTGGAGAAATAGCCATCCGCCGGCTCGCGCACCACGTCGATATCAATCCCGGCCTGGCGTGCCTGCTCCTTGAACAGCACCGAAGCATCCACCGCGCCGGTGTAGGCGGCATCGGAAGCTTGCAGGCGCACCTTCAGCGCCTCCACACCGGCCTTGCGCAGGTAGAATCGCGACTTGTCCGGGTCGTAGGTGCGCTGCTCCAGATCGGCGTTGATGAAACGGCTGCCGGGCTGGATCGGATGGTCGTTGCCCACCAGGCCATAGCCATGCAGCACCGAGGCCAGCAGGGTTTCGCGGTTGATCGCATGCTTCATCGCCATGCGGATGTCGTTGTTCTTGAACTCGTTGCTGTCGCACAACATCGGGAAGGTGTAGTGCTGGGCGCCCTTGGTTTCTTCGATGACCAGCGTGGGATTGCGCTTGAGCAAGGCCACGGTTTTCAGGTCGACCTTGTTGATCACGTCGACTTGCCCGGTGACCAGCGCATTGACCCGCGCTGCGCCGTCGGCAATCGCCAACAGCTCGGCGCTGGCGAAGTGTGCCCTGCCCGGCTTCCAGTAATCAGGGTTGCGCTCCAGGTCCATGCGTACGCCCGGCTCGAAGCTTTTCAGGCGATAACCGCTGGTGCCGATCCCGGCCTGCCAGTCGGCGGCGCCGTCCTTGGCGGGCATGATCACCAGGTGGTAATCGGCGACCACATAGGCGAAATCGGCATTGCCCGAGTGCAATTCGAACACCACTGCATCGCTGCCCTTGGCGCTGACACTGGCCACATCGCCGATCACCGTCTTGGCCGCCGAGGTGGAGTTGGCTGCCAGGTGATGGTTGATCGAGGCCACCACGTCGTCAGCGGTCAGGCTTTTGCCGTTATGGAAGGTCACGCCCTGGCGCAGCTTGAAGGTCCAGGTGCGCGCGTCGGGCGTCGACTCGAAGCTTTCGGCCAATTCGGGGATGGCGCTGCCGTCCACCGCGATTTCCGTGAGAGTGTTGTACACCGCCGAAAAGCCGACGAAGGTGAAGGTGTCGACCCAGGATCCCGGGTCGCGGGAGTCGGTGGTGCTGCCGCCGGCCAGGCCCATGCGCAGCACGCCGCCCGGCTTGGGCGTGGCCTCCTCGGCAAAGGCCTGCAGCGGCAGGCCCATGGAAAACGCGGCGGCCACGGCACCGGCTACGGCGCTGTGCTTGAGGAAGTCCCGCCGGTGCATCGCTTGAGTCATTTTGTTGTTGTTTTCGCTCATGGTGTTGCTCCTCTAAAGGTTCACACAGGCATGCTTCAACTCGATCAAGGTCACGCCGTTGCGCTTGAAACCGTTACGCAAATCCGTCTGCAGCTCATCCAGGTTC
Source organism: Pseudomonas sp. D4002 (assembly GCF_013385665.1). NCBI lineage: Bacteria > Pseudomonadati > Pseudomonadota > Gammaproteobacteria > Pseudomonadales > Pseudomonadaceae > Pseudomonas > Pseudomonas sp. D4002. Next base: position 60,423 of record NZ_JACAPN010000010.1, read on the forward strand.
TGTGGCTCGCTGACCGTGCAGCCGAACGCCCGCGCCAGGGCGGCGAAGTCCGGGTTGCGCGGCAGTACGCCGATGGGTTCGATGTCCAGGTTCAGCATGTCGTCGCGAATCTGACCCAGGGCGTCGTTATTCCAGAGCAACACCACCAGCGGGCTGTCCAGTTCTTCCACGGCCGTGGCCAGTTCCTGGGCGGTGTAGAGAAAGCCGCCGTCGCCCACCAGCACCAGGCCGGGCCGTTGCGGTGCGCCGAACTTGGCGCCGATACCGGCCGGCAGGCCATAGCCCAGGGTGCCGTAGCCGGTGGGATGCAGCCAACTGCGGGTGGTGTTGCTGGGAAAGGCGTAGTTACCGGTGTAGGCCAGTTGGGTCATGTCACTGCTGATGAAGGCATTGGCGGGCAACTCGGCGGCGACGCGGTCGAGAATCGCCTGGTGAATCCGTTGCAACGGACCATGGCCGCTGCTGACTGCCTGGCGTAACGTCGCGACCGCAGCGGTGGCGGCATCCGCGTTGCGCGGCGTGGCTGGCAAGCGTTCCAGCAAAGCCAGCGTCGTTTGCTGGGCATCACCGTGCAACGCGACGGCGCAAGGATAGAAATCGTTGAACTTGCGCGGGTCGATATCCACCCGCAGCAGCTCGCCATTAATCGGCAGGCGTTCACGCCAGAAGTCGGTATCGGCCATTTCGGTGCCGATGGCCAACACCACATCCGCCTCGGCGATGAGCTGCCAGCCGGGCTCGACACACAGGGTCGAACCGGCATTCAGCGGATGCTCCACCGGCAACAATCCCTTGCCGGCGACACTGCTGAAAAACGGCGCCGCCAACTGCGTACTCAAGCGCTGCAAGGCATCGGCCGCCAACAGCGCACCGCCACCGGCAATGATCATCGGGCGCTTGGCCGCGGCCAGTTTTGCCATTGCCTGATCAAGGCTTTCAGCCGATGGCAAACCGCGTCCGGGACGGCGCACCACCTCATTGCTCCAGTCCCGTTTGATCGGCGCCGACAGTACATCCAGCGGCACCGAAATATGCACCGGGCGCGGTCGCTCACTGTCGAACACCGCGTAGGCCCGCGCGATCAACTCCGGCAAATCCTCGGCACTCAACGCCACCGCTGAAAACGCAGTGATGGGCGCGGTCATCGCCCGCTGGTCCTGGGTTTCATGCAGGCAGCCCCAGCCTTTGCCGAGGCTGGCGGTGTGGTTGACGCTGGAAATCACCAGCAGCGGAATCGAGTCGGCATACGCCTGGCCGATCGCCGTCGCGGCGTTGGTCACCCCCGGCCCGGTGATGATGAAACACACCCCCGGCTTGCCGCTGACCCGCGCATAACCGTCGGCCATAAAGCCGGCGCCCTGCTCGTGGCGGGTCAGCACATGCCGAATACCGCTGCCCGGCAAGCCTCGATACAGCTCCAGCGTGTGCACGCCGGGAATCCCGAACACCGTGTCGACACCATAGTTGGCCAGCAATCGCACCAGGGCCTGGCCGCCCGTCAAGGTTTTGCTTTGCATTGTCATCTCCTTCACGCCTGGGCGAGACGGATCAATGCATCGACCGCCGTGGCGCCCCGGGCATTGACCAGCAATGGGTTTACATCGAGTTCCAGCAACTGCCCGGCGTTGGCGCAGGCGTAGTCGGCCACCGCACGAATCGCCGCCACCAGGGCTTCCATGTCGGCCACTTCGCGTCCGCGAAAGCCTTGCAGCAATGCGGCGCTGCGCAGGCCGAGCAAGGCGTTGCGGATTGCGTCGTCGGTGGTCGGCAACAGCAGGCTGCGGCTGTCCTTGAGCAACTCCACAAGGATTCCACCGGCGCCGATCACCAGCGCCAGGCCGAAGTCGTTTTCGCGCTTGATGCCGACAATCAGCTCGGCCAGCGGCGGCGTAGCCATGGACTCCAGCAGCAGCTGATCGAACGGCACATCCGGCGCATAAGCGGCGATTTGCTCGCGCATATGAGCCAGGGCAGCAGTCAAGGCGAAGCCGTCCTGCAGGTTGAGCGCCACGGCGCCGGCTTCGGTTTTATGCGGCAAGTCGGCACTGACGGCCTTGAGTACCAGCGGGTAACCCAGCACTTTGGCATCGGCGATGGCCCGCTCGGGAGTGCTCAAGACACCGGCTGGCGTGGTCAGGCCGAAAGCCCGTAAAGCCTGCTTGGAATCCCATTCATCCAGCGACTGTCCGTGTTGTTCAAGCGCTTGCGGGCACAGCGGCACCAGTATCGACTCACCCCGCGCCAACAACGCCCGGCGATTGTTTTGATAGTCGGCAATCCGGCCCCAGGCCGCCAGCGCATCTTCCACGCCTTGCAACGCGGCAACGCCCTGGGCATGCAGACGCTCGCGAGCGTGGGCCGGCAGCAATTCGGGAAATGCAGAGGTGACAAAGCCAGTCTTGCCGTGGCGAGTCAGCGCACTGCAAAACAGCTCCAGCAGCAGGTCGCACTCCTTGCGCTCACCGGTAAATTCCGCCGGGTAGTCGAGCACCAGCATTGCCGCATCCGCTTCGGTGCGCAGTGCCGTGTCGAGCATCGTATTAAGCGCGTCGCTGTTGCCCCAGATGGCCGTGGTGAAATCCAGCGGGTTGACCAGGTTGGCGTAGCTGGGCAGCACCTGCGCCAACTCTTCACGCTGGCCTTCGTCGAGCTTCGGCAGGCTCAAATCGTTGCGCTCGGCGTAGTCGGCAATCAACCCGGCATCACCACCGGAACAGGCCAGGGCGATCAGGCTGTTGCCCGCCGGCAGATTACCGCAGGCCGCCGCTTTCAGGGTCTCGACAAAACTCACCGGCCCGCTGACCCGGATCACACCCAGGCGCGCGAACAGACTGTCGTACAGCGCATCGGAACCCGACAACGAACTGGTATGACTCAAAGCCAACTCGGCGCCGATCTGTGACACCCCGGTTTTCAGGGCGATGATCGGAATGCCTTTCTCCAGGGCCTTGTGGGCCGCACGGGCGAACCCCGGCACATTCTTCAAGCCTTCCAGGTGCAAGCCAATCGCTGTAACGCGCGGCTCGTCGAGCAGCACGTCCATCAACTCGGCAACCCCCAACTGCGCCTGGTTGCCCACCGATGCCATATAGGCCACCGGCAGCGAACGGTCGCTCATGGACAGGTTGTAGGCAAAGTTGCCGCTCTGGGTCAGCACCGCAACGCCCTTCTCGACCGGCTTGCCGCCATGGGCCACCGGCCACAACGCCGAGCTGTGCAGGTAATCCAGCAGGCCATAGCAATTGGGGCCCAGCAGTGCCATCTCGCCAGCGGCCTTGAGCAGTTGTTGCTGCAAGGCTTGGCCCTCGGCGCCGGTTTCGGCAAACCCGGAGGCGTAGCAGATGGCGCCACCGGTGCCAATGGCCGCCAGTTCGGCAACGCAGGTCAGGGTCAGCTCGCGATTGGTAGCGATAAACACCGCATCCGGACCGCACGGCAAATCGGCCACGCGACGCACGCAGGGAACGCCATCGAGGCTGTCATGTTGCGGGTTGACCAGCCACATCTGGCCGGCAAAACCACCGTCGGCGCAGCGCTTGAGGGCACGGGCCATGCTGCGCCCACCGACAAACGCCAGGTGACGGGGCGCCAGCAGGCGCTTGAGATTGTCGCGAATAGCCTGGGACATAAGCGTTCTCCGACCCGATCAACGCAACAGTGGCCGCAACAGTTCGCGGGCAATAATGTGGCGCTGGATTTCCGAAGTGCCTTCCCAGATCCGCTCGATCCGCGCGTTGCGCCAGATGCGCTCCACCGGGCCTTCGTCCATCAAACCCATGCCGCCATAGATTTGCACTGCTTCATCGGCAACCTTGCCCAGTACTTCGCTGGCAAACAACTTGGCCATGCCGGCCTCGCCGTCGGTCATGGTGCCCTGGTCCATTTTCCAGGCGGTGTTCAGGGTCAGCAGTTCGGCCGCACGGATTTGCGTGGCCATGTCGGCGAGCTTGAACGAGATGCCTTGGTAGGTGCCGATGGGCTGGCCGAACTGCTTGCGGTCGGCCGCCCATTGCAGGGAAACGTCCAGCGCACGCTGGGCCTGGCCGACGCAGTTGGCAGCCACCATCACCCGGCCTGCGGTCAGCCAGGCATTGGCGACTTCCCAACCTTTGCCGACTTCGCCGAGGACTTTGGAGGCTGGTACGCGGCAGTCGTCGAAGAACATTTCATAAGTGTGGTAGCCGCGGTTGCTGACGCACTTGGGGCCCCGGCGAATGGTCATGCCCGGCGTGCCACGGTCCACCAGGAACGAGGTCACCGCATTGCGTTGGCGACCGTTGTGTTCGTAGGTGTCGGTAACGGCAAACACGATGGCGAAATCCGCGTGGCCGGCGTGGCTGATGAAGTGCTTGCTGCCATTGAGCACAAAGTCATCACCGCTGCGCACGGCGCGGGTCTTGATCGCATTGGCGTCGGAACCGGCACCCGGTTCGGTCAGGGCAAAGCAGTCGATCTTCTTGCCCTGCACGCACGGCAACAGGTACTCGCCAATCTGCGCGCCGGTGCAGGCCATGAGGATTTTCGACGGCCGGGCGACAAACACATGCAGCGCCCAGGAGACTTTCGACAACTCACGCTCGATCAACGCCTGTGACAGGTAATCCAGGCCGCCACCGCCGACGTCTTCCGGCATGTTGAAGGCATAGAAACCGGCAGCGATGGCCTTGTCACGAATCTGCGCGGCAAGCTCCGGCGAAACTTCATCGGCGCGGTCCACTGCCTCCTCGTGGGGCAACAACTCCTTGGCAACAAAACTGCGTACCGCGTCCACCAACATGTCTTGTTCTTGGCTGGGCTGGAAATTCATGGCGCTACCTGTCGATCGTTCGAGGGTGTTTTGAAGGGGAATCAGTTGCCGGAGAAGTTCGGTGGGCGCTTTTCCATCGAGGCGCGCAGGGCTTCAGCACCGTCGGCGCTGCGTCCACACAGCAAACCGGCGGCGAGCTCCGCCTGAAGCTGCTCGGGCAGGCTGCGCTCGGCGCCTTCGCGGATGAGGGTTTTGGTCTGGGCAAACGCAAAGGTCGGGCCGTTGGCCAGGCGCGTGGCCAGCTCGGCGACGTGGGTATGCAGTTGCTCGTCGGCAACGACTTCGCCCACCAGCCCGGCGGCCAGGGCGCGGTCGGCGCTCCACAATTCATCGAGGAACAGCAGGCGCTTGGCTTGCTCGCTGCCGATCAGGCGCGGCAGATGCCAGCTGGCGCCGGCGTCCGGCGAGTAGGCCATGCTGGTGTAGCCGGCCTTGAAGCGTGCCGATTGCGCGGCGACGCGCAGGTCGCAGCACAGGGTGAGGTCCATGCCGGCACCGACCGCCGTGCCATTGATGGCGGCGAGGGTAGGTTTGTCGAGGGTGTGCAGGCGGGTCATCAGGGCGTGGGCGGTTTCGGTCCAGCCGTAGGTTTCGAGGGCGCCACGGGCTTCGGCATCGGCCCATTCGGCAAGGTCGGCACCGGCGCAGAAGCTGCGACCGCTGCCGGTCAGTACCACCACGCGCACAGCCGGGTCGCGGTTGAAACCGTCCAGCAAGGCATGCAGGTGCTTGAGGGTCGGGATGTCCAGGGCATTGCGCTGGGGGCCGCGATTGAGGGTGATCCAGGCAACGCCTGCCTGCACCTGAGTGAGCACGGACGGATCTGTAGTCATGGAATCCTCGAATTATTTTAATTGGCTTGAGGGGTGCGACATGGGGCGATACTAAACGAGTGTTCAGTAAGGAGGCAATCGGGTAACTGCAAATATTTTTCGAGGGGAAAATGCCGGCCCGGACATTGCGTCCAGGCGGCGCGGAATCGTCAGTTCAGGGTTTGATCTGGAAGCGCTTGCGCCCGCCCGACTGCAAGCCATCGACCCAGGCTTCGCAGATCTGGATGCCCTGCTCCGGGGTGAAGGTGCCGGGATTGAGCCCCGATTCCAGCCACAAGCCGTCGAGCAAGGCGCTCAAGGCGATGGCCGCCAAATCGGCATCGAACTGCTTCCAGCCCTCCTCTCCGGCCATGTCCACCAAGGCCGTACGCATGATGGTGCGGTACTCGCCATAGGAGTGTTCGTGGGCCTGGTTGATCGCCGGGGCCGTCTTGACCGCCCCCCAGAACACCAGCCAGGCATCCAGCAGTTGCGGGTCGAGCAATTCGGGGGAGAACGAGCCGCGGAAGAACGCCGACAGCCGCTCCCGCGGACTGGGCGGCGCCTTGGCCATCGCATCCCGCAGCAGGTCCATCACCTGCCGGGTGATTGACCGATAGGCCTCGGCCACCAGCTCATCCTTGCCCGAATAGTGGTGACTGATCAGCCCCACCGACACCCCGGCCTCGGCGCTGATCTTGCGGATCGACGCGCCCTGGAAGCCGTCGCGCTTGAGGCAGGCCAACGTCGCCTGCACCAGATTGGCCTTGCGCAACTCCGGTTCCATGCGGGAGAAACGGGATTCCTGGGTCATGAGGCGGTGTCCTTGGGTTGAGTCGGCTGGACGACTCTACCTCACTCCCGGAACCCCGGCGACACCCGATCCAGTAACCGCAGCAATGCCGCCCATGCCAGTTGCATGGCGTCCGGGTCTGCCAGTTCGCCCTCTTCCAGTGGCCGGCCTGGCTCATTGAACTGCCGCTCGGTGTATTCACACACGTGCGCAGGCGGCAGGATCAGCTTGCCGCACGCCTGGGCGGCGATCTGGATATCGCAGGCCTTCTCCAGGTAATACATGCGCAGGAACGCCTGGCTGACCGTCTCCCCTACCGTCAACAAACCATGGTTGCGCAGCATCAACACCGGCTTGTCGCCGAGGTCGCGCACCAGTCGCTGTTGCTCGTCCATGTCCAGCGCCACGCCTTCGTAGTCGTGGTAGGCGACCTTGCCGTAGAACTCCATGGAAATCTGGTTCACCGGCAACAGCCCGCATTCCAGTGCCGCCACCGCACAGCCGGCGCGGGTGTGGGTGTGCAGCACGCACTGCGCATCTTCGCGGGCGCCGTGAATCGCGCTGTGAATCACAAACCCCGCCGGGTTGACACCATGGGCCGAAGCCTCGACCGCACGTCCGTCCAGGCCGATCTTCACCAGGCTGGAGGCGGTGATCTCCTCGAACATCAGCCCATAGGGGTTGATCAAAAAGTGATGCTCGGGCCCCGGGATACGCACCGAGATATGGGTGAAAATCAAATCGCTCATGCGAAAGTGCGCGATCAGCCGGTAGCAGGCGGCAAGCTCTTCGCGCAGCTGTCGTTCGGTGGCCCCAGGCATTTTTATTCTCCAGGCGGGTGGGTGATGTGGTTGACGCTAATCCAGTCGCCAGTAAAAAAACAAGTTGATTTTTTACTGAGGCTGACCTCCTATAGAAAAATAATAACAACAGCGCCTGGAGTATCCCCACCATGTCGCCCCATGCCTTTCCGCATCTTTTTGAACCGTTGGTACTGCGTGGCAAACGCCTGAAAAATCGCATCATGTCCAGCGGGCACGACACCTCGATGCCCACCGACAACCAGGTCAACGAGCAGTTGATCGCCTACCACCGGGCACGCGCCGAAGGCGGCGTGGGGTTGATTGTGTTGCAGGTGGCCGGGGTGCACGACAGCGCCCGCTACACCTCCCATGTGCTGATGGCCACCGATGACAGCTGCATCGACGGCTATCGCCGACTGGCCGAAACCTGCCACGCCCACGGCACCGTGGTGCTGTCGCAGATTTTCCATCCAGGGCGGGAAATCATGGAGTCGGCCGACGGTTTGCTAGCGGTGGCTTACTCGGCTTCCGGGGTGCCCAACGAACGCTTCCGGGTGATGCCGCGCGCCCTTGACCAGACAATGATCGACGAGATCGTCGCCGGCTACGGCGCTGCGGCAAGGCGCCTGTATCAGGCCGGGATTGACGGTGTGGAAGTGGTCGCCAGCCATGGTTACCTGCCTGCGCAATTTCTCAACCCGCGGGTGAATCGCCGCACCGACGGCTACAACGGCGAGCTGGAACAACGCCTGCGTTTCCTGCGGGAAATCATCGCCACGGTGCGTGCCGAAACCGACGAGCACTTCATCATCGGGCTGCGCATTTCTGCCGATGAACGCGACCCCGAAGGCCTGACCGAAGAGGATTCCCTGGCCGCCGTGCAACAGCTGCAATCACACCTGGATTATGTGCACATCGTTGCCGGCACCTCGGCCTCCCTCGGCGGCGCGATCCATATCGTGCCGCCCATGGCCATTGCCCCGGCGTACCTGGCGACAGAAGCGGCGACGTTCAAGACGCACCTGTCGATTCCGCTGTTCGTCACCGGGCGCATCAACCAGCCCCAGGAGGCCGAATTGATGCTGCAACGCGGCCAGGCCGATGTGTGCGGCATGACCCGCGCACTGATCTGCGACCCGCGCATGCCGGCCAAGACCTCAAGCGGCCATGCCGAGGATGTACGGGCGTGCATCGCCTGCAATCAGGCGTGCATCGGCCACTTCCACAAAGGCCTGCCGATCTCCTGCATCCAGCATCCCGAGACCGGCCGCGAATTGCAGTTTGGCCAACTGCAACCGGCACTGCGACGCCAGCGGATCATGGTCGCCGGTGGCGGCCCGGCAGGGATGAAAGCGGCAGCGGTGGCGGCGCAGCGCGGACATGAGGTGACCTTGTATGAAGCCAGTGCCCAATTGGGCGGCCAAGTGCTTCTGGCGCAGTTACTGCCCCGGCGCAGCGAGTTCGGCGGGGCCAGTACCAACCTGCAGCGCGAGATGGAACTGGCCGGGGTCCGCGTGGTGCGCAACACCCGCGTCGACCGCGCATTGGTGGAACGCGAACAACCTGACCGGGTGATCATCGCCACCGGCGCCGAGCCCTACTGGCCGGCCTTCGAACGCGGCGGCGAGCTACAGGTGGTGGATGCCTGGCAAGTGCTGCGCGATGAGGTGCAACTGGGCCGTTCGGTGGTCGTCGTGGACTGGCGTTGCGACTGGATCGGCCCGGGCATTGCCGAGCGCCTCACCCGTGCCGGCCATCAGGTGCAACTGGCGGTGAACGGTACCCATTGCGGGGAAAACCTGCCGTTGTACGTGCGTGACCAACTGGCCGGCGAACTGCATCGGCTGGGCATTCCGATCATCCCATACGCCCGTTTGTACGGCTGCGACGACACTACCGTCTACCTGCAACACACCGCCAGCGGCGAGCCGATGCTGCTGGAAAATATCGACACCCTGGTGTTGTGCCAGGGCCACCAGCCGGTGGACACTCTGGGCGCAGAACTGGAAGGCCTGGTGGCGTTCACGCGGATCGGCGATTGCCTGGCGCCGCGTACCGCCGAAGAGGCGATTTATGAAGGATTGAAAGTAGCGTGGGACATTTGAACGACCAACCGCCACAGCTGTTTCTCGGCACCCGCATCCGCGGCTTGCGCAAGGCCCGGGGCATGACGCTTACCGAATTGGCGCAGATGAGCGAATTGACGGCCGGTTATATCAGCCAACTGGAACGCAACCTCGCCTACCCGTCGATCCCGGCCTTGTTCAACATCGCCCGCAGTCTGGGGGTGACGATCCAGTGGTTTTTTGCCAGTGAGACCACGCCGGCAGCGAAGGATGAAGGTTTTGTGGTGCGCAGGAACAATCGCCAGAGCATTCACTATGAGGACGGGATCGTCGACCAGTTGCTGACGCCCCTGCCCAATCATCAATTGGAGATGCTGCACTCGCGCTTTCCACCGGGCACCTATAGCCAGCAGAGCTATAGCCATGAGGGTGAAGAGGCGGGTTATGTGTTGAGCGGAACGTTTGAGTTATGGGTGGGCGAGCGGCATTTTCAGCTGGCTGAAGGCGACAGTTTCAGCTTCCCCAGCAGTGAGCCCCATCGGTATGGCAACCCCGGAAAGGTGGATGCGGTGGTGATCTGGGTGATTACGCCGCCGACGTTTTAGACCGTTGGGGCAACTAAGGACGTTTCCTACGATACGCGGGGAGTTCTGGATGGGGGCCATCAGTAGTCGGTAAAAACGGCTCTTGCTATAAAACCGACTACTTTTTTATGAGGGTGCCGGTCATGTTTGAGTCGTTTGCGTGGTTCAAGAAACCCACTGAGGAAGATCTGGAAAATATCAGGGCTATCAAGCGGTACAAAACCATGAGGATAGTGGGTGAGTGGGGTATTTCTGTCGACCCGGCGGAAATCGCCAACTCACCCGAGTTCAAGGAACACAAGCGCAAGATACGTGAACTGATATTCAAATAACCCATGGGGCTACTACTGATACTGCCGTTACTGGTGAGTGGCTATTTGGTGTGTTTGAAACACCCCGGCCATTACTGCCGCCTCCACCGCTTTGAGGGCCAGTTACTCTATCTACAGGTCGCAAGATTAGGCTGGACCTGCCTCGTACTGTCGTTCGTACTGACCACTTTGATTCTTTGCCTGTCCAAACAGCCGCTGCAACTGGCTGGCCAGACAATCCCCATTGATTACAGTGCTTATCTGGGCAAGCTGCTGATAGAGCTGGATATTGCCACCGAGAGAAATCATGGCCTCTGGGTATTTTTGCTCCAGGTCGGCCTGACAGCCATGATCATTCCCTACTGCTGGGCGCGATTATTTGTGCGTTGGCGTCGACGAAGACTGCAACTTGCTTCAGAGGAGGAACTGAACCAGCAATTGATGCTCGAGCTTCTAACGGGGCGCCCCCTCAGGACCCTGCTCAGGGAATCCATTGCGCGCGGCTCTCAATGCATGTTCACGCTCAACGATCGGAATGTTTATGTGGGCGTTGTTTCATCCATCTGCGAGCCGAATGAGTCCGAAGGTATAGATCACGCCTTCAGTCTGATTCCGACCTGCAGCGGCTATCGCGACAAGGACACCTTGGAAATCATCCTCGATACTGAATACCCGGATGCGTCAGACGCTATTTCCATCATGCTGCTCCAGGAAGCGGTGGTATCAGCCACCCGCTTTGACCCTGCGACGTGGATGTCTTTCCAATCCCGCATACGGGCAAAACCCCAGCCTATCCGGAGCTATCGTCGTGAGTCGGCACGCAGGAAAAAGACGCCAGGTGCCTGCGCCTGAGGTCCTCCCGCCAAACAGTAAACCTTCCAGCCATTCCCACATCTACCCGCCGGTTTCAGTGCACACAAAAACGCAACACTGAACTGCACCGATTGTGATGGCCGCTTCACACCGGGGTTTATATAGTCGTTCCTACTGCAACCCGCCATGAGCCAGCCGGCCCATCACAAGGAAGCGTTCGATGACTGACCTGCATACCCTTACGGCCGCCGAACTGCTGGCGCAATTTGCCAGCCGGCAACTCGCGCCCATCGACTACTACGACCAACTCCTGGCCCACATCGACCGCTGGGAGCCGCAGATCAACGCGCTCTATGCCTTCGACCCGCAACAGGTGCGTCAGCAGGCCCAGGCCTCCACCGAGCGCTGGAACAAGGGCCAACCCAACGGCGCCCTTGATGGCGTACCGGTGACTCTCAAGGAATTGATCGCCACCGAAGGCGTGCCCATTCCCCTCGGCAGCGCGGCTACCCGCCTGACCCCGGCCCTCAGGGACGCACCGCCCGCAGCCCGCATGCGTGAAGCGGGCGCGATAATCCTGGCCAAGACCACCAACCCGGACTTCGGCATGCTGTCTTCCGGCCTGTCGAGCTTCCACGGCATCACCCGCAACCCGTGGAACACCGCCAACAACACCGGCGGTTCCAGCTCCGGTGCCGCCGCAGCGGCCGCCGCCGGTTACGGCCCGCTGCACGTGGGCACCGACATCGGTGGCTCGGTGCGCCTGCCCGCCGCCTGGTGCGGCCTGGTGGGATTCAAGCCGACCCTGGGCCGCATCCCCATCGACCCGTACTACACCGGCCGCGCCGCCGGGCCCATGACCCGCACCGTCGACGACTGCGTGCTGTTGATGCAACACCTGGCCCGCCCCGATGCCCGCGATGCCACCAGCCTTCCGCCGCTCACCACCCAGTGGAGTAACCAGCCGCTGTCAGTCAGGGGCCTGCGCGTCGGCCTGATGCTTGAACCCGGCGCAGGCATGCAGCCTGAGGGCTTCGTGTGTGAAGCCGTGGAGCAAGCCGCGCGGCTGTTCGAAGCCCACGGCGCCAAGGTCACGCTGATCCCGCCAATCATGGACCGCGCACAACTCGATGGCCTCGACCATTTCTGGCGCGCCCGCCAGTGGGGCGATTTGTCGGCCCTGAGCAGCGAGCAGTTCGACAAGGTCTTGCCGTACATCCGCGACTGGGCCGCGCCGGGCGCCGAGATCAGCGGCGTACAAGCCGTAAAGGGTTTCAACCAGACCTTTGAAATGCGCCGCCGCGCCGCGCAGGTGTTCACCGAACTCGACCTGGTGCTGTCCCCCACCAACCAGGTCAATGCCTTCCCGGCCGAGTGGCCATCGCCGAGCAACAACCCGCAACTGCCGTTCGAACACATCGTGTTCACGGTGCCGTGGAACATGGGCGAGCAACCGGCGTTGTCGATCAACTGCGGTTTCGCCGCCGATGGCATGCCCATCGGCCTGCAGATGATCGCCCCGCGTTTTGCCGATCAATGGCTGCTGCAAATCGCTAAAACCTACGAGAGCTGGCGTGGCGCAATCCACCACTGGCCGAATCCTTCCTGACTTTTGACGCTGTAAGAACTGCCCACCCACACGCCAGCTCCGGGCCCTCTTAGCCTGGAGCTCGGACGACCTATAACTAAAATCGAGGGGCTGGTATGCACACTGAGCAATTGACACGATCCGATCCTGATCACGCACCCGAAACACCGTCCCCGGACGCCGGCAAAAAGAGCATCTTCGCCGTGGTCCTGGGCAACGCCGTGGAGTTTTTCGACTTTGGTGTGTACGCAACCTTTGCGGTGATGATCGGCCACACGTTCTTCCCGTCCGACAGCGCTTTCGTCAGCCTGATGCTGTCGGTCACGGCGTTCGGTATCGGCTTTATCGTCCGGCCCCTGGGCGCAGTACTGATCGGCGCCTACGCCGACCGCGTCGGGCGCAAACCGGCGATGCTGTTGACCCTGGTAATGATGGCCGTGGGCACCGGCAGCATCGCGATATTGCCCGGTTACGAGACCATCGGTATCGCGGCGCCGATCCTGCTGGTGCTCACCCGCATGATCCAGGGCCTGGCCTGGGGCGGTGAAGCCGGCCCCGCCACCACCTACATCCTCGAAGCGGCGCCACCCCACAAACGCGGGACCTACGCCTGCTGGCAAGTAGTCGCCCAGGGCGTCGCAGCCATGGTGGCCGGGCTGGTAGGGTTCACCCTGACCAAGGTCATGTCCCCGGAAGACCTCAATAGCTGGGGCTGGCGCGTGCCGTTCGTGTTCGGCCTGCTGGTGTTGCCGATCGGCATCTACATCCGCCGCAACCTCGCCGAAACCTTCCACGGCCACGGCGAGCAAACCAGCACCGGCGACCTGGTACGGGAAGTCTGCGGCAAGCACCGGCGCGCACTGGTGCTGGGGTTGCTGATCCTTTCCGGCAGCACCATCACCCAGTACTTCCTCAACTACATGACCACCTTCGCCCTCACCGAACTGAAGCTTCCCACCAGCATTTCGATGCTCTCGACCCTGGTGGCCGGCGCCGCGATGGCCGTGTGCGCGGTGGCTGGCGGCATGCTCTGCGACCGCTTCGGGCGCCGTACGATCCTGATGACACCGCGGGTGGTGTTGCTGTTGATTTTATTCCCGGCCCTGCAACTGATGACCGAGCACCCAAGCCCGGCGACCTTCCTGTTGACCCTGGCGGTACTCTCGGGCCTGCACGGCATGAGTGGCGCGGCGCTGATCGTGTTGCTGGTGGAAAGCTTCCCGAAATCCGTGCGCTCCACCGGTTTCTCCATCGTCTACGCCTTCGGTGTGGCAGCGTTCGGCGGCACCGCGCAGATCATCATCACCTGGTTGATCGGCACCACCGGCGACCCGATGTCGCCGGTCTGGTACCTGCTGATCGCCAACCTGGTGTGCCTCACCGCCGCCTGGTTCGCCAAGGAAACCCGTCCGCCGCTGCCCGGCAGCCCGGCCCGCGAAACCCGGCTCACAGAAGCTTCGGTTCGCTGAATACCTTTTCCCACTGTCCCGCGTCTTTTCGCCACCGACCGGCAGCACCTGAAGGCCTGCCGGGACGGTCGCCTTACGTCTGATTTGTATGGGGATTTACCATGTATCCACGTCTTTTGCTGGCCGTCACCCTGGCGTCCAGCACCCAGGCTTTCGCCCAGGAAAACGCCCAGGCCAGCGCACCGGGCTTTCTCGAAGGCAGCACCCTGGACCTGAACCTGCGTCACTACTATTCCAACCAGCACACCAAACGCACCACCCACTTGAGCATCAAGAAAGCCGGCGGCGTCGAGCCCACGCGTGTACGGGAAACCTGGGTGCAGACCAGCATGCTCAAGTACAGCTCCGGCTACACCCAGGGCCTGATTGGCGTGGGCGTGGATGCGGGGATCTTCAGCGCGGTCAACCTGGAGCGCGGGCACGGCAAGGTGGCCAATGGCGGCGACCGGGTGCTGGTGGACGGCGACGGCGATGCGATTCCCACCTGGAGCCACCTGGGGGTGGGCGACGTGCGTTTTCGCCTGTCGAGCACCGAGATCAAGGCGGGTCGGCTGATGACCGACAATCCGATCCTGCGTTACAAGGACAACCGCGCCCTGCCCTCCAGCTTCCAGGGCGTGGGCTTGTTCAGCAACGAATTCGACTGGCTGTCGGTGCAGGGCGGCAGCTTCGAGCGGGCGATTCCACGCACCGGCACCGGCGCCGAAAAGCTCACCACCACCTTCGGCAACCGCGCCTACAGCGGCGCACGCATCAGCTACCTGGGAGCCACGGTAAAACCGGGTTACGGGCTGGAAGCCAGCGTCTACGCGTCGCGTTTCGAAGACATGTGGGACCAGACCTACGTCGGCCTGACCCACCGCATCGGTGACAAAAGCGACATCGCCTTGAAGACCGCCTTCAACTACTACCACACCAGCGACTCGGGCGACAAAAACCTCGGCTACATCGACAATAACGCCGCCAGCCTGGCCTTCACCGCCACGCACCTGGCCCACAGCCTGACCCTGGCCTGGCAGCAGGTATTCGGCAACGAATACTTCGACTACGTGTGGGAGTCCACCGGCAACTACATGGCCAACTCGCTGTACTCGGACTACAACGGCCCCAACGAAAAGTCCTGGCAGTTGCGCTACGACCTGGACTTCGCCGCCTACGGTGTGCCCGGCCTCACCGCCAGCCTGTGGCACGCCAAGGGTTGGGACATCGACGGCACCCATTACGATGGCGACCGCAACGGTCACAACACCGGCTACAACGTGCGCAGCCTGGATGGCGCCAAGCACAACGAAAACGGCTTGATGCTGGCCTATGTGATTCAGTCCGGAACGCTCAAGAACACCGTACTGCGCACCATCGTCTACAACCATCGCGCCAGCGGCGGGCAGATTGACGGCAGCTACGATGAGTTCCGCCTCGTCGCCAATGTGCCGATCAACATCTTCTGAGGCTCAGGCTCAGTTCAGCGAACAACGCTGCATCGCCCCCGCCAGCATTTCCTGACACTTGAGCACCGCCACCGAGCGGGGGCGGTTGCGGTACACGCAGAGGTCGATGCGGATGCGGCCGAGGTCTTCATCGGCGATCGGCACGGCGACCAGGCCGTCGCCCAGGTCCCGCACGTCTGCCTCGACCTGGGGCAAAATCAGCACCGCTGCCCGTTGCCGGGCCAGGCTCTTCTGCACTTCCAGGGAGCTGGTGGTGAACACCGGTTCGAGGGTGACGCCGCGTTTTTTTGCCGCCACTTCCAAGGCCTGGCGCACGCCGTAGGCCGAGTCGGGAATCGCCAGGGGCTGGCCTTGCAGTTCGCTCAATTCGATGCTGTCGCGCTGGGCGAAGGGGTGTTCGGCGCTGACCAGCACCCGGTGCCATAACTGGCAGTGGGCGGTGACTTCGACGTCGGCGCGCTCTTGCAGGTAGAACGCCAGGCCCAGGTCCGCCTCGCCGCTGCACAGGGCGTCGAGGGTGGCCGAGGCGCTGGCGATCACGATGTTGAAGGTGACCTTGGGGTGGGCGCGGTAGAAGGTGGCGAGCACCGGGGCGAGCACGGTGGAAACGATACTTTCTGACACATGGATGCTGATGTTACCGGCCACCTGGCTTTGGCGGCTGGCGATGACTTCGCGTACCTGGTCGAGGCCGCGCAGGGTTGAGGTGACTTGTTCGGCCAGGCATTCGCCCTCGGCGGTGAGGCGGATGCCGCGGGGGCCGCGCTCAATCAGGGCGGCGCCGAAGAAGTGTTCCAGGTGTTCGATCTGGCGGCTGACGGCGGTGGGGGTGACGTAAAGACGTTCGGCGGCCTTACGCAGGGAGGCGCAGCGGGCGACCTCGTGGAAATATCGCAAGGCGCGTAGTTGCATGGGGGGTGCTCCTTTTTTGGGGGGTTGGATTGGGGGGGACGCAATTACTGCGCCATGCGGGTGTACATATCCGTTTCTTCGGTCACGGCGTCCTGCCGGTTTACCCGCTCTGCACTACCCGCGTTCGCTCAGATCAAGATCAAAAGCAAATCTGCTTTTCTGTGGGAGCTGGCTTGCCTGCGATGCAGACAACTCGGTGCATCAGGTACACCCAGTTGATGCCATCGCAGGCAAGCCAGCTCCCACATTTGACCGTGCCCGCTTTAGCTTTT
>NZ_JACAPN010000011.1:0-56738 GCF_013385665.1 Pseudomonas sp. D4002
TTGTACATACAAGCATATGCAAGGTTGTTGCCAACTCGACGCGTCGTTGAACAGAGAGGCCTGTAAGGCGCTGAAACTCTTGAGTTGCGCGGCCAGCCCTCCGCGAACCCATCGCGCGAATCAACCTTGGCGAGGAACTTGCGCACGGTATTGAGGCACAAAGTAACAATCTGCCAGAAGCTGGTGCGCGCACGAGTAACATCCCACGGCATTGACCCGCGCGCGTGCACCTGTGGTCACAACCCGTTACTGTCGACCCTGGAAAGATCCGGCCCGCGGTGAAAACACGCGCTCAAGGCTTTTGAGATTTTCGTGCCAAACCACGGTTTTTCGTACCCAGCCCAGAAATTTGAGAGAAAATGCAAACCCAGCACACGGTCCGTTGTCATTTGCCCCATGCGTAAACTTCTTGGCTTCACCCTCATCATGGCCCTGGTCGCCGCCGTTTCCGCCTATCTGGTCTGGACCCAGGAGCGCCCCGTGGGCCATTACCTGTCCGACCTGCGGATCAACCTGGCAGTCGACCAAGGCGTGCCCGCCGACCGCGGCAACCTGCTGGGCATCCAGCCGGAACTGTTCCCCGCCGACTACCAGAGCCTGGAACGCCTGCACCTCAAGCTGGCGGCCTACCTGCAAAACGCCCGTGACCAGGGCCTGATCAACGACAAGACCATCGTGGTACTGCCGGAACATATCGGCACCTGGCTGATGGTCAGCGGCGAAAAGAACGAGCTGTACCAGGCCACCAACCTCAAGGAAGCGATGAACTGGTTGTCGGCGAGCAACCCGCTGCTGTTCCTGCGGGCCTTGATCAGCGCCAAGGGTGACGACCGTATCGACGACGCCTACCTGCGTATGAAGGCCCCGGCCATGGCCCGCGACTATCAAGTGCTGTTCGGTGGCCTGGCCAAGGAATTCGGCGTGACCCTGGTGGCCGGCTCCATTGCACTGCCCAACCCGAGCGTCAACCAGGGCCAGCTGCAGATCGGCCATGGCGCGCTGTACAACACCAGTGTGGTCTTCGACCGCGATGGCTTGCCGCTGGGCCAGCCGCAACGCCAGCTGTATCCGATTTTTGACGAGCGCGGCTTTATTGAGCCGGGCGATGAAAACAGCGTCAGCGTGGTCGACACCCCGGCCGGGCGCCTGGGCATCCTGATCGGCAGCGACAGCTGGTACCCGGACAACTACCGCAAGCTCAACGAGCAAGGCGCCCAGTTGGTGGCGGTGCCGGCCTTCGTGATTGGCCGCGAGACCTGGGACAAGCCGTGGCGCGGCTTCAAAAGCGTGTCGACGCCAGCCGAGATCAGCCTCAAGCCCGAAGAGCTCAGCGAAGGCGAAGCCTGGCACCGCCTGACCCTGATCAGCCAGCAACCCATCAGCCAGGCCACCGCCGGCATGAGCGTGTTCCTGCGCGGGCAGTTCTTTGACATGGGCAGCGCCGGGCAAAGCTTCCTCAGCAGCAACGGCCAGGTGTTCGCCGACGGCAATGCCCGTGGCGCGCGCCTGCTGAACGTGTGGCTGTAACTCAATGAAGCCGGTGCGGCTTGGGGATTTGTCGGTGGGCTTCGTCCACACCTTGGCCGATGCGATCCACAGCCATGGCCTGGACCCGCAACCGTTGCTGCTGCAATACGGCCTCGACCCGGCGCGCCTGGCCGAGGCGGGTGCACGCTTGTCGATCCCGCGCTATATGCGCCTGGGCTTTGCGGCCATCCAGTTGACCGGCGACGCCAGCCTGGGCCTGCGCATGGGCCAGCTCAGCCGCCTGAGCCAGGCCGGGCTCGCCGGGGTCACCGCCGCCCAGGCGCCCACCGTGCGCGAAGCCGCCCGTACCCTGACGCGCTTCGAAGCCTTGTACGGCTCCAACTATCGCGGCCAGTCGAGCTTTCACGAGGACACGGATGGCGCCTGGTTGCGCTTCTATTCCATCAGCCCATACAACGCCTACAACCGCTTTGTGGTGGATTCGATCATCGCCGGGTGGCTGCATCAGTTGTCGAGCCTGAGCCTGCAACCGGTGCAGGCGCAACGCATCGAAATCGAATTCGAAGCACCGGACTACAGCGAGCGCTACAGCGTGCTGGGGGACTGCCCGATCCAGTTTGGCGCCGAGCACAACCAACTGCGCCTGAGCCAGAAAACCCTGGCCATGCGCAACCCGGAACATTGCCCGAGTACCTGGCAATTACTGGTGCAATTGTGTGAACGGGAACTGGAGCAGTTGACGCGCACCCGCAGCCTGCGCGAGCGCATTACCCGCTTGCTCGGGCCGATGCTCAATGGTGGCCGGGAACCCGACCTGGAAGAAGTGGCGTCACGCTTGAAACTGCCGACCTGGACCTTGCGGCGCAAGCTGGCGGAAGAAGGGACTCAGTTCCGGGCGATTCTCAATGACACTCGCCGCGACCTGGCCATGACCTACATTCGCGATACCGAACTGGCGTTCGGTGAAATTGCCTATCTGCTCGGTTTTGCTTCAGCGGAAGCCTTTCAACGGGCGTTCAAGCGCTGGAACAGCCAGACCCCAGGGGAATTTCGCCGCAGTCAGCGGCATTCCGCCTGACGTCTGTCTTACAGCTCGGTGGCATCATCGGCCGGATCCAGCGGATCCAGTTCAAAGGCGTGGTACTCGAGCAATTCTTCCTGGTAATCGTCCATGGTTTACTCCTTGTTTTATGAAAAGGGGTTGCTTAGTGACCTGCACAACCAGCCTAAAGTGCCGTCATGACGAAAAAATGTCCGTGGCATGACGTTCCTGCACTTCAGGATTAAACGTAGCAGGATTGCCTTGATTTAGCCGGATGAATTTTAGATGCAACTGCAATCATTGCAATTGCAATCGTAAGCCGAATTCCTTTAGGGTATGGGCACCCGTTGCCAAGCGACCCTGCTCATGACTGCCAGCACCGAACGCTCTGCCCTGATCTGCATCGACGCCCTGAATGCAACGCAGCAGCCCCGCTGCTCGCCCCTGTATAGCGTGATGACCATGGCCAACACCCTGGAGTCCAGCCGGCAGGCGTGGGTGATTCGCGGCCAGTCGCGCTCACGCCGAGTGGTGAACTGGCCCACCTGGTTCGCGCGCAATACCGGGGAAAAACCCATGCTGTACCTGCACACGGCCGCGTCATCGGCGCAGTTGCGCGCGCTGTCCGGCGAGACCCGTCAGCGGGGCATCCTGTGCAACGACAATGCAACCCAGCCCTCCCCTTCACTGCCCTTATGGCTGGCCAGCAATCCTCACTGCACACCTTATGACCCGGCCTCCGGCGAGGAAGCCCGGGCGATTGTGCTGGCGGGTTTGCAGGCGCTGTATGTCGACGGCGAGCCGGGGTTCTACTACCTGGCACTGCACGATCAACACGAAGGGCCAGGGCTGAGCCCGCAGGATAGTGAGCATGCGCTCAGGGGCATGTACCGGGTCCGGCGCTCATACACCAGTGAATTGAGGGTGCGGTTGCTGGGTGCGGGTCGAGCGTTTGAAGAAGTCGTGCACGCCGCGCAGTTGCTCGAGACGGATTGGAACGTCGAGGCGCAACTGTGGAGTTGCCCCAGCTATACACGGCTGGCCCGCGAAGCGGATGCAGCGCAACGCTGGAATCGCCTGCACCCGTTGGCACCGAAGCGCAGTTGTCATCTAAGGGATTGCCTGGCTGGGGATGGCGCGCCGGTGGTCGCGGTCACCGGGTATCCGCAGCCTATCGTTGACCAGTTGGCAGGGCATGTGGATGCGCGTTTTGTAGCGTTGGGTGCGGGCTCCGTGGAAACGTCAGCACCCAGTCGATATTGGGTAGCGGTGCTGGCATTGAAGGCGTTGGCGGATGACGGCTGGATCGAAGCAGAACAGGTGGAGACCGCCCTGAATCGATATCAACTGAAATGACGATCTGCAATCCATCGCAGATCAAATGTGGGAGCGGGCTTGCTCGCGAAGACGGTGTGCCTGTTGATATTACTGTTGCTGACACACCGCTTTCGCGAGCAAGCCCGCTCCCACACGGAATCCGCGTCGCCTGGAATATTTGCTTCAGGTCTTACGCCGCCCGCGGGTCTGCACACCCGCCTCCATCGCCAGCCCCGCGGTACGTTCCAATGCCTCGGCAAAAACCCGGCGTTGCTCGCTGTCGAGCTGCGACAAAAACAATTCATCCACGCTGCTTTCGTAGATTTTCCACATCTTTTTACGCAATACCCGGCCCGCGTCGGTAATTGAGACAAAGGCAGCACGCCCGTCACCGTCGGAGCGCGAACGCACCACCAGGCCGTCCTTTTCCAGGCGGTCGACCAGGCGCGTCAGGTTGTAGCGTTCGATGGCCAGCACATCGGCCAATTCGTGCATGCGCCGGGTGCCATCGGGGCCACTTTCCAGGCCCCACAAAGCGTCGTACCAGGCATACGGCGGCAGACCGGCATCGGCCAGGCGCCGTTCGATTTCACGGATGACCGTCCTGTGGGCCCGAACAAAACGGAACCAGACATCAGGCTCTTTCGACGACATGCAACACCATCCGGGGAATTTCAAGAAGGTTGCAATAGTAGCTCATCCCGCGCTAGATTCAGCCATGTAGTTGCAATTGCAACTACATTCGTAAAGCTCCCACAAGGAGCCCACACGCTGAAACCCGTCCACCCTGGAGCCTGACATGACCCCGAACACTGCAGTACGCCTCGACGACGATCCACAGGAAACCCGCGAATGGCTGGAGTCCATCGAATCGGTGCTGTCCACCGAAGGCCGCCCGCGCGCGCATTACCTGATTGATCAGTTGCTGGATTTCGACGTGGCGCGGCATGGCGACTTCTACGGGCGGGTGACCACCCCGTACGTCAACACCATCCCGGTAGACCGCCAGTTGCCCTACCCCGGCAACCTGGCCACCGAGCGCCGGCTGAATGCGTTTATTCGCTGGAACGCCATGGCCATGGTGCTGCGCGCGGGGAAACATTCCGGCGTGGGCGGGCATATCGCAACCTATGCGTCGGCTGCGGTGCTGTATGACGTAGGCTTCGACCATTTCTTCCGTGGCCGAACTGAAAGCTTCGATGGCGACCTGGTGTACATCCAGGGCCACTCCGCGCCGGGCATTTACGGGCGGGCGTACCTCGAAGGCCGGATCAGCGAAGCGCAGCTGGACAACTTCCGCCGCGAAGCCGGTGGCGACGGTTTGTCATCCTATCCGCACCCTCGCCTGATGCCGGACTTCTGGCAGTTTCCTACGGTTTCCATGGGCCTCGGACCGATTACCGCCGCGTATCAGGCGCGCTTCATGCGCTACCTGGAGTTCCGCGACCTCAAGCAGCACCAGGGCCGCAAGGTGTGGGCGTTCCTCGGTGATGGCGAGATGGATCAGCCGGAATCCCTGGCAGCCATTTCCCTGGCCGGGCGCGAGAAGCTCGACAACCTGATCTTCGTGGTCAACTGCAACCTGCAACGCCTGGATGGGCCGGTGCGCGGCAATGCCAAGGTGATCCAGGAATTCGAAAGCCTGTACCGCGCCGCCGGCTGGAACGTGATCAAGGTAATCTGGGGCGGCGGCTGGGATGCGCTGCTGGAAAAGGATAAAAGCGGCTTGCTGCGCCAGCGCATGATGGAATGCGTGGACGGCGACTATCAGAACTACAAATCGCAAAACGGCGCCTACGTGCGGGAACACTTCTTCGGCAAATACCCGGAGTTGCTGGCGCTGGTGGCAGATATGTCCGATGACGATATCTGGAAACTCTCACGGGGCGGCCATGACCCGGACAAGGTCTACAACGCCTATGCCGCCGCCGTGCGTCACAGCGGCCAGCCGACGGTGATCCTGGCGAAAACCGTCAAGGGCTTCGGCATGGGCGAGGCCGGCGAAGGCCAGAACATCAACCACCAGCTGAAAAAGATGGGCGCTGAAGCCGTCAAAGCCTTCCGCGATCGCTTCGGGCTGGAAGTGGCCGACGACCAACTGGCTGAAATCCCGTATCTCAAACCGGCCGCCGACAGCGAAGAGGCCCGCTATTTCGCCGCCCGCCGCCAGTCACTGGGTGGCTACGTGCCGGCTCGCCATAGCGCGGTCGAGTCGCTGAAGATCCCGGAACTGGATGCCTTCGCCACCCAGCTCAAGGACACCGGCGAGCGCGCGATCTCCACCACCATGGCCTTTGTGCGCATCCTCGGCACCCTGCTCAAGGATCCGAACCTGGGCAAACTGATCGTGCCCATCGTGCCGGACGAGTCCCGCACCTTTGGCATGGAAAGCCTGTTCCGCCAGATCGGCATTCACTCCGCTGTCGGCCAGCTCTACACCCCACAGGATGCGGGCCAGCTGTCCTACTACAAAGAGAGCAAGGACGGACAGATCATGCAGGAAGGCCTGAATGAATCCGGCGCCATTTCTTCGTGGATCGCCGCGAGTACGTCCTACGCCAACCACGGCTTGATGACCGTGCCGTTCTACATTTTCTATTCGATGTTCGGCTTCCAGCGGGTCGGCGACCTGGCCTGGGCCGCAGGTGATGCACGGGCGCGGGGCTTTCTGCTGGGGGCGACGGCCGGGCGCACCACGCTGATGGGCGAAGGCCTGCAGCATGACGATGGCCACAGCCATGTGCTGTCGTCGGTGATCCCGTGCTGCATTTCCTACGATCCGACGTTTGCCTTCGAGCTGGCGGTGATCATTCGCGAAGGCATGCGCCGGATGTACGTCGAGCAAGAGGACATCTACTACTACATCACCCTGCTCAACGAAAACTACCCGCACCCGGCGATGCCCGAAGGCGTCGAGGACGGGATTCTCAAGGGCATGTATCGGTTGAAGGCGGCTGAAGACACCACGCAACCACGGGTACAGCTGATGGGCAGCGGTTCGATCCTGCGGGAAGTCATCGCCGCCGCGGACCTGCTGCGCGATGATTTTGCCGTGGCCAGCGATGTGTGGAGTGTCACCAGCCTGACCGAGCTGCGCCGGGAAGGTCATGCCGTGGAGCGCTGGAACCTGCTGCATCCTGAAAGCGAACCGCGTACCAGCTATGTCGAGCAGTGCCTTGAGGGCCAGCCTGGGCCCGTGGTGGTCGCCACCGACTACATGAAAATCTTTGCCGATCAGATTCGCCCGTTTGTACCGGGCCGGCGCTTTGTGGCGCTGGGCACCGATGGCTTCGGGCAATCGGATACCCGCGAAACCTTGCGCCAGTTCTTCGAGGTGGACCGGTATTTCATTGCCCTGGCGGCCTTGAAGGCGCTGGCGGATGACGGCCTGATCAGCCGCGCCAGGGTGGCGGAGGCGATCAGCCGCTACGGGATCAACGTCGACAAGGCCAACCCCGTAGCGGTGTAGTTACTGCGCAGGCGTCGGCAGAGGCGGAATCGCTTCGGTCGGCGCCGGCAGCGCAGGAGTGGTGGCCTCTGGCGCAGGTGCCGGGGCTTCCTTTGGTGCAATCGGCGCAGGTTCCGCCGGTGGTACCACCGGCTCCGATGCCGCTGGCACTACCGCCGGCGTCACTGGGGCTGCCGGTGTGGCCGGCGCTTCTTTTGGCACTTCTTTCGGCGCTTCAACCTTATCGGCCTTATCGGCCTTATCGGCCGCCGGAGCTGCCTTAGGTTCCGGGATGCCCAGGTCAGCCTTGGGCTTCTCTGGAATATGCGCTGCCTTTTTCACTTCCTGGGGCAGGAAAACGTCCACCAGGGCGAAATAACGCTCATAAAATTTCGGCGCAGACACCGTCTCGCTGGCCACCTTGACCATGGAGTCGTCGGTGGAGCCAATCGGCATCGACACCGAACCCAACACACCCACACCGAGGCTGGCGGAGTTGTTGACCTTCTTCAAGGCGTAGCGATCCTGCAAGGCGTTGGCGAACATCGTCGAGTGATGATTGCCGCTGCCATCGTCGGCACACACCACGTTGAAGCTGATCTGCAGGTGAGTTTCGCCGGTCTGCTGGAAGCTCTTGTTACCCGCCACCAGCTTTGGATCGCTGCTGGTGATGATGTAACCCTGGCTCAACAGCGCACGCCGCGCCGCTTCGCAGGCCGCCGTGTCACTGACCGGGTAATCACGGGAAAACGTGCCGGAGTCGTCGAAGTTCTCATGTTCATAAATAGCGGTCTTGGGTGACGAGCAGCCCGCAGCGCCCGCCAGCACCAGCGCCAACCCGAGGCTACGCAAGTGAAATGATGTCGACATCGAAAATCCTGAGGAAAACAGTCAGGGCGGTATTGTGCAACAGAACGTGGCCTCGGCGCGCGAATTCCTGTCGGTAAAACGTCACAGCCTTACGGGACGGTGTCCGCAGGAAAAAGCCGCTCGCCCATATGGTCGATAAACACGCGCAATTTCGCCGAGGCATGGCGACTTGATGGCCAGAGCATCCAGAAGCTGCCGCTGTGCTCCAGGTAATAGTCCAGCACCCGTTGCAGCCGGCCCTGCTCCACCGATTCGCGGACCATGAAGTCTGGCAGGCAGGCAATCCCCAGGCCTTCATGGGCCACGTGCATCAGTGATTCGATGGTGGTGGAGACCAGCGGCGCACGCAGGGTCGGCTCCGGCAGGCCCGGCTCCGGGCGCAGTGGCCAGGTTTCCAGCTTGCCGGTGGCGCAGAATTTGTGGCGCAGGCAGGCGTGGTCGCTCAAATCCCGGGGCTGGCGCGGCGTACCGTGCAGGCGCAGGTACTCCGGGGACGCCACCAGCACCAGGCGGTAATACCCGAGGTGGCGCGCCATCAAGCGTGAGTCCTCGGGCTTGCCGGTGCGGATCACCGCGTCGAAACCCTCCTCGATCACATCCACCATGCGGTCGGAGAAGTCCACGTCCAGCTCGATCTCGGGATAAGCGCGCATGAAATCCGTCAGTACCGGCATCAACAAGCCGCGCACTTGCGGCAGGCTGACGCGCAACTTGCCTCTGGGGGTGGCGGATGCCTGGCTCAGTTCCTGTTCTGCGGCTTCGACTTCCGCCAGGATGCGCCGGGAGCGTTCGAGAAACAGCGCGCCCTCGCTGGTCAACGTGATACTGCGGGTGCTGCGATGGAACAGCCGCACCCCCAGGCGCTCTTCGATGCGCGCGATGCTTTTGCCAATCGCCGAGGACGACACCCCCAGCATGCGCCCGGCCTCGGTAAAGCTGCGGGTTTCGGCCACCTGCACAAACACTGAAATACTGCCCAGGCTGTCCATCGTCTCGCTCCCGAGGATTGCGGATATTGGCGTCCGATAAGTTCGGAACCTTAGCCTGTTTTTCTCCACCGTGCAGCACCCTACTCTGGCTCCCTGCCCTTTCGTCTGAAAACCGGAGCCAAGAAAACATGAGCGACAGCGCCCTATCTTCCACGACCCGCGCGGTGAGCCGTGAACGACTGCCTCTGGGCGGTCTGTTGGCATTGGCTACCGCCGGCTTCATCACCATCCTCACCGAAGCCATGCCGGCGGGCTTGCTCCCGCAAATGGGCACCGGCCTCGGGGTGTCCGAAGCGTTGGTGGGCCAGTTGGTGACCCTGTACGCCCTGGGCTCGCTGTTGGCCGCGATTCCCCTGACCATCGCCACCCGGGGCTGGCGCCGGCGGCCATTGCTGATGATTGCCATCGGCGGGTTTGCCTTGGTCAACAGTGTGACGGCGTTTTCCAGCGATTACCTGCTGACCCTGGTGGCCAGGTTCTTCGCCGGGGTGTTCGCGGGATTGCTCTGGGCGCTGCTGGCCGGTTATGCCAGCCGCATGGTTGCGCCGCACCTGCAAGGCAGGGCCATTGCCGTGGCCATGCTCGGCGCGCCATTGGCGCTGTCACTGGGTGTACCGGCCGGGACATTCCTGGGCACCACGGTTGGCTGGCGCCTGAGCTTCGCGATCATGTCCGGCCTGACGGTTGTGCTGCTGGCCTGGGTGCGCTGGCAGGTCCCGGACTTTGCCGGGCAACAGGCGGAAAAACGCCTGGGGCTGCGCCAGGTGCTGGCACTGCCAGGGATTCGTCCGGTGCTGTTTGTGACTTTCACCTACGTGCTGGCTCATAACATTCTCTACACCTATATCGCGCCGTTCCTGGTACCTGCCGGGATTGCAGCGGACATCGACCAGGTGCTGCTGGTGTTTGGCCTGGCGGCGCTGCTGGGTATCTGGATCGTCGGCGCGCTGATTGATCAGCGGCTGCGCGCGTTATTGGTGATCAGCTGCGCAATGTTCGCGCTGTCGGCCCTGGCGCTGGCGTTCTGGATCACCTCGGCGACGGTGATCTACACCACGGTGGCCTTATGGGGGCTGGCGTTTGGCGGTTTGCCGGCATTGCTGCAAACGGCGCTGGCCAAGTCGGCCGGGGATTCAGCCGATGCCGCACAGTCGATGCTGGTGACGGTGTGGAACCTGGGCATCGCCGGTGGCGGACTACTCGGCGGCATGTTGTTGCAAGGGTGGGGAGTGACATCGTTTCCATGGGCGGTCGCCGCGTTGGTCGTACTGGCACTGATCGCGACGCTGCGTTTAACCGATGTTTAAACGAAACGTGACGTGATGTTTCTTAACTCTTATGATCGCACCGGGTGCGCTGCTGCATACGGCACAGCGCAGGTTAAAGGATAAGCATTGGTCGGGCCGCCAATGGAGACTTGTCGTGCCTGATAAACACCCTGCTATTCCGCGCCCCCAGGTTCTGGTCGAAGGCGCCCTGTCCGCATTGGAGCGGTTTTCAAGGATCGAAGCAGTCAGCGGTATCGTGTTGCTGCTGGCAGCGATCGTCGCGCTGGTCTGGGCCAACAGCCCCGTCGCAGATTCCTACGAACACTTCTGGAACACCCCACTCACTATCGGACTGGGAGACTTCACGGTCTCGCGCTCGTTGCACTTCCTGGTGAACGATGGGCTGATGACCATCTTCTTCCTGGTGGTGGGCGCCGAGATTCGCCAGGAGATCAGGGACGGCGCACTCGCCAACCTGAAACTGGCCACCCTGCCCCTCGGCGCGGCACTGGGTGGCGTGCTGATGCCGGCGCTGATTTACACCCTGCTCAACCATGGCACCGTAGCGGCCAGTGGCTGGGCGGTGCCCACAGCCACCGACATCGCATTTGCCGTGGGTGTGCTGGCGCTGCTGGGCAAATCGATTCCGGCTGGCGTGCGCATCCTGTTGCTGGCTTTGGCGATCATTGATGACATCGTCGCCATCCTGATCATCGCGATTTTCTATACCGCCAGCCTGGACTACATGGGCCTGGTGATCGCGGCCTGCGGGCTGGCGCTGGTGCTGGTTTTTCAGCGGATGGGAATTGGCAAGGCGGTGGTGTACCTGTTGCCGGGGGCGATTGTCTGGTTTGGGCTGCTCAAGACCGGCGTGCATCCGACGCTCGCGGGCGTAATGCTTGGCCTGATAACGCCCGTGACTTCCAGACCGACTCGGGAACGCCCTCTGGACACCATCGGGCGCACATTTAACGAGCTGATGGACCGGCTTTCGCATCCGTCAGAAAGTGCCCATCAGGTCGCCAAACCATTGAAGCAATTGAGACAGGCCCAACGGGAAATGTTGCCGCCGGTGCAGCGGATTCAAGCCGGGTTACACCCATGGGTGGCCTTCGGCGTCATGCCACTGTTTGCCCTAGCCAACGCGGGGGTGAGCCTGCAAGGGTTCAACCTGAACGACCCGCTGCCCCACGGTGTGTTCATGGGGGTCATCCTGGCGTTGGTGCTCGGCAAGCCGCTGGGGGTGATGCTGGCGAGTGTCGTGCTGGTCAAACTGAATATCTGCAAACTGCCGGAGGGCGTGACCTGGAACGGCGTCGCCCTGGTGGGCCTGCTGGCGGGAATTGGTTTCACCATGTCGATTTTCATCTCGTCGCTGGCCTTCTCCGATCCGACGCTGCTGTCGGCTGCCAAGCTGAGTGTGCTGAGCGCTTCGACCCTGGCGGCTGTGATTGGCCTGAGTTGGGGCAAGCTCAAGTTTGCGCGTTGAATCAAGACTGGTTGAGTCAGCTGATTAGTGGATAAAAAAAGACCCCGGCCTCTTCAGGCCGGGGTCTTTTTATTCAGGCTGTTACGAGATCAGAACTTCTTGATCTCAGCCTTGGTTTCCAACTGTTTGCGATAGGCGGCGAAGTCTTGCTGGCCGACACGGGACGCGAGGAAGCGGCGGTACTGAGCCTTCTCGTCATCGGTCGGTGCAGCGGCTTCATTGACCGCGTTCAAGCGCACGATCACCAGGCTACCGTCTGGCAGGGTCACGCTGGTGAAGGTCGGCTTGTCCTTGGCCGCAGGCTTTGGCATGCGGAACAGGGCTTGCAGCACGGCTGGCTCGACGCCTTCCTGGCCACGGGTGGCCGCTTCGGTGACTTTCCAGGCCTGGCCATCCACCGGCTGGTTCAGCGGTGTCTTGCCATCACGCAGGTTGGCAATCAGCTCGTCCGCGTGAGTCTTCGCCGCAGCGCTCGCGCGCTCCTTGGTCAACTGGGCACGGATGGCAGTGGCAACGCTTTCCAGCGGCAGCTGGGTAGGCTTCAGGTGCTCTTTGGCACGCAGCACCACGATGGTTTCCGGATCCAGCTCGATGGCGGTGCTGTTGGCACCTTCATCCAGTACTTCAGGGCTGAATGCAGCGGTCACTACGGCACGGTTGGCAGCGATGCCTTCGCCACCTTCACGGCCAAACGGCGCGGAAGTGTGCACGGTCAGCTTCAGGTCCGACGCCGGCTGGGCCAGGTCGGAAGCTTCGAATGCAGCGTCTTCCAGTTGCTTGGTCGCATCGACGAAACGCTGTTCAACCTGCTGGGTCTTGAGCTCGCGGGTCAGCTTGTCTTTCAGGCTGGCGAACGATGGCACTTCTGGTGCTTCAACACCCAACAGCTTGATCAGGTGCCAGCCGAAGCTGGAACGCACCGGTGCCGAGACCTGGTCCTTGTTCAGCGCATACAGCGCTGTTTCGAAGGCAGGGTCGTAGACGCCAGGGCCAGCGAAACCGAGGTCACCGCCGTTGTTCGCAGAACCCGGATCCTGGGAGAACTCCTTGGCCAGGGCTTCGAACTTCTCGCCCTTGGCCAGGCGCGCCTGGATTTCTTCGATCTTGGCCTTGGCCTGCTCGTCGGTGGTCTTGTCGTTGACTTCAATCAGGATGTGCGCCGCGCGACGCTGTTCAGCGAGGTTGGCGGTTTCTTTCTGATAGAGGGCTTGCAGCTCATCGTCCTTGACCGCGACCTGGTCGAAGAAGGAAGCCTTCTTCAGCTCCAGATAGTCGATGACCACCTGGTCCGGGGTCATGAACTCCTTGGCGTGCTGGTCGTAGTAAGCCTTGACCTCGTCGTCAGTGATCTTCACTGCTGCAGGGTCGGCCTTGACGCTGACGGTGGCGAAATCGCGGGTCTGTTTTTCCAGACGGGCGAACGCGAGCACTTCGGCATCAGTCACAAAACCGCTGCCGGCAATACCAGCACGAACCTGGCCGATCAGCATTTCCTGGCTCAGCATCTGACGGAATTGCATACGGCTGTAGCCCAGCTGACGGATCACCTGGTCGAAACGCTCAGCGTTGAACTGGCCATCCACCTGGAATTCCGGCGTCTGCAGGATCACTTGATCCAGCGCAGCTTCGGAGAAAGCGAATTTCGAATCGGCCGCGCCTTGCAGCAGCAGCTTGCGATCGATCAGGCCCTTGAGGGCGGCGTCGCGCAGCAGCTTTTCGTCCAGCAAGGAAGCATCGAAGTCCTTGCCCAGCTGTTGCATCAGCTGGCGACGTTGCATGTCGACGGCCTGGCCCAGTTCGCTTTGGGTGATTTCTTCACCGTTGACCTTGGCCACGTCCTGCTTGTTGTTGGTCGAAGCCTGAAAAATAGCCTCGATACCGGTGAACGCCATCAATGCGACGATGATCCCGATAATGGTCTTGGCAATCCAGCCTTGTGAATTGTCCCTGATATTCTGCAGCATGCGTCCCCCAGAAACGGTTGAACTTCAAAATTAGGCAACCGTGGAGCGTGGGTAGAGTCCGGATAGAAGAAAGGCGCATCCGAGGATGCGCCTTCTCGTAACTGGCGGAGCGGACGGGGGTTTGAACCCACACCCCCGGCGTGGCGACCCGATGGATACTCGGGTCAGCTGCCGCTCCGCTGCCAGGTCAGACCTGCGTCCGACCCGGATGGGTAAGGCTTGAGCGAAGCTTAGTTAACGGCTTCTTTCAGGGCTTTACCGGCTTTGAAACCTGGTTTTTTGGCAGCGGCGATTTGCAGAGCCTTGCCAGTCTGTGGGTTACGGCCAGTGCGAGCTGGACGATCGGTCACAGAGAAAGTACCGAAACCAACCAGTACCACAGAGTCGCCGGCCTTGAGAGCGCCAGTGACGGATTCGATTACTGCGTCCAGCGCACGGCCAGCAGCGGCTTTCGGGATATCAGCAGATGCAGCGATAGCATCAATCAGTTCCGACTTGTTCACTCTAAGTCCCCTTATATCTATTGAGTATGATTCTAAGTTTTTTGGTGAAAGCAAAAACCAGTGCTGAATGGCCTACAGACACTTAAGAGCCGCTTTATAACAAGGGCTCTAAAAAGCTGTCAAGGAAGCCCCCAGGCTTAAACGTATTAATGCGTGCTAATTCTTTCCTTAGAGTCAGTCTCGCGTTTTTCATCCTTTGCAACTATCTCCGGAGCCACATCCGGCAAGGGCTCCGGCGCGTATTGCAGCGCAATTTGCAGGACCTCGTCAATCCATTTAACCGGTTTAATCTGCAGATCCTGCTTGATGTTGTCAGGAATCTCCTTCAAGTCGCGAACATTCTCTTCAGGAATGATCACAGTCTTGATACCACCGCGGTGTGCAGCCAGCAATTTCTCTTTGAGGCCACCAATGGCCAGTACCTGGCCACGCAGGGTGATTTCCCCGGTCATGGCGACATCGGCGCGCACCGGAATGCCGGTCAGGGCTGATACCAGTGCCGTGCACATGCCTACGCCTGCGCTAGGACCGTCTTTCGGCGTTGCCCCTTCCGGCATGTGGATGTGGGTGTCGTGCTTCTCGTGGAAGTCCAGGGGGATCCCCAGGCTCTTGGCGCGGCTGCGCACCACGGTCTGCGCGGCGGTGATGGATTCAACCATCACGTCACCCAGGGAACCGGTCTTGATCAGTTGCCCTTTGCCCGGGATCACGGCGGCCTCAATGGTCAGCAATTCGCCGCCCACCTGGGTCCACGCCAGGCCAGTGACCTGGCCTACCTGATCCTGCTGCTCAGCCAGGCCGTAGCGGAATTTGCGCACGCCCAGGAAGTGTTCCAGCAGGTCCGCGGTGACCTTCACCGAGAAGCGTTTTTCCAGCGCATGTTCCTTCACGGCCTTGCGGCAGATCTTCGCCAGTTGACGCTCAAGGCCCCGTACACCGGCCTCGCGGGTGTAGAAACGAATGATGTCGCGGATCGCGTCGGCATCAAATTCGATCTCGCCTTTTTTCAGGCCGTTGGCCGCAATCTGCTTGGGCGAGAGGTATTTGACGGCGATGTTGATCTTCTCGTCCTCGGTGTAACCCGGCAGACGAATCACCTCCATCCGGTCCAGCAAGGCTGGCGGAATATTCATCGAGTTGGAGGTGCACAGGAACATTACGTCGGACAGGTCGTAGTCGACTTCCAGGTAATGGTCGTTGAAATTGTGGTTCTGCTCGGGGTCGAGCACTTCCAGCAAAGCAGACGCCGGGTCGCCACGCATGTCGCTGCCCATCTTGTCGATTTCATCGAGCAGGAACAGCGGGTTGCGCACACCCACCTTTGTCATCTTTTGAATCAATCTTCCTGGCATCGAACCGATGTAAGTCCGGCGATGACCACGGATTTCCGCTTCATCACGCACACCGCCCAGGGCCATGCGCACAAATTTGCGGTTGGTGGCGTGGGCAATCGACTCCGCCAGCGAGGTTTTACCCACACCAGGAGGACCGACCAGGCACAACACCGGACCACGAATCTTCTTCACGCGCTTTTGCACGGCGAGGTATTCGAGGATGCGTTCCTTGACTTCTTCGAGGCCGTAGTGATCGGCATCGAGAATATCTTCGGCGCGGGCCAGGTCCAGGCGCACTTTGGTCTGGGCCTTCCACGGCACCTGCACCAGCCAGTCGATATACGAACGAACCACGGTGGCTTCGGCCGACATCGGCGACATTTGCTTGAGCTTGTTCAGCTCGGCAGTGGCCTTGGTCAACGCGTCTTTCGGCAGGCCGGCGGCATCGATGCGCTTTTTCAGCTCCTCGATTTCGTTGTGGCCTTCCTCGCTGTCGCCCAGCTCTTTCTGAATGGCCTTCATCTGCTCATTCAGGTAGTACTCGCGCTGGCTGCGCTCCATTTGCTTTTTGACACGGCCGCGAATGCGCTTCTCAACCTGCAGCAGGTCGATTTCGGCATCCAGCAGCGCCAGGACGTGTTCGACCCGGGCCGACAAATCGATGATCTCGAGAATGTCCTGCTTCTGCTCGATTTTCAGCGCCATGTGCGCGGCCATGGTGTCGACCAGGCGGCTTGGCTCATCAATGCTGTTGAGGGAAGAGAGGACTTCTGCGGGGACTTTCTTGCCCAGTTGCACGTATTGCTCGAACTGGGACAGCAGGCTGCGAACGAACACTTCGGATTCGCGCTCAGGGGCGTCGACTTCGTCGATCAGCGCCACTTCGGCACGCAGGTGGCCGTCCACTTCCATGAAGCGCTCGACCGCACCGCGCTGCTCGCCTTCCACCAGCACCTTGACGGTGCCATCAGGCAGCTTGAGCAGTTGCAGGACAGTTGCAACGGTACCAACGCGATACAGGGCATCTTCGCCCGGATCATCGTCAGCAGGATTTCTCTGGGCCAGCAGCAGGATCTGCTTGTCGCCCGTCATCGCGGCCTCGAGGGCTTCGATAGACTTCTCGCGCCCCACGAACAGCGGGATAACCATGTGCGGATAGACGACGACATCACGCAACGGCAGGAGAGGCAATTCGATGGTTGTCTTCATGATTTCGCCTCTATGACAGATGAAAGTAAGCTTGAAACCAAGATGGGGGCTGCCTGCAAAAAAAACAAGCGTAATGGCATCAGTTAAACGCAGTAAAAACAAAGGGGCCCCTTAAGGCCCCTTTATTTTGTACAGCTCGGCGGTGCAACGCTTACGCGTCTGGCGCAGCCTTGGCAGCCGGCTCACTGTTTTCGTAGATATACAGTGGCTTGGACTTGCCTTCTATAACGCTTTCGTCGATCACCACTTTACTCACCTCGGACTGCGAGGGGATTTCGTACATGGTGTCGAGCAGTACGCCTTCGAGGATCGAGCGCAAACCACGGGCGCCGGTCTTGCGCTCCAGTGCCCGCTTGGCCACCGATTTGAGCGCGTCAGCACGGAACTCGAGGTCCACACCTTCCATCTCGAACAGCTTGGCGTATTGCTTGGTCAGGGCGTTTTTCGGCTCGGTGAGGATCTGCATCAACGCAGCCTCATCCAGCTCGTCCAGCGTCGCCAGGACCGGCAGACGGCCAACGAATTCCGGGATCAGACCGAACTTGACCAAATCGTCAGGCTCGACTTCACGCAGGGATTCACCGACTTTCTTGCCTTCTTCCTTGCTGCGTACTTCTGCACTGAAGCCAATGCCGCCACGGGTGGAACGGTTTTGAATAACCTTTTCCAGGCCGGAGAACGCACCGCCACAGATGAACAGGATGTTGCGCGTATCAACCTGAAGGAATTCCTGCTGCGGGTGCTTGCGGCCGCCTTGTGGCGGTACGGAAGCAACCGTGCCTTCGATCAGTTTCAACAGCGCTTGCTGCACGCCTTCACCGGAAACGTCCCGGGTGATCGACGGGTTGTCGGATTTGCGCGAAATCTTGTCGATTTCATCGATGTAGACAATGCCCATCTGGGCCTTCTCCACGTCGTAGTCGCATTTCTGCAGCAGCTTCTGAATGATGTTCTCGACGTCTTCACCTACGTAACCGGCCTCGGTAAGAGTGGTTGCGTCAGCGATGGTGAAGGGAACGTTCAGCAGGCGAGCCAGGGTCTCTGCAAGCAGGGTTTTACCCGAGCCTGTAGGGCCGATCAGCAAGATGTTGCTTTTGCCGAGCTCGACGTCGTCACTTTTCTTGTCACGCTGGTTCAGACGCTTGTAGTGGTTGTACACCGCTACGGCCAGAACCTTCTTTGCACGCTCTTGACCAATCACATACTGATCAAGGATGCCGCTGATTTCTTTAGGCGAAGGCAATTTATGCGCGCTGCTTTCGGCCTGGGCTTCCTGCACCTCCTCACGGATGATGTCATTGCACAGGTCGACGCACTCGTCGCAGATAAAGACCGAGGGGCCGGCAATCAACTTGCGTACTTCATGCTGGCTTTTGCCACAGAAGGAGCAATAGAGCAGCTTGCCGTTGTCCTCGCCGTTGCGGGTGTCAGTCATTCGTTCGATCCAAATCCGATAGGCTTGCAACACAAGATGAAGGCTATTGAGGGCTTTTTCAAGTCCACTGGTGGTCGGACCTGCCGACCAGCCCTATTTTGAGCTGCTTATATTAAGCGGGGCGCTTTTCGATCACTGCGTCGATCAACCCGTATTCACGAGCCGCTTCGGCGCTCATGAAATTGTCACGGTTGGTGTCGCGCTCGATCTCTTCCAGGGTATGCCCGCTATGTTTGGCCATCAGCGTGTTGAGACGCTCACGAATGAAGAGGATTTCCTTGGCATGGATTTCGATGTCCGATGCCTGGCCCTGGAAACCGCCCAGTGGCTGGTGAATCATCACGCGTGAGTTCGGCAGGCAGTAACGCTTGCCCTCAGCACCAGCGGTCAGCAGGAAAGCACCCATGCTGCACGCCTGACCGATACAGGTGGTCGATACGTTCGGCTTGATGAACTGCATGGTGTCGTAGATCGACATGCCCGCTGTCACCGAACCGCCCGGGGAGTTGATGTAGAGATGGATGTCCTTGTCCGGATTTTCCGCTTCAAGGAACAGCAGCTGCGCACAAATCAGGTTGGCCATGTAGTCCTCTACCGGACCAACCAGAAAGATCACTCGCTCCTTGAGCAGGCGCGAGTAGATGTCATAGGCGCGTTCGCCACGAGCAGATTGCTCGACAACCATCGGGACCAGGCCGCCAGCGGCCTGGATATCAGAGTTCTGCTGAATATACGAATTACGGAACATGCTCTGCAGTTACTCCCAAATAGTCATGTCTTGAATACGCATAAGCCAGCGCGAGGCTGGCTTATGGGTGTATTTTCAAACGAGTTGAGCGATCAGTCGGCTTGTGCTGCTTCAGCCGGCTTGACTGCTTCTTCGTAAGAGACCGCTTTATCGGTCACCTTAGCCTTCTGCAGAACAGTATCCACAACTTGCTCTTCCAGCACAACCGAACGCACTTCGTTCAGCTGCTGGTCGTTCTTGTAGTACCAAGACACAACAGCCTCAGGCTCCTGGTAGGCCGAAGCCATTTCCTGGATCATTTCGCGAACGCGGGTTTCGTCAGGCTTGAGGTCGAATTGCTTGACCACTTCAGCCACGATCAGACCCAGTACAACGCGGCGCTTGGCCTGTTCTTCGAACAGTTCGGCCGGCAGTTGGTCAGGCTTGATGTTGCCGCCGAACTGCTGAACAGCCTGCACGCGCAGACGATCAACTTCGTTGGACAGCAGGGCCTTCGGCACTTCGATCGGGTTGGCAGCCAGCAGACCGTCCATCACCTGGTTCTTGACCTTGGATTTGATGGCCTGGCGCAGTTCACGCTCCATGTTCTTGCGAACTTCGGTGCGGAAACCTTCGATGCCGGTTTCCTTGATGCCGAACTGGTTGAAGAACTCTTCGTTCAGTTCCGGCAGCTTGGGCTCGGAAACGGTGTTGACGGTCACGGTGAACTCGGCGGTTTTGCCAGCCAGGTCCAGGTTCTGATAGTCAGCCGGGAAAGTCAGGTTCAGAACGCGCTCTTCGCCGGCTTTGGCGCCAACCAGGCCGTCTTCGAAACCAGGAATCATGCGGTTGGAACCCAGCACCAGTTGAGTACCCTTGGCGGAGCCGCCAGGGAATGCTTCGCCGTCAACCTTGCCAACGAAATCGATGTTCAGCTGGTCTTCGTTCTGGGCAGCGCGATCGGCCACTTCAAAACGGGTGTTCTGCTTGCGCAGGATTTCCAGCATGTTGTCCAGGTCGGAGTCAGCAACATCAGCGCTCAGGCGCTCGATGGCGATCGAATCGAAACCGGCAACTTCGAATTCAGGGAACACTTCGAAGATTGCAACGTATTCCAGATCCTTGCCTGCCTCCAGGGACTTGGGCTCGATGGAAGGCGAGCCAGCCGGGTTCAGCTTTTGCTCGACAACGGCTTCGTAGAAGGAAGCCTGGATCACGTCACCTACCGCTTCCTGACGTGCATCAGCACCGAAGCGGCGCTTGATTTCGCTCATTGGCACTTTGCCTGGACGGAAACCAGCGATCTTGGCCTTTTGGGCAGTCTGCTGCAGACGCTTGTTGACCTGGGTCTCGATGCGCTCGGCCGGCACGGTGATGCTCATGCGGCGCTCAAGAGCAGAAGTATTTTCAACAGAAACTTGCATGGATATTCCTCGTTGCACAGACGTTAGCTGGCCGTTTCCGACCCCAGAATCAAGGGCATGCATTCTAGTGGGTCAAACTCAAGAAGTCACCCTACTGAAAACGGGTAAAAAAACAGCAGGCAATTTATAGGTGCGAATGCACGAGTGCAGCTCGCCCCGGTGGCAAATACATCCCATCATGCCAGGGCTCTGCGCCAACCCTTCTATATATAGAAGCGGTTGCCAATCATCTCCCTGACAACCGACCCTGCGGACAAGGCCGGCAGGCAGTGCGGCATCATCGCGAAACATAAATACGACGAAACGCCCTGCCCTGCAGCCCAACACCTGCGACTGCGTTGAAACTCAAACCGCTGAAACAAAAAAGGCGCCAGACTATTAATCTGGCGCCTTTCGAAATATGGGGTGGACGAAGGGGATCGAACCCTCGACAACGGGAGTCACAATCCCGTGCTCTACCAACTGAGCTACGCCCACCATATTGCGTGACCAAAAAGCCCGTCAAAAAGGCTATTTGTTGAGCTTCGCGCCGACCCGCAGGCCTTCACGAAACTTTATTTGGTGCGGATGAAGAGACTCGAACTCTTACACCTTGCGGCGCTGGAACCTAAATCCAGTGTGTCTACCAATTCCACCACATCCGCGCTTGAAGCTTTTAAAGCAAAGGCGCCAGACTATTAATCTGGCGCCTTTTTAAATATGGGGTGGACGAAGGGGATCGAACCCTCGACAACGGGAGTCACAATCCCGTGCTCTACCAACTGAGCTACGCCCACCATATTGCGCTACTTGTGCCAAAGCTGCCTAATGGCGCACCCGGCAGGACTCGAACCTGCGACCATCCGCTTAGAAGGCGGATGCTCTATCCAGCTGAGCTACGGGCGCCTTATTAATCTGTACTCTTGGAGGATTACAAACTAACCAGTGCTAGGCTGTGCCCGACAAGTGCGACGAATAGTATAGATGGACCCGAAACCCGTCAAATCCTTTTTATAAAAAATTCATTTTATTTAAGGGGTTAGGGGAATTTGCAGACCAAGCGCCTTTGCCCTCACGCCATGGCATGCGAGAATGCGCGCACTTTTCTTCCCCCTCTCGATGGTTAATCACGCGTAATGACTGCACAACTTATCGACGGCAAATCAATCGCCGCCAGCCTGCGCCAGCAGATCGCCAAACGAGTCGCCGAGCGCAGCCAACAAGGCCTGCGCACGCCGGGCCTCGCGGTGATCCTGGTCGGCAGCGATCCTGCCTCTCAGGTTTATGTCTCGCACAAGCGTAAAGACTGTGAAGAGGTCGGCTTTATTTCCAAAGCCTACGACTTGGCTGAAGACACCACCCAACAGGCCCTCACCGACCTGATCGACAGCCTCAACGACGATCCGGCCATCGACGGCATCCTGCTGCAACTGCCATTGCCCGAGCATCTGGACGCGTCGAAATTGCTCGAACGCATCCGCCCGGACAAGGACGTCGACGGTTTCCACCCTTATAACGTCGGCCGCCTGGCCCAGCGTATCCCGCTGCTGCGCCCGTGCACCCCGAAGGGCATCATGACCCTGCTGGAAAGCACCGGCGTCGATCTGTATGGCCTGGATGCCGTCGTCGTCGGCGCCTCGAACATCGTCGGTCGCCCGATGGCCATGGAACTGCTGCTGGCCGGCTGCACCGTGACCGTGACCCACCGCTTCACCAAGGACCTGGCCGGCCACGTTGGCCGCGCCGACCTGGTGGTCGTCGCCGCCGGCAAGCCGGGCCTGGTCAAGGGTGAGTGGATCAAGGAAGGCGCCATCGTCATCGACGTGGGCATCAACCGCCAGGACGATGGCAAGCTCGTGGGCGACGTGGTGTACGAAACCGCCCTGCCCCGTGCCGGCTGGATCACCCCGGTACCCGGTGGTGTCGGCCCGATGACCCGTGCCTGCCTGCTGGAAAACACCCTGTACGCCGCCGAAACCCTGCACGTCTAATAACCAGCCGTTCTGAAAGAGCCCTGCCTTATCGCAGGGCTTTTTATGGCCGGATAAAAAGTAGTTTTTTCTTTGTTTTTAAGGGGTTTCATCTGTTTCTAGAAGAACATTCGACAGTTTCTGATCCATACTCCTAAAATGTAACGGCATTTATCAGAAAGTCCGTGCAGAACGGTATATCCCTACTTTTTTTAGCGAGTTCATCCGCGTGAAAATTCATCTTTCCATTGTCAGCCTATTTTTTGCATTGACAGGCACCTTCGCGAGCGCAAGCGAAACCACCACCGCTCCCCGCGACATGTCCACCCTGCACATCGCCTCCGGCAGTGCGATGGTGGTAGACCTGCAGACCAACAAAGTCATCTATGCCAGCAACCCGGATGTCATCGTGCCGATCGCCTCGGTGAGCAAACTGATGACCGGCCTGATCGTGCTGGAAGCCAAGCAGAACATGGATGAATACATCGACATCAACATCAAGGACACGCCAGAGATGAAAGGCGTGTTCTCCCGGGTCAAGATCGGCAGCGAGATGCCGCGCAAGGAGATGTTGCTGATTGCCCTGATGTCCTCGGAAAACCGCGCCGCCGCCAGCCTGGCCCACCACTACCCGGGCGGCTACCCGGCCTTCATCGCAGCGATGAACGCCAAGGCCAAGGCACTGGGCATGACCAGTACCCATTATGTGGAACCTACCGGCCTGTCGATCCATAACGTGTCCACCGCCCGCGACCTGAGCAAGCTGCTGGCCGCCGCACGCAAGTACCCGATGCTCAGCCAGTTGAGCACCACCAAGGAAAAGACCGTCTCGTTCCGCAAACCCAACTACACCCTGGGTTTCTCCAACACTGACCACCTGATCAACCGCGCCAACTGGGACATCAAGCTGACCAAGACCGGCTTTACCAACCAGGCCGGCCATTGCCTGGTGCTGGTGACCAGCATGGGTAATCGCCCGGTGTCGCTGGTGATCCTCGATGCCTTCGGCAAATTCACCCACTTTGCCGATGCCGGGCGCATCCGCAGCTGGGTCGAAACCGGCAAGAGCGGCTCGGTGCCAGACGTCGCATTGCGCTACAAGGCTGACAAAAACCTGAAGAACCGCCCACGGGCGAATGTTCAGGTCACCGAGTCCCGCTGATCCGTAAATAGCGACATAAAAAACGGCGCCCTTGAGCGCCGTTTTTTTATTTGGCCTGACTGGCCAGTGTCTTGACTGCTTGGGCCGCCGCCTGTTCCTGGCCCGCCTGGGCCGTGGCGCTGGCAGCCTGCTGCCAGCGCTGGGCGTCGACCTTGACCGGCAACTGGGTGGGCCGCTGAATAAGTACCGCCCACTTGCCGCCGTCTTTCCACGCTGACTCAAACGCACTGAAATCCATCGGCATGCGCCGCGCCAAGCCTGAACGCAGCAACACCATGCTCTTCTGCTTGTTGTAACCCACCACCACGACATACCGCGGCCCGGCCCAGAAGGTCGAGCCCTGGGTGATACGCGCCATCACCGGGTACCCGGCCGCGACCTGTGCCAGCAGCGCCGGCAGCTGATCTTCCAGCGGGTACACCAACATCCCGTATTCACGGGCCAGCACCTGCATGTTGCGCTCAAGGTCCGCTTCAGCGCCCGGCAAATGCAGTGGCTTATCCAATAGCCCCGGTGTAATCACAATGCCTTGTTGAGACAGCATGCTGGCCAGAGCGGCTGGGCCACCGAGGTAAGTCTCACCGCGAAACGCCGGCACGCCCTTGAGCTCGACACTCTCCGGCAGGCCCGGGATGCTCGTAGGTTTTGGATGCGAGGAACAGGCCGCCAGCCCCATGAAACAGGCGGCGACCCACCAGGAGGTTTTAATGTTCGAGGGAAACCGCAACTTCTTCACTCACTTGATCAACGGTCGACGTGGGCCCTGATCATAGGACGCTCCGGGGCGCGGGTATAGCCTTGCAGCGCAGTAAAAGGCCGGCGATAGAGCAAACAAGTTGGACGCACACGACCATTGGTCAATAGCAGGCAACCTGCGGATAGCTAGACTGTCCATTGAGAAGACAGTGTGTGCCCGGCACCGGGCGAAAGGAGGCACTTATGAGCCTGACAACAACGATTCTGCTTTTGATCTGTGGCTGGCTGGCCGTCGCCGCCGCCATGCTGTGGGGCGTGATGCGCGTGACCCGCCGGCACCATCACCCACACGTAAAACCCGCAGCACCCGGCAAGCTGCACAAACCCGCCGGGCACCACGCCTGACGCCTTAGCCAGGCATGCAACTGAAGTCTTCGGTCTGCGCCAATTCCTTGCCGTGGCTATCCTTCAACTCGGCACGCACCGTCGTACCCAGGCTGGATTCCACCAGGGTGTAATGCTCGCCGGCCTTGAAGTTGCCGTAGGTCACATGCCCGCGACAATCCTGCTGGTTATCATCCCCCGCCTCTTCTTCAAACAAGGTGACGTCCAGGCGATGCGCGCCGGGTTTCACTTCGAAGTAGCGGCCATCATTAATGTTTTTACCGTCTACCCGCTCGGCCATCAGGTCGTTGGGTGCCTCCTCTTGCAAGCCGATCCAGGCTTCGCTCGGGTCCGCCTTCGGCATCGGGCCGGCACACGCCGACAACAACAGGACCGCACTCAAGGCCGGGATCAACAACAAGGGTTTAAGCGACATGGCAGAACTCCAAATGGATAAAGAGTGAACAGGCGAAACAGCTCCCGTTCGATCGGTATCCAGCTTGTTACTGTCACCATTGTTGAACAAATGAATACATATGAAAGGATCTTCAGCCGTTAACTAAATCTTCCTTCACCTGGCTGAAAGGTGCGTGTTAGGTGGGTCCGTCAAGACTGCGAGCGTTTGCAATCCAACTCCTTTGGAGGTTACGGCATGCTCGGGCTGGTAAAGACCGCACTGCTCAAGCCCTACACGTTTATCGTGCTGGCAATTTTCATCTGCATCATTGGGCCCATGGCGGCCTTGCGTACCCCCACTGACGTATTTCCCGATATTGGCATCCCCGTCGTTGCGGTGGTTTGGCAGTACAACGGCCTGTCTCCGGACGCCATGGCCGGTCGCGTGATCTACACCTACGAACGCTCCCTGAGTACCACCGTCAACGACATCGAGCACATTGAATCGCAGTCGTTACCCGGCATGGGCATCGTGAAGATTTTCTTCCAGCCCGGCGTGGATATCCGCACCGCCAACGCCCAGGTAACAGCGGTGTCACAAACCGTGCTCAAGCAGATGCCACCGGGCATTACGCCGCCGCTGATCCTCAACTACAGCGCCTCTACGGTGCCGATTCTGCAGATGGCGTTCTCAAGCCCCAGCTTGTCGGAAGCGAAGATCCGCGACCTGGTGCAGAACAACATCCGCTTGCCCCTGAGCGCCCTACCCGGCCTGGCCATGCCCACGCCAATGGGCGGCAAGCAACGCCAGATCACCCTCGACCTCGACCCACAGGCGCTGGCCGCCAAAGGCCTCTCGGCGCAGGACGTAGGCAACGCCCTGGCCCTGCAGAACCAGATTATCCCGGTGGGTACCGCCAAACTCGGCCCCAACGAATACACGATTTTGCTCAACAACAGCCCGAAGGCGATTGATGAGCTCAACGACTTGCCGATCAAGACAGTCGACGGTGCGATCATCACCATCGGCCAGGTGGCCCACGTGCGTGACGGCTCGCCGCCGCAGACCAACATCGTGCGCGTCGACGGCCACCGTGCGGTGCTGATGCCGGCCCTGAAAAACGGCAGCATCTCCACCCTGTCGATCATCGACGGCATCCGCCAGATGCTGCCGCGCATCAATGAAACCCTGCCGCCGTCGCTGAAGACCTCGCTGCTCGGCGACGCCTCGGTGTTTGTCAAACAGTCGGTGGGCAGCGTGGCCCAGGAAGGCATCATCGCCGCCTTGCTGACCAGTGCGATGATCCTGCTGTTCCTCGGCAGCTGGCGCTCGACCATCATCATCGCCGCGTCGATTCCCCTCGCGGTACTGTCGGCCATCGCCCTGCTGGCGGCCACCGGGCAAACTCTCAACGTCATGACCCTCGGCGGGCTGGCGTTGGCGGTGGGGATCCTGGTGGACGACGCCACAGTGACCATCGAGAACATCAACTGGCACCTGGAACAAGGCAAGGCGGTGAAGGACGCGATCCTCGACGGCGCCAAGCAGATCGTCGGCCCGGCGTTCGTGTCCCTGCTGTGTATCTGCATCGTGTTTGTGCCGATGTTCATGCTGCAAGGCATCGCCGGCTACCTGTTCCGCCCGATGGCATTGGCGGTGATTTTCGCCATGGCCAGCTCGTTCATTCTATCGCGGACCCTGGTGCCGACCCTGGCGATGTTCCTGCTCAAGCCGCACGTGCCGGAGCAAGGTGAAGGTCATCACCCGGAAGATGAATTCATCAACCATCACGAGGGCGACCAGCACAAACCGCAGCGCAACGCGGTGCTGCAATCGGTGCTGAATTTCCAGCAGGGTTTTGAGCGTCACTTCTCCAACGTGCGGGACGTTTATCACGGCCTGCTGACCCTGGCCCTGGGCGCACGCAAGCGATTCATCGTGGGTTTTCTGGCGTGCATCCTTGCCTCGTTCCTGCTGCTGCCAAGTCTGGGCCAGGACTTCTTCCCGGCCACCGACGCCGGGGCCAT
The DNA here is from genome assembly GCF_013385665.1 of Pseudomonas sp. D4002. Lineage (NCBI taxonomy): Bacteria > Pseudomonadati > Pseudomonadota > Gammaproteobacteria > Pseudomonadales > Pseudomonadaceae > Pseudomonas > Pseudomonas sp. D4002. The sequence goes on from NZ_JACAPN010000011.1 coordinate 27,123, forward strand.
GGCCCTGCACGTGCGCTTGCCGCTGGGCACACGCATCGAAGAGAGCGCGGCGGCCTTTGACCGGATCGAAGCGCGGATTCGCGAGATCGTTCCGGCCGACGAACTGGACACCATCGTCGACAACATAGGCATCCCGCTGAGCGGCATCGACATGGCCTACAGCAGCAGTGGCACCATCGGCCCACAGGACGGCGATATTCAGGTCACCCTGAAAAAGGACCATGCGCCCACCGCCGACTACGTGAAAAAACTGCGTGAAGCGTTGCCCGAAAGCTTCCCCGGCAGCCAGTTCGCATTCCTCCCGGCAGACATCAGCAGCCAGATCCTCAACTTCGGTTCGCCGGCCCCGCTGGACGTGAAAATCTCCGGGCGCAGCGATGAAGAAAACCGCGCCTACGCCATCGAACTGGAACGTCGCCTGAAACACATACCGGGCATTGCCGACCTGCGCATCCAGCAGTCCACCGGCTACCCGTCACTGCAAGTCAACGTGGACCGCATGCGTGCCAACGGCCTGGGCATCACCGAGCGTGACGTAACCAACAGCATGGTTGCGTCCCTGGCCGGCAGCTCGCAAACCGCACCAACGTTCTGGCTCAACCCGGCCAACGGCGTGTCGTATTCGATCGTGGCAGCCACCCCGCAATACCGCCTCGACAGCCTGCCGTCCCTGGAAGCGTTGCCGGTAACCGGTGCCGACGGTCAGTCACAGATCCTCGGCGGCGTGGCGACCATCTCGCGGGTACAAAGCCCGGCGGTGGTGACCCACTACAACATCGAGCCGACCCTGGACCTGTACGCCAACGTGCAAGGCCGCGACCTCGGCGGCGTCGCCAGCGATGTGCAAAAAGTGCTGAACGACATGGCCCCGATGCGCCCCAAAGGCGCGACCATCAGCCTGCACGGGCAGATCGATGCGCTGCATGAAGCGTTCAACGGCTTGAGCTTCGGCCTGCTCGGTGCGGTGGTGCTGATCTACCTGCTGATCGTGGTCAACTTCCAGTCCTGGACTGACCCGTTCGTGATCATCACCGCACTGCCGGCAGCGCTCGCGGGAATCGTCTGGATGCTGTTCCTCAGCGGCACGTCATTGTCGGTGCCCGCACTCACGGGGGCCATCCTCTGTATGGGCGTGGCCACCGCCAACTCGATCCTGGTGGTGAGCTTCTGCCGAGAGCGCCTGGCCGAACATGGCGATGCACTCAAGGCTGCACTGGAAGCCGGCTACACCCGTTTCCGCCCGGTATGCATGACCGCCCTGGCGATGATCATCGGCATGTTGCCGCTGGCCTTGTCCGAAGAACAAAACGCGCCGCTGGGACGTGCCGTGATCGGCGGCCTGATCCTCGCCACCACTGCCACTTTGCTGTTTGTACCCGTGGTCTTCAGCCTGGTCCACGGTCGTCACCCTACTCGCGCTGCTGCTGGAGAAACTTCACATGTCGTCTGATCACAAACCCTCGCGCAAGCGTCTGATGCTCATGGGTGTCGGCGGCCTGACACTGGCCGCCCTGTTGGTCGCCAACGGCCTGCACGCCCGTACGATGCATGAAAAATCCGTCACCGCCTGGACCGAAACCGCCGCCGTGCCGCAGGTGCTGGTGTTCCAGCCCAAACAGAACGCGGCCGGCGACACCCTGCGCCTGCCCGCGCATCTGGAAGCCTGGAGCAAGGCACCGATTCATGCACGGGTCAGCGGTTACCTGAAAGACTGGAAAGTCGACATCGGCAGCCAGGTCAAGGCCGGGCAGATTCTCGCCGAGATCGACAGCCCCGACCTCGACCAGCAAGTGGCGCAAACCCACGCGCGCATGGTGCAGGAGCAGGCCAATGCACGCCTGGCGCAAACCACCGCCACCCGTTGGAAAAACCTGCTGGACAGCCATTCGGTATCGCGCCAGGAGGCCGATGAAAAAACCTCCAACGCGCTGGCGGCCAAGGCCAACGCCCAGGCCGCCGAGGCTGACTATGCGCGGCTCTCGGCCCTGGAAGACTACAAGACCATTCGCGCGCCATTCGCCGGTGTGATCACCGCGCGCAACACCGACATCGGCCAGTTGATCAAGGCTGACAGCGACAGCGATCCGGAACTGTTCGACATCGCCGACACCCACCAACTGCGCCTCTACGTGCCGGTGCCGCAGAACTACGCTGCGGTGATTCATCCCGGGCTGGCCGCCCAACTGACGGTACCCGAGCACCCCGGCGAACACTTCAGCGCGAAGCTGATGGGCGACTCCACCGCCATCGACCGCCGCTCCGGCACCCTGCTCGCACAGTTCGTGGCCGACAACCCGGACGGCAAGTTGCTGCCCGGCGACTACGCCGAAGCCACCCTGGCGATTCCGGCGGATACCCATGGCGTGAGCATCCCGGCCAGCGCCCTGATCTTCCGCGCCGAAGGTACCCAGGTCGCGGTACTGGACGCCAAGAACCACGTGCACCTGCAAGACATCCACATCGGCCTCGACCTCGGCGAGCGCCTGGTGATTGACCAGGGCCTGAAACCCACTGACCGCGTAGTCGACAACCCACCCGACGCACTGCGCGAAGGCGACGCCGTGCAAATGGCCGATGCCGGAGGTGCCCATGCGCCCAAGGCTTAAACCCCTCGCGGCCCTGGTATTGGTGGCACTGCACGGTTGCTCGCTGGCGCCCACCTACAAGGCGCCGACCATCGACCTGCCGGCCAAGTACCGCGAACAGACCAGCGACGGCCCGTGGCACAGCGCGCAACCGTCCGACCAACTGGCGCCGAAGTGGTGGCAGCTGTATCAGGACCCGCGCCTGAACGACCTGCAGGAACAACTGCTCAAGGCCAACCCGGACCTGGCGGCGGCGCTGGCGCATTTCGATGCGTCCCAGGCGTATGCCAGCCAGTTGCATGCCGGGCTGTTCCCGCAAATAACCGCCAGCGCGCAACCGTTGCGCCAGCGGCAATCGGACAATCGGCCACTGCGGGGTGATACCCAGCCTTCGGTGTACAACAGCAACACGGCGGGGTTTGCGCTGAGCTTCGATCTGGATCTGTGGGGCAAAATCCGCAACCAGGTGGCGGCTGGCGATGCACAGGCCCAAGCCTCCGGGGATGACTTGGCGGTGGCGCGCCTGAGCCTGCAGCATCAGTTGGCGACGCTGTACGTGCAGCTCAACGGGCTGGATGCCCAGAGCCGGATTCTCAGCAGTTCGCTGGATGATTTTGGCCAGGCGCTGAAACTGACCCGCAGCCGGTACGAGGGGCAGATCGCCTCGGAGCTCGACCTGACCCGGGCGCAGAATCAGCTGGCTGAAGCACAGGCGCAGCTTGACGATGTGCGCGGTCAACGCAATCTCACCGAGCATGCGATTGGTGAATTGGTGGGCGTATCCGCCAGTGAATTCCAGCTGCCGCCGAGCAAGCAATTGATCGCGCTGCCGGGGATTCCGCAACAACTGCCGAGCCACCTGCTGCAACGCCGGCCGGATATCGCGGCAGCCGAGCGACGGGTGTTTGCGGCCAACGCGAATATCGGCGTGGCCAAGGCGGCGTGGTACCCGGATTTCAGTTTGACCGGCTTGATTGGCGGGCAGACCCAAGGTGTGGGCAACTTGTTCTCCGCCGCCAATCGGTATTGGGCGCTGGGGCCGCTGGTGAATCTGCCGATCTTTGATGGCGGCCGGTTAAGCGCCAATGAGCGCCAGGCCAAGGCGGAGTTTGAAGAGGCTTCGGCGCACTATCGCAGCCAGGTGTTAAGAGCCGTGCGTGAGGTGGAAGACAACCTTGGGCAACTGCGCGACTTGCAGCAGGAGGCGATGGACGAACAAGCCGCCGCGAATGCCGCCGAGCACACACAGGCACTGGCGATGAACAGTTACCAGGCGGGGGCTGTGAGTTACCTGGATGTGGTGACGGCGCAGACGGCGGCGTTGCAGGCGCAGCGCACGTTGCAGGCGGTGCAGACGCGGCAGTTGCAGGCGAGTGTGGGTTTGGTGACGGCGCTGGGCGGAGGCTGGTTGCCTGGGGCGTGAGGTTGCTTCTTACAACCGGGATCACATACGGGAGTTTTGTTGATCCGGACGTCAGGGCGCCAAGTAGGCTCCCACAGCCTCGAGTGCTCGAAGCTTCAAATAATCCGCCTTGATGACCGCGTTGTCGGCATGCACCAAATAAATGGTACCCGGTTGGCTGAATACGTCTTTGGTCATGCCAATCGGCTGCCCGCTGCCAACGTAGAACACCGAATAAAAATAGGACTCGAGCTTCAGAAGCTCGCTTAAAAACAGCTCTTTGGTGAAACAACCCGGCGAACGATTGATTAGGCAGACGTTATAGCTGTGCAGCAACAATTCATAACCTACCTGGGCGTCAAGCAAGCGCTCAAATTGTTCCGGCTCAACGATGGACATAACCGTGGCGCGAATCTGCCCCAGTCCTGTCGTCTGTTCGGATACTTCAGGACGAAGAATTCCGTCGGTGCGCGCTGCGATCTCCACAAGTCTGGGACCTTTTTCGGTCAGCATAACCTCCGCGTGGCTAGGGCCATTTTCAATGCCCAGGCTTCTGACGACCTTGCGGGTGTAGTCGACCAGCAGCTCACACTCAGGCTCGGCAGGGCTGACCAGTTCATCAATGTCGTAAATGACGCTACCGCTGTCCAGCCGCTCCTTTCGGTATCTCACCACTTCAGTGACCATCTGCCTCGCGCCCAGGGAGACCATATTCACAACATATTCCACACCAACCAAATATTCCTGGATCAGGACCTGAGCGTTCCTAATATTGAGTCGATTGGTCGTTCCCAAAACCTTTCCGAAGGCGACCTCACAATCTTGCAAATCATCGCAAATATAAACCCCATCCGCGCCTGCACTATCCAGAGGTTTCAGCACCACGGGAAACCTGCCATGCCCCAGGATCCAGGCCTTGGCCGCATTCCATGACTCAACGATAGCCTGTTGCGCGGCTGGCAGCCCAGCGTCGGCGACACAACGGATCATTTCAAACTTGTTCCTGCGCGCCTGAGTTCGGTTGAATTGGTTGCGATAAGGAAGATTGAGCTGCTCGTTGAGCCAATCAGACAACAACACACCGGTTTCAGCCCCAGCGATGATGTACTGGGGATCGAACGTCGCAACGCGTTCGACCGTCGCTTCCAACTGCTTATTGACGATCAGACATTCATAAATCGAGGCATCGAAACCCATGTAGTAATAATCATCGAGCGTCGCGGACGACGCCACATGGATCAACGTACAGCCTCGCTCACGCAACGCTTTCGCGACAAACTTACCGGATGAAAAACCATCGACTATCACGACTCTGCTCATCTCAATCCCCGCCTTTCGAGATACAGACTTGCGATTGCTCGTCCAGAGAGTAAAAAAATAATGACGCCAACCGCCGTGACACTGGCTGCCGAAAACTCCACTCGTGTGTCGAGATATTGAAGCAGCAGGACAAACACCGGCAGTGTCAGCAGTAACAGCGAGACATGGATAGCACTGAGATAATGAATGGTTTTTTGAATCAGATAAATCGGCAGCAAATGGCCAATCACCACTAACGTCAGCATCGGCCAGAACAGCTCAGGGCCCAAGGCAAAACCGACACCCGTCGCGGGAATCAAGACGACACAGGCAATGATCATCACCACATTTCGGACCGCCAGAATTTCATAAACAACCCACTGTCGAGCGAATAGCTTTTTCGAGACGATCGTATACATCACGGTGCCCAACGCGCACACCAGAACGCTGACGATGCCAAGCATTCGCTGCCCGGTAGTGGTGGAAGACACACCACTGTCACCCATGAATGACTTGAACAACATGATTCCCACGGAAATCAGTACCAGCCAGGAAATCAATGTATCCGCCAACGCGGTTTTAACTCTGTTTTTATCAAGAGCAGAGAGGATGAGCGTTAGCGCCGGCCCGCATGCCACTGAGGCCACGCCGACAACGGCAGGTTCCAGATAACGGAGTGCGTAGAATAGGCCGCCCCAGTTCAATAGAACTGCAACATTGACTAAAAAAACTAACAATATGTTTTCGCACAGTTTTAAGATAAGTTTTTTGTTACTTCGCAAGAGCGTAAAACTTAGAAAAAACGCTCCTGAAAAACTGAAGCAGTAAAAAATGACTACCAAGGGATTTATCATTTGGGTAACAAAAGCCACATACACGTCAAATGCAGCACTGATAAAGCAAAAAATCAGCCCAAGCACCATTCCGCGCCGCATCAAGCTACTCATTTAAATCACCAGATGGTGTGCAACCTTGACGGGCTTCGAATTGTTTCATCGTATCGATGCCATGCTTTAAGAAGTAACGTATCTTCTATATCACCTAGCTTCATTACTCCTCCTTCAATCCAAAAATTTATTCCGATGCATTTAACCCTATCAAAACATTGCAAAAGTAAATAGCTAGCAAAACGGTTAGGTGCTTGCAAAAAAAACTAACACCTTCAGGTAGCACCGATAACGGAAAAATGAAAAAGGGAACTTTCACACAAGCTGCTCGGATGTGACCTTCATACTATTTAACCCATTATCTGCAGTTACTAGTATCCACTGGGCTCTGGGGCCCTTGGTAAACCTGCCGATCTTCAACGGCGGGCGCCTGAGTGCCAAGCCAAGGCCGAGTTTGAAGAGGCCTCGGCCCACTACCTCAGCCAGGTTTTACGCGCCGTGCGCAAGGTTAAAGATAACTAGGGGCAACTGCCGGATTTGCAGCAGAAAGCGCTGGATGAACAGTTATCTGGCGGGGCTCTGAGTTATCTGGATGTGGTGACGGCGCAGACGGCGGCGTTGCAGGCGCAGCGCACATTGCAAGCGGTGCAGACGCAGCAGTTGCAGGCGAGTGTGGGGTTGGTGACGGCGCTGGGCGGCGGTTGGAAGCCCGACGCCTGATACAAATCTCGAGCCCACCCTGGATCAAATGTGGGAGCTGGCTTGCCTGCGATAGCGGAGTGTCAGGCACTGCAACTGTGTCTGAAACACCGCTATCGCGGGCAAGCCCGGCTCCCACATTTGAGAGGAGTGAAGCCTGTCGTCGACTCAGGCGGCCGGTTTGCCGCTGGCAATCGCCACCGACGTGGGTCACGTCAAACATCTCTAGACTGACCCACCGCCAATTTCAATCTTCCGGCCGACTATTCAGAAAAACACTCACTGCTGTGTAATCGCTGCCATTGGCATGTCGATACAGCGTACTGCTGTGATAGTCGGATACATCCCCCGCCACCGACACATTGATCGTACGGCCCTGAACATCAACTTTTGCCGATGCGTCACGCGTAATTAGAAATGGACTGGCATCCCTCAACGCAGCCAATACTTCACTGTCGTCCTCCAAGGCGCGGTAAACGTAATATCGATAGCTGAACGGAACAGTTGCCCCTCCACGGTCATCCTTGACGCCATAGACGGCCCCGTCAGTGCCAAGTGGCACTCTCATTACAACTTCTGTCAATTGCGGGTGCCCCGGCGATAGCAGCCAATTACCACCGATATACACCAAGCAAAACGCCAATAGGATCGTAGTGACAACTGAGTAAATCGGCTTTCTAGTAGTTCCTGAACCTGGCATACCTGATTCCTTCCTTGATCCAGTATTGATCGACCGGATCATCACCGAAAGGTGCCTCTCCCCACCAACGACCGAACTCGGATTTATCCGTGCCCGCTCTGCTTTGAGCAAGCCCCGCTGCGCGCAAAAGCACTTCTTCGCTGAAACCAGCAGCTGTCCCCACGGCGCCATAATGAAAGTTTCCAAAGGCTTCATATTCTTTGGAAATCTTCTTGTAGTCCCAAGGACCGCGATTGCGGACCTGAGTATAAAACCAAGAGTACATAAACGCGGAACCAGCCTTCAGCACATTCTTTTTGTGGAACGCGGTGGCCATATTTTCGTCGAGCGATACGCCGGGTGGTGGCATAGGGTTCGCCATCAAATGCTTCCTCTGCATTAGGTTTTTGCGTGTCGGAACCTAACACTGGAAGCCCGAAATAATGAGCGGCACGAAGAACAAAAGAGACCTCGTACAAAGGAGCAGGACATGCCTTACAACCATCCTCGAAGCGACATATTTCCTACGTTTCTTTCGGGTTGCTGGTCGGAACGGGCACCACTAGTCTTCGCCAGTCGCTGCCAATTCAGCGACCGGACGTGAGAAATCCGAACGACTCCATTGGCGCAAAAGCGCCCGCCGTATACAGTGCAGGCGCTTTTTCTATGCTCGCTGTTATGGCGGCTGTGCGCGGGCACGCTTCGGCGTGGCCAAGCTCCTGGGGTCTTGGTTTTCTCACTCCGCGTACAGCTGCCACCTTCGTTCGTGAGAAAAACCTGGTGGTAGTCTCTAACTCTCCAGGAACTGCATCATGATCAAAGACAGTCCAAATCCTCCTTCCGATTCAAACCTGCTCTTCACCCTCCGCCCTGGTCTCGATACCGAAACCCTGCTGCTTAATGCCTCTCAGGATCTGGAATCCATCAATGCCATCGCCGCGCACTTGGCCTTTGAGGTTGATGGTTCACAGCGCAGTGTGGTGCTGGGGATGTGTCGGATGCTGGAGGGCGTGCAGTTGCTTGTAGATCGGGTGGTGGATGCGAGGGTAGCCGTGAGCTGACCCATAAATGTGGGAGCTGGCTTGCCTGCGATAGCGGAGTGTCAGGCACTGCAACTGTGTCTGAAACACCGCTATTGCGGGCAAGCCCGGCTCCCACATTTGAGAGGAGTGAAGCCTGTCGACTCAGGCAGCCAGTTTGCCGCTGGCGATTGCCACCGAAGCTGCCACCATCGCCCTCAGCAACACCGCACACCCCGCCGCCAAATCATCCGGCGCCGCGTTCTCGATTTCGTTATGGCTGATGCCACCTTCACACGGCACAAAGATCATCCCCGCGGGCCCCAGTTCCGCGACGAAAATCGCGTCATGCCCTGCCCCGCTCACGATATCCATGTTGGACAACCCCAACCCATTGGCCGCATCACGCACGGCATCCACGCAGCCTTTGTCGAAGTACAGCGGCGGGAAGTCAGCGGTGGGTGTCATCTCGAATGTGAGGCCGTGCTTGGCGCAGGTCTCGTCGATCACCTTGCGCACCTGGGCAATCATCGAATCCAGCCGCGCCGGTTCCAGATGGCGGAAGTCCAGGGTCATGCGCACTTCGCCAGGAATGACGTTGCGTGAGCCCGGATACGCCTGCAGGCAACCGACGGTGCCGCAGGCGTGAGGCTGATGACCCAACGCCGCCGCGTTAACTGCAGCCACCACGGCCGCGGCACCGACCAGGGCATCCTTGCGCAGGTGCATCGGGGTCGGCCCGGCATGCGCCTCGACACCCCGCAGTTTCAGGTCGAACCATTTCTGGCCAAGGGCGCCCAGCACCACACCGATGGTTTTCTTTTCATCCTCAAGAATCGGACCTTGCTCGATATGTGCTTCGAAATATGCGCCCACCTTGTGCCCGCTCACCGGGCGTGATCCGGCATACCCAATGGCATTCAGCGCATCGCCCACGGTCACGCCATCGGCATCCGTCTTGGCCAGCGTGTCGACCAGGGTGAATTTCTCGGCAAACACCCCGGAGCCCATCATGCAGGGAGGAAAGCGCGAGCCTTCTTCGTTGGTCCACACCACCACTTCCAGCGGCGCTTCGGTTTCCACCTTCAGGTCATTGAGGGTGCGCAATACCTCAACGCCCGCCAGCACGCCAAAACAGCCATCAAACTTGCCGCCGGTGGGCTGGGTGTCGATATGGCTGCCGGTCATCACCGGCGGCAACTGGGGATTGCGCCCCGGCCGGCGGGCAAAGATATTGCCGACGCCATCGATGGTCACGGTACAGCCCGCTTCTTCGCACCACTTCACAAACAGGTCGCGGGCCTGGCGATCGAGGTCGGTCAGGGCCAGGCGGCACACACCGCCCTTGGGGGTGGCGCCGAGCTTGGCGAGTTCCATCAGGGACAGCCACAGACGATCGCGGTTGATGTGCTGATGGGTGGATTGCAGAACGTCTATGGCAGCGTTCATGGGGATCTCCTCAGGCAGTAGTTCTTATAAATTTGACCAGACTCTCACTGGAGGACTGCGATCAAAAATGTGGGAGCGGGCTTGCTCGCGAAGGCGGTGATTCAGCTAACACATCTGGCGACTGGCACACCGTATTCGCGAGCAAGCCCGCTCCCACATTTGATTGCATTCCACATCGATTAAAGCGGTGTTTTCACGGCGACCACACGAGCCCCGCGCTTCATGCAGAGGGCGTAATACAACAAGCCACCGAGCGCCGAGCCGGTGAACCAGCCATAGCTGTAGAACCAGCTGAACGCATCGCTGCCCAGGGACAGCAACGTCAACACCACCGGCACGCCAAACGCCAGGAAGCCATGCCAGTTCCACGCCGGGTACACGTCATCGCGATACAAACCGGCGAGGTCCAGTTGCTGTTTCTTGATGATGAAATAGTCCACCACCATGATCCCGGCGATCGGCCCCAAGAGGCTTGAGTAACCCAGCAACCAGTTGGAATAGACGGTTTCCAGGCTCACGTCGGAAATGATCAGCCCGAGCTTTTTCAGCAGTTCGTGGGCCATCAGCGCCAGGCCCACCAGGCCGGTGAGCACCACCGCCGTGGTGCGGTTGATCAGCTTGGGCGCGATGTTCTGGAAGTCGTTGGTGGGTGAGACGATGTTCGCTGCGGTGTTGGTGGACAAGGTGGCGATGATGATCAGCGCCATGGCCACGGCTACCCACACCGGGCTCTGGATATGGCCGATCAGGGTCACCGGATCGGAGACGCTGACGCCCACCAGTTTTACCGAGGCGGCGGTCATGATTACGCCGAGGGCGGCGAACAGGAACATGGTCAGCGGCAGGCCGAAAATCTGCCCGAGGATCTGGTCTTTCTGACTCTTGGCGTAGCGGCTGAAGTCGGGGATGTTCAATGACAAGGTGGCCCAGAAACCCACCATCGCCGTCAGGCCTGCCATGAAGTAGCCGGTGAGGCTCGCGCCTTCGGGACGCTTGGGCGGGATCGCCATCAACTCGGTCAGCGAGACATTCGGCAGCGCCCACACCAGCAGCCCGATTCCCACCGCCACCAGCAGCGGTGCCGACAGGGTTTCCAGCCATTTGATCGACTCGGCGCCACGCAATACCACCCACAGGTTCAGGGTCCAGAAGATCATGAAGCCGATCACTTCACCGGTGCCGCCAAGGGATTTCCAACCCTCGAAAATCGACCCCAGGAACAGGTGGATCGCCAGGCCGCCAAACATCGTCTGGATACCGAACCAGCCACACGCCACCAACGCGCGGATCAGGCACGGCACGTTGGAGCCGAGCACGCCGAAGGACGAGCGCAGCAACACCGGAAACGGGATGCCGTACTTGGTACCGGGGAAGGCGTTGAGGGTCAGCGGGATCAGCACCACGATATTGGCCAGCAGGATCGCCATCAGCGCCTCGCCCACCGACAACCCGAAGTACGCGGTGAGCACGCCGCCCAGGGTGTAGGTCGGCACACACACCGACATGCCGATCCACAGCGCGGTGATATGCCACTTGTTCCAGGTGCGTTCGCGCACCTTGGTCGGTGCCATGTCGTGGTTGTAGCGGGGGCTGTCGAGGACGTCGGGGCCGGCGTCGAGTTCGTACAGGCCGTTGCGCTCAATGACTTGCGATCTGTTCTGTTGCATGGCCGCTCCACGGTTTTTTCGAATTATTTTTGCTCATCCCGTGACGTGCACGGGATGGCCGGAGTACCTCGTTGACAACATGACATCCGGGACCCGGCCAACCGCCACCGCACTCAATAACCGTGCCGTAAACCGTCAACCTGCCCGCACCGCTTATATAACTTGCTGATGTTTATCAGCTTTATTGTCTCGACCGAAGAGCCCCTCGTTACTTTCAGCGTTACTCAGGCCAAATAACGCAGAAGTTGTCCGAACCATCAGGACTCAATCTGGTGCAACACCATTATTTTTATTTACCGGCCCCGTCAAGAGGCATGTCTCAAGCGTCTGATTTGCAATAGGAAATGTTGCTCATATTGGGAACCTGTCAAGTGCGTCAAAATGGTGAGAGGCCGCTACATTTTGGTGATTTTGATTTTTTATCGTTAAAATTCAATCAGTTATTACAGACATAAGCTTATAAAAAATATTCTTGCTCATTCGAAAAACTCGGGCTAGTTTCTATTCCTGTCACCGCTGACAGGAATTAACTTTCCAGCGGCGCGATGCATGACAACACTTAGAACTGGCACAAGCCGGTCAAGCCTGTGAGGAACTCGACATGTCGCTGTTGATCCGTGGCGCTACCGTTATTACCCATGATGAAAGTTACCGAGCCGATGTTTTATGCGCAGACGGTCTAATCCGCGCCATTGGCACTGATCTGGATATTCCCGCCGGCACCGAGATACTCGACGGCAGCGGTCAATACCTGATGCCCGGCGGCATCGACCCCCATACCCATATGCAGTTGCCCTTCATGGGCACCGTGGCCAGTGAAGATTTTTTCAGTGGCACGGCCGCCGGGTTGGCGGGCGGCACCACGTCGATCATCGACTTTGTGATTCCCAACCCGCAGCAATCCCTGCTGGAAGCCTTCCATCAGTGGCGCGGCTGGGCCGAGAAGTCGGCGTCCGACTACGGCTTTCACGTCGCCATTACCTGGTGGAGCGAGCAGGTCCGCGAGGAAATGGCCGAGTTGGTGAGCCAACACGGCATCAACAGCTTCAAGCATTTCATGGCGTACAAGAACGCGATCATGGCCGCCGACGACACCTTGGTGGCGAGCTTCGAACGCTGCCTGGAACTGGGTGCGGTACCGACGGTGCATGCCGAAAACGGCGAGCTGGTGTATCACCTGCAACGCAAGCTGATGGCCCAGGGCATTACCGGGCCTGAAGCGCATCCGTTGTCGCGGCCTTCGCAGGTGGAAGGTGAAGCCGCCAGCCGGGCGATCAGGATTGCCGAAACCATCGGCACGCCGCTGTACCTGGTGCACGTGTCCACCAAGGAAGCGCTGGATGAAATCACCTACGCCCGCAGCAAGGGCCAGCCGGTGTACGGCGAAGTATTGGCCGGGCATCTGCTGCTGGACGACAGCGTGTATCAACACTCCGACTGGCAGACCGCCGCCGGCTATGTGATGAGCCCGCCCTTCCGCCCGCGCGGGCATCAGGAGGCACTGTGGCATGGCTTGCAATCGGGCAACCTGCACACCACCGCCACCGACCATTGCTGCTTCTGCGCCGAGCAAAAAGCCGCCGGGCGGGATGACTTCAGCAAGATTCCCAATGGCACTGCCGGTATCGAAGACCGCATGGCGCTGTTGTGGGATGAGGGCGTGAACACTGGGCGCTTGTCGATGCAGGAATTCGTTGCGCTGACGTCTACCAACACGGCGAAGATCTTCAACCTGTACCCGCGTAAAGGTGCGATCCGCGTAGCGGCCGACGCTGACCTGGTGCTGTGGGACCCGCAAGGCACACGGACCATTTCCGCGAAGACTCACCACCAGAAAGTCGACTTCAACATCTTCGAAGGCAAGACCGTGCGCGGCGTGCCGAGCCATACCATCAGCCAGGGCAAGCTGGTCTGGGCGGATGGGGATTTGCGCGCCGAACGGGGTGCGGGTCGGTATATCGAACGGCCGACGTATCCGCCGGTGTTTGAGCAGTTGAGCAAGCGGGCGGAGCGTTCCAGGCCGGTTGCTGTGAAACGCTGAGGCCGCCATTCGCGAGCAAGCCCGCTCCCACATTCGCCCCCATTCCAACAGGATAAATGCAGTCGAATGTGGGAGCGGGCTTGCTCGCGAAGAGGCCGGTACCGGCAACAAAAAAACCACTGCCCACCAGAGGCAGCACCTCAAAAACCGTGAGGCCAATACCGTGATCCAGACCCTGAACCATCTTCCCCACCCCCATGAAGATGCGGCGGCCCTCGCCGCGCATTTCACCGACCTGGCGCCGCCGCTCAATGCCCGGCAAGCCCAACTGGAAGCGTCGCGCTGCCTCTACTGCTACGACGCGCCGTGCGTCAACGCGTGCCCCAGCGAGATCGATATCCCGTCGTTCATCCGCAATATCCACACGGAGAACGTCCAGGGCGCCGCGCAGAAGATTCTCTCGGCGAATATCCTCGGCGGCAGTTGCGCCCGGGTCTGCCCGACGGAAATCCTCTGCCAGCAAGCCTGCGTGCGCAACAATGCCGAGGAATGCGCCCCGGTGCTGATCGGCCTGTTGCAGCGTTACGCGGTGGACAACGCGCACTTCAGCGAACACCCGTTCCAGCGCGCCGCGCCCACCGGCAAGCGCATCGCGGTGGTCGGCGCCGGGCCTGCGGGTTTGTCCTGCGCCCATCGCAGCGCCCTGCACGGCCATGACGTGGTGATTTTCGAAGCCCGGGAAAAAGCCGGTGGCCTGAATGAATACGGGATCGCCAAGTACAAGCTGGTGGATGACTTCGCGCAAAAGGAACTGGATTTCCTCCTGCAAATTGGCGGCATCGAGATCCGCCACGGCCAGCGCCTGGGCGACAACCTGACCTTGAGCGAACTGCACCAGCAGTTCGATGCAGTGTTCCTCGGCCTTGGCCTGGCTGCCAGCAAACAGCTCGGCCTGCCACACGAAGACGCCCCCGGCCTGCTCGCCGCCACCGACTACATCCGTGAACTGCGCCAGGCCGACGACCTCAGTCAACTGCCCCTGGCCGACCGTTGCATCGTGCTCGGCGCCGGCAACACGGCCATCGACATGGCGGTGCAAATGGCCCGCCTCGGTGCTCGTGACGTCAACCTGGTGTATCGCCGTGGCCTGGCTGAAATGGGCGCCACCGGCCATGAGCAGGACATCGCCAAGGCCAACCAGGTACGCCTGCTGACCTGGGCCCAGCCCGAAGAAGTGTTGCTCGACGACCAGGGCCATGTGCGCGGCATGCGTTTCGCCCGCACCCGCATGGTCGATGGCCGCCTGCAAGCCACCGGCGAGACCTTCGAACTGGCCGCCGACGCGATCTTCAAGGCCATCGGCCAAGGCTTCGACGACGAGGCGCTGCACGACCCGCTGGCCCACCAACTGCAACGCCAGGGCGATCGGATCTTCGTCAACGAACAGCTGCGCACCAGCATCCCCGGTGTGTACGCCGGCGGCGATTGCGTCAGCCTCGGCCAGGACCTCACCGTCCAGGCCGTGCAACACGGCAAGCTGGCCGCTGAAGCCATGCACGCCCAACTCATGCTGAATGTGGAGGCTGCGTAATGGCCGATCTCTCGATTGTATTCGCCGGTATCAAAGCCCCCAATCCGTTCTGGCTGGCCTCTGCACCGCCTACCGACAAGGCCTACAACGTGGTCCGCGCCTTTGAAGCAGGCTGGGGCGGCGTGGTCTGGAAAACCCTCGGCGAAGACCCGGCAGCGGTCAACGTCTCATCGCGCTACTCGGCGCACTTTGGTGCCAACCGTGAAGTGCTCGGCATCAATAACATCGAGCTGATTACCGACCGCTCCCTGGAGATCAACCTGCGGGAAATCACCCAGGTGAAAAAGGACTGGCCGGACCGCGCGCTGATCGTGTCGCTGATGGTGCCGTGTGTTGAAGAATCCTGGAAACACATCCTGCCGCTGGTGGAAGCCACAGGCTGCGACGGCATCGAGCTGAACTTCGGCTGCCCCCACGGCATGCCGGAACGCGGCATGGGCGCGGCGGTGGGCCAGGTGCCGGAGTATGTGGAACAGGTGACGCGCTGGTGCAAGACCTATTGCTCGCTGCCGGTGATCGTCAAGCTCACGCCGAACATCACCGACATACGCGTGGCGGCGCGGGCAGCGTATCGCGGGGGCGCGGATGCGGTGTCGCTGATCAACACCATCAACTCCATCACCAGTGTCGACCTGGAGCGCATGGTCGCCCTGCCGATGGTCGGCACCCAAAGCACCCACGGGGGTTACTGCGGCTCGGCGGTGAAACCCATCGCACTGAACATGGTGGCGGAGATTGCCCGGGACCCACAGACACAAGGCTTGCCGATCTGCGGGATTGGCGGGATTGGCAACTGGCGCGATGCAGCGGAATTCGTCGCGCTGGGCTGCGGCGCGGTGCAGGTGTGCACGGCGGCGATGCTGCATGGGTTTCGGATTGTCGAAGAAATGAAGGACGGGCTGTCGCGGTGGATGGACAGCCAGGGTTACAGCAGCCTGCAGGAATTTTCCGGGCGGGCGGTGGGCAATACGACGGATTGGAAGTACCTGGATATCAATTACCAGGTGATCGCCAAAATTGACCAGGCGGCGTGTATTGGCTGTGGGCGTTGCCATATTGCCTGTGAAGACACGTCGCACCAGGCGATTGCCAGCTTGAAGCAGGCGGATGGGACACATAAATACGAGGTGATCGATGATGAGTGCGTGGGGTGCAACCTGTGCCAGATCACCTGCCCGGTGGCGGACTGTATCGAGATGGTGCCGGTGGATACCGGAAAGCCGTTTTTGAACTGGACGCAGGACCCGAGGAACCCCTACCGCGAGGCGGTATAGCCTGAATGATCGTTCCCACGCTCCGCGTGGGAATGCATCCGTTGACGCTCCGCGTCACGACCTTAAGAACGGACGCAGAGCGTCCAGGCGGCATTCCCACGCGGAGCGTGGGAACGATCTAGGGCTCCAACCCGATCCCCCGCAGGATCACACTCGTCACCGTCTGCACCGCCCGCTCAAACTGCATGTCCGACAACGGCTGATGGTCATTCAGGATCTTCACCTGATGATCAAAGTCGGCATAGTGCTGGGTCGACGCCCAGATCATATACAGCAGGCTCGACGGCTCCACCGGCAAAATCCGCTTGTCCTCCACCCACTGGCGAATCTTCGCTTCCTTCATCTTGGCCCAGTCATACAGGCTCACATCCAGCGCCTCCCCCAGGGTTGGCGCGCCGTGGATGATTTCATTCGCCCAGACTTTCGAACCATAAGGCCGGCTGCGGGAATGTTGCATCTTGGCGCGGATGTAGCTACTGAGCACCACCCGCGGGTCGTCGAACATCTCGAAGCACAAGGCGTCCTGCTTCCACACCTCCAGCAGGTCGAACAACACCGCGCTGTACAGCTCGCTCTTGGTACTGAAGTAGTAATGCAGGTTGGAGCGCGGCAGTTGCACTTCTTCAGCGATGTCGGCCATGGCGGTGCTGCCATAGCCCTTCTCGGCAAAGACCTTTTCAGCCGCCAGCAGAATCTTTTCGACGTTGACCCGACGAATACCGATCTTGTGATTGCCCATAAGGGCTCCCTGACAACAACATGGCTTCAAGACTACCATCCGCTCTAGATCGCGGCGACACGCCACTGTGAAACTTCGTACAAGAACCTTCCCCGCCGATAGCGGATTGGTTAGCATCGCCATCCCCTCGAAGGATCATCCCCCATGACTATTCGACAGCGAAGCGCGTGCGACGACCCGGTGCTGGGTGCACTGTGGGAACGCTCGGTGCGCGCCACCCATGACTTTCTCAGCGAAGACGACATCCAGCGCCTGCTGCCCCTGGTACGCGACTGCTACCTGCCGATGCCCGCACTTGAAGTGTGGGTGTACGAAGATACCCAAGGCATTGGCGGCTTCGTCGGCACCGGCGGCAATAATGTCGAGATGCTGTTTATCGACCCGAACCGACGCGGCCAGGGCATCGGTCGCCAGTTGCTGGACTTCGTCCGCGCCCGCCACGACACCCTGCGGGTCGACGTGAACGAGCAGAATCCACAGGCCGTGGGTTTCTACCTGCACTATGGTTTTATCCAGACCGGCCGCTCGCCCGTCGATGGCGAAGGCAAGCCCTTCCCCTTGTTGCACATGGCACTACCGAACGACTGACTCTCACCTGAAGGTATTGAACAATGTTGATCAAGAAGACCCTCACCACCGTTGCCCTGCTCGCTTCCCTGCTGGGCGCCTCGGCCGCGTTTGCCCACGCCCACCTGAAAAGCTCGGAGCCTGCCGCCGACAGCAGCGTCGCCGCGCCCAAGGACCTGCGCCTGACGTTCAGCGAAGGCGTTGAAGCGACCTTCACCAAGGTATCCCTGAGCAAGGACGGCACCGAAGTCGCGATCAAGGGCCTGGAAACCCCGGACGCCGACAAGAAAGTATTGGTGGTGACACCGGCCGCACCCTTGGCCGCCGGCACCTACAAAGTGGTGTGGAACGCGGTCTCGGTGGATACCCACAAGAGCAACGGTGAATACAGCTTCAAGGTCGGCCAATAATCCATGGCCACCCTGCTGGTGCTGTGCCGTTTCCTGCATTTCATCGTCGTGCTGTTGATGTTCGGGGCCTGTGTGTTCAGGCCCTGGCTGCTGGGCGCGGGACCGCAACCGGTGCTGGACCGCCAACTGTCGCGCATCACCCAAGGGTTGGCGTGGCTGGCATTGGTGTCGGGGGTGGCGTGGCTGCTGTTGATCAGCGCGAGCATGGCCGGTGTCGGGCTGGGCGCGCTGGAATGGTCGACCGTGCAGTTGGTGCTGGGCAAAACCTTCTTCGGCCAGGTCTGGACCTGGCACTTGCTACTGAACGTGCTGCTGGTTCTGGGCCTGATGACGCCGTGGAAAGCGTTGCGCCTGCCGCTCTGTGCATTGCTGCTGGCGACACTGGCACCGGTGGGCCATGGCGCCATGCTCAATGGCATGGCCGGACAGTTGCTGATCCTCAATCAGGTGGTGCACCTGGTGTGTGTCGGTGCCTGGCTGGGCGGCCTGCTCCTGCTGGTGTTGATCCTCAGGCAATCGCCCCGCTATCCGTTGGAACCGATCCT
This sequence comes from Pseudomonas sp. D4002, assembly GCF_013385665.1. Classification (NCBI taxonomy): domain Bacteria; kingdom Pseudomonadati; phylum Pseudomonadota; class Gammaproteobacteria; order Pseudomonadales; family Pseudomonadaceae; genus Pseudomonas; species Pseudomonas sp. D4002. Next base: position 45,916 of record NZ_JACAPN010000011.1, read on the forward strand.
CAAGCGCTTCAGTGGCATCGGTTATGGCCTGGTGACAGGACTGCTGGTGACCGGATTGATCAACGTGCGGGTGCTCACCGGGCAGTTCTGGCCGACGCCCTTGTTCACAGGGTTCGCCCTGATCCTGTTGATCAAGGTGCTGCTGGTGTTCGGCATGCTCGCCCTGGCGCTGCTGAACCGCCTGCGGATTCACAACTGTGAACAGCGGCTGCCTGCCTTGAAGGCCAGCGTGATGATTGAATGGTTACTAGGTGTTTCAGCGGTAGCCACCGTTTCGCTGCTTGGCACCTTGCCGCCCATGGTTGCAGCGGGATAACTCCTCCCCCACTGACTCCCTTCACGCAGGGAGTCATCGTATAACTTTCGATTGACAACCCCCTGAAACCTCGCAAATATCGCTCCCAATGTTGTACGACAACGTATAACAAAAAATAAAAACAACAAGAAGACAAGGGAGCGTCACTGTGAGCCAACACGTCCGCCATTTCTCCGGCACCACCCGTTTTGCCGCCATCGGTTTGAGCAGCCTGGCCTTTACCCTCCCCGCCACCGCCTCGGCAGAAGGCTTCATCGATGACGCCACCGCCACGCTCAACCTGCGCAACGCCTACTTCAACCGCAACTTCACCAACCCCGCCTACCCCCAGGGCAAGGCCGAGGAGTGGACGCAAAACTTCATTCTCGATGCCAGGTCCGGCTTCACCCAAGGCACCGTCGGTTTCGGCCTGGACGTGCTGGGCCTGTACTCGCAGAAACTCGACGGCGGCAAAGGTACCGCCGGCACCCAACTGCTGCCGACCCGCAGCGATGGCCGCCCTGCCGATAACTTCGGGCGCCTGGGCGTGGCGCTGAAAACCAAGCTGTCGAACACCGAATTGAAAGTCGGCGAATGGATGCCGGTACTGCCGATCCTGCGCTCGGATGACGGCCGCTCACTGCCGCAAACGTTCCGCGGCGGCCAGGTAACGTCCAGGGAAATCGCCGGCCTGACTTTGTATGGCGGCCAGTTCCGCGGCAACAGCCCGCGCAACGACGCGAGCATGGATGACATGTTCCTCAACGGCAAAGCCGCATTCACCTCGGACCGCTTCAACTTCGGCGGCGGCGAATACACCTTCAACGACAAGCGCACCCAGGTTGGCGTGTGGTACGCCGAACTCAGTGACATCTACCAGCAACAGTATTTCAACCTGACCCACAGCCAGCCCGTGGGCGACTGGACCCTGGGCGCCAACCTCGGGTTCTTCACCGGCAAGGAAGACGGCAAGGCCCTGGCCGGCGACCTCGACAACAAAACCGCGTTCGCCCTGCTCTCGGCCAAATACAAAGGCAACAGCTTCTATATCGGCCTGCAGAAACTCACCGGCGACAGCGCCTGGATGCGGGTCAACGGCACCAGCGGCGGCACCCTGGCCAACGACAGCTACAACGCCAGCTACGACAACGCCAAGGAAAAATCCTGGCAGGTGCGGCACGACTTCAACTTCGTGGTACTGGGCATTCCCGGGTTGACCATGATGAACCGCTACATCAGTGGCGATAACGTGCACACCGGGGCGATCACCAATGGCAAGGAGTGGGGCCGTGAGTCGGAACTGGCCTACACGGTACAAAGCGGTCCACTGCGGGACCTGAATGTGCGCTGGCGCAACGCAACGATGCGCCGGGATTTCAGTACCAACGAGTTTGATGAAAACCGGATATTCATCAGTTACCCGCTGTCGTTGTTATAGCGGTTTACAAACAACCGGAAAGGCTTTTGTGGCGGGGGAGCTTGCTGTGGGGAGAGATTGCTGTGGGGAGGTAGATTGCTGTGGCGAGGGAGCTTGCTCCCGCTGGGCTGCGCAGCGGCCCCAAAATCTTGGGAGCGCTTCGCACTCCAGCGGGAGCAAGCTCCCTCGCCACAGGACAGCGATGAGCCTCTATCAACTTCGACCAATAGTGCGTTGACAAGTGTAGGAAACCCTATGGATACTTCGGATCAGTCATACGACAACCTACAACAATAACGGGATCACCATGACCACCACAACCGCCCCTACCCCGTTCAACCGCTTGCTGCTCACCGGTGCCGCCGGTGGCCTGGGCAAAGTCTTGCGCGAACGCCTGCGTCCTTACGCCAAGGTACTGCGCCTGTCGGATATCGCCGACATGGCCCCGGCCGCTGACGACAGCGAAGAAGTATTGCCTTGCGATCTTTCCGACAAACAAGCCGTGCACCAACTGGTGGAAGGCGTCGATGCGATCCTGCATTTCGGCGGCGTATCGGTGGAACGCTCGTTCGAGGAAGTGCTGGGCGCGAACATCTGCGGGATCTTCCACATCTATGAAGCGGCGCGTCGCCATGGGGTCAAGCGCGTCATCTTCGCCAGCTCCAACCACGTGATCGGCTTCTACAAGCAGGACGAAGCCCTCGACGCCCACTCCCCGCGCCGCCCCGACAGTTACTACGGGCTGTCCAAATCCTACGGCGAGGACATGGCCAGTTTCTACTTCGATCGCTACGGCATCGAGACCGTGAGCATCCGCATCGGCTCCTCGTTCCCGGAACCCCAGAACCGCCGGATGATGCACACCTGGCTGAGCTTCGACGACCTCACCCAACTGCTCGAACGCTCGCTGTACACACCGAATGTCGGGCATACCGTGGTCTACGGCATGTCGGATAACCTCGATGTGTGGTGGGACAACCGCTTCGCCGCGCACCTGGGCTTCACCCCGCGGGACTCTTCCGAAGTATTCCGCAAACAGGTGGAAGCCCAGCCGATGCCCGCTGCCGACGACCCGGCGCGGGTGTACCAGGGTGGCGCGTTTTGCGCCGCCGGCCCGTTCGGTGACTGACCACAGACCAACCCAAGGGAATGAGTGGCCATGCAAGCAGAACTGATTGTCGACGCCCGCAACGCCGTGGGTGAATGCCCGGTGTGGGTACCCGGGGAAAACGCCCTGTACTGGGTGGATATTCCCACAGGCGAACTGCAACGCTGGAACGCCACCAGCGGCCAGGCGCAGGCCTGGAAAGCTCCGCAGATGCTCGCCTGCATCGCCCGCACCTCGGCGGGCGATTGGGTTGCGGGCATGCAAACCGGGTTTTTCCGGCTGACGCCCCACAACGATGGCAGGCTCGACACTGCGCCCCTGGCCAGCGTCGAGCACGCCCGCCCGGACATGCGCCTGAACGATGGCCGCTGTGATCGCCAGGGCCGGTTCTGGGCCGGCAGCATGGTGCTGAACATGGCCGAGAATGCGGCCGACGGTGCACTGTACCGCTACGAAACAGGCCGGGCGGTTCACACCGCACTCAACGGTTTCATCACCCCCAACGGCCTGGCCTTCAGCCCGGACGGGCGCACGATGTACCTCTCGGATTCGCACCCGTTGGTCCAGCAGGTCTGGGCCTTCGACTACGACATCGACAGCGGCACGCCGTCCAATCGGCGGCTGTTTGTGGATATGCACCAGTTCCTCGGCCGCCCCGACGGAGCCGCCGTGGATGCCGAAGGTTGCTACTGGATCTGCGCCAACGATGCCGGGCTGGTCCACCGCTTTACCCCCGACGGCCGTCTCGACCGCTCACTGGCCGTGCCGGTGAAAAAACCCACCATGTGCGCCTTCGGTGGCAGCCGCCTGGACACCCTGTTCGTCACCTCGATCCGCGACGACCACAGTGCCCAGTCGCTGGCCGGCGGCGTGTTTGCCCTCAACCCCGGGGTCACCGGATTGCCGGAGCCCACCTTCATCCTCTAGCTGCATCGCTGTGCCTTGAATAAAACAATAACAAGACTGGAGAGACACCCCATGGACTTCAAACGCACTTTGCTCCTCGCCGCACTCCCCTTCACCTTCGTCTTCGCCGGTGCCGCCCACGCGCTGGAAATCAAATTCGCCGACATCCACCCCGCCGGCTACCCCACCGTCGTCGCCGAAGAACAGCTGGGTAAAACCCTGGTGGCCGAAAGCAACGGCGGCCTGACCTTCAAGATGTTCCCCGGCGGCGTGCTGGGCTCGGAAAAGGAAGTGGTGGAACAGGCCCAGGTCGGCGCGATCCAGATGGCCCGGGTCAGCCTCGGCATCGTCGGCCCGGTGGTGCCGGACGTGAACGTGTTCAACATGCCGTTCGTGTTCCGCGACCAGGTGCATATGCGCAAGGTCATCGACGGCGAGATCGGCGATGAAATCCTCGCCAAGATCACCGACTCCGAATTCAACCTGGTGGCGCTCGCCTGGATGGACGGCGGCACGCGCAACCTCTACACCAAGAAACCGGTGCGCAAGATCGAAGACCTCAAGGGCATGAAGATCCGCGTGCAGGGCAACCCGATCTTCATCGAAACCATCAACGCCATGGGCGGCAACGGCATTGCCATGGACACCGGCGAGATCTTCAGCGCCCTGCAGACCGGCGTGATTGACGGCGCGGAAAACAACCCGCCCACCCTGCTGGAACACAACCACTACCAGAACGCCAAGTTCTACAGCCTGACCGGCCACCTGATTCTGCCCGAGCCCATCGTGATGTCGAAAATCACCTGGAACAAGCTCACCCCCGAGCAACAGGTGCTGGTGAAGAACACCGCCAAAGCCGCGCAGATCCAGGAGCGCGAGCTGTGGGACGCCAAGTCTGCCAGCAGTGAAGCCAAGCTCAAGGCTGCTGGCGTCGAGTTCATCGACATCGACAAAAAACCGTTCTATGAGGCCACCGCTTCGATTCGCGACAAGTACGGCGCGCCCTACGCCGACCTGATCAAGCGCATCGAAGCCGTCGAGTAACCCTTTTTCCTCTCATAGATAAGGCCCGGCGCGGTCGGTACCGACGCGCCCGGTTACGGTGAACGCCATGAAGAATTTACTGCTGCGCATCAACGACCGCATTTACATGAGCTGCATCTGGATCGCCGGCCTCGCCGTTCTCGGCGTCGCGCTGATCATTCCCTGGGGCATCTTCGCCCGCTACGTACTCGGCACCGGCTCCAGTTGGCCGGAACCCACCGCCATCCTGCTGATGCTGGTGTTCACCTTTGTCGGCGCCGCCGCCAGTTACCGCGCCGGGGCGCACATGTCGGTGGCCATGGTCACCGACCGCCTGCCGCCCGGCCAACGCCGAATCGTCGGCATCGTCTCACAATTACTGATGGCAACCATCTGCCTGTTCATGACGATCTGGGGCAGCAAATTGTGCCTGTCGACCTGGAACCAGTTCATGAGCGCCATGCCGACCTTGCGGGTGGGCATCACCTATATGCCGATCCCGATCGGTGGCTTGCTGACCCTGGTTTTTGTGCTGGAAAAACTCCTGCTGGGTGACCAGAGCAACCGTCGGGTCGTGCGCTTCGACCTGGTTGAAGAAAGTGAAGGGGCTGCCTGAATGGACGCATTGATTCTGTTGGGCAGCTTTATCGCCCTGATCCTGATTGGCATGCCGGTGGCCTACGCCCTGGGGCTTTCTGCGCTGATCGGCGCGTGGTGGATCGACATTCCGTTCCAGGCCCTGATGATTCAGGTGGCCGGCGGGGTGAACAAGTTTTCGCTGATGGCGATTCCGTTCTTCGTGCTGGCCGGGGCGATCATGGCCGAGGGCGGCATGTCCCGGCGCCTGGTGGCGTTTGCCGGGGTGCTGGTGGGCTTTGTGCGCGGCGGCCTGTCCCTGGTGAACATCATGGCCTCGACGTTTTTTGGCGCGATCTCCGGCTCGTCGGTGGCCGATACGGCGTCTGTCGGTTCGGTGCTGATTCCGGAAATGGAACGCCAGGGCTATCCCCGTGAATTCGCCACCGCCGTCACCGTGAGCGGCTCGGTACAAGCCTTGCTGACGCCTCCCAGCCACAACTCGGTGCTCTACTCCCTGGCGGCGGGCGGCACCGTGTCCATCGCCTCGCTGTTCATGGCCGGCGTGGTCCCGGGCCTGCTGATGAGCGCCTGCCTGATGGTGCTGTGCCTGATCTTCGCGAAAAAGCGCAACTACCCCAAAGGCGAAGTGATCCCCCTGAAACAGGCACTGAAAATCTGCGCCGACGCATTGTGGGGCCTGATGGCCATGGTGATCATTCTTGGCGGGATTCTGTCGGGCATCTTCACCGCCACCGAGTCGGCGGCGATTGCGGTGTTGTGGGCGTTCTTCGTGACCATGTTCATCTACCGCGACTACAAATGGAGCGAGCTGCCCAAGCTGATGCACCGCACGGTGCGCACGATCTCCATCGTGATGATCCTGATCGCGTTCGCCGCCAGCTTCGGCTACATCATGACCCTGATGCAGATCCCGGCGAAGATCACCACGATGTTCCTGACCCTGTCGGACAACCGCTACGTGATCCTGATGTGCATCAACGCCATGCTGCTGTTGCTGGGTACGGTGATGGACATGGCGCCGCTGATTTTGATCCTCACGCCGATTTTGCTGCCGGTGATCCTGGGGATTGGCGTCGACCCGGTGCACTTCGGCATGATCATGCTGGTGAACCTGGGGATCGGCCTGATCACCCCGCCGGTGGGTGCGGTGTTGTTTGTGGGGGCGGCGGTGGGCAAAGTCAGCATCGAGAAGACCGTGAAGGCGTTGCTGCCGTTTTATGGCGTGCTGTTTTTGGTGCTGATGGCCGTGACCTACATTCCGGCGTTGTCGTTGTGGTTGCCGGGGTTGGTGTTATAAGCCCCACACTGCGTGTAGCGAGGGAGCTATTGTGGAGAGGGAGCTGCTGTGGCAAGGGAGCTTTCTGTGGCGAGGGAGCTTGCTCCCGCTGGAGTGCGAAGCGCTCCCGCTTTTTTTGGGGCCGCTCCGCAGCCCATCGGGAGCAAGCTCCCTCGCCACACAAGCATTCATCATTCAATAGGTCTGCTGACACTCATGATGCTTGAACTCGAAGACAACCTGACCCACCTGACGCTGGCGCCAGCGTTGGGCGGGAGTATCGTCAACTGGACAGTACGCAGCAGCGGCCAGCCGTTGCTACGCCACACCGATCAACAGTCGCTGGCCAGCGGCCTGCCGGGGAAGCTTGCGTGCTTCCCGCTGGCGCCCTGGTCGAACCGGGTTGCCGAAGGTGGCTTTGATAACCCATCAGGGTGGTTGGGACTTGAGCCCAACAGCCCGCTGGACCCGCTGCCAATTCATGGCAGTGCCTGGCAACAGGTGTGGCAGGTGGTCAGCCAGACGTCAGACGAAGTGGTGTTGCAACTGGACAGCAGCACACCCTTTGCGTATCGCGCCGAGCAGCGGGTTCAGTTGAAGGGCGGCAAGTTGAGCATCACCTTGCGCGTCACGCACCTGGCGGAAACGGCGACGTGGCACGGGCTGGGATTGCATCCGTATCTGCCCCGCAGGCCGGGCACGCAATTGCAGGCAAAGGCTTCGCAGGTATGGATGAGTGATGCGGCGAAATTGCCGACAGGCCTGGCTGCCGTACCCGCCGAGTGGGATTTTCAACACCCAGAATCGTTGCCCGAGACACTGGTGGACAACGGTTTTTGCCAGTGGGACGGGCGCTGCGTCATCCAGCAGCCAGACCTGGGTTACACCCTGGAATGCCAGGCCACCGGCAGCGACTATTACCTGCTGTATTGCCCGCCGGGGCTGGATTTTTTCTGCTTCGAGCCGGTGAGTCATCCGGTGAATGCCCATCACCTGCCGGGTAGGCCGGGATTGAAGCTGTTGGAACAAGGCCAGTCGGCAGAACTCAGTTTCAGCCTGCAATACAAAACCCTCTAACAACACAAAACCCATGTGGGAGCGGGCTTGCTCGCGAATGCGGTGGATCAGTCAACACATCTGCGACTGACACTCCGCATTCGCGAGCAAGCCCGCTCCCACATTTTTGATCTCCATTGTGTCTTAGGGAGGGGTGTTTTTCAGGCGCCCCGCCGTGTCGATACTCACCACCACCGATAACCCCGGTCGCAGCCGTTCACTCTGCTCCTGCCCCGGATCCACGGTAATCCGCACCGGCACCCGCTGGGCGATCTTGACGAAGTTGCCGGTAGCATTGTCCGCCTGCAACAGGCTGAACTCCGACCCGGTCGCCGGGGAAATGCGCTGCACCGTGCCGTGAAACTTGCGGTGGTCCAGGGCATCCACGGTAAAGGTCACCGGCTGGCCAACCTGCACGTTGTCCATCTGGGTTTCTTTCATGTTGGCGATCACCCACAGCTGGTTCGGCACCAGCGCCATCAACTGCGCGCCGCTGTTGACGTAGGCCCCGAGGCGCACGCCAATCTGGCCCAGTTGCCCGTCACGCGGGGCGATGATCCGGGTGTTCGACAGGTCGATACGCGCCAGCTCCACTGCCGCATCGGCACTGGCCACCGCCGCCTCCAGCGAACCGCGATTGACGATCACTGTCTGCAAATCCTGCCGGGCGATTTCCAGGTTGGCCTGGGCCTGGGCCACGGCCGCGATGGTTTGCGCATTGGCGGCGCGGGTCACGTCCAGCTCGCGTTTGGACACCGACCCATCGCTGATCAACTCCTCATTGCGGCGCAAATCCGCGGTGCTTTTGCGGGCCTGGGCCTGGCTGTCCATCAAGGCCGCCTGACGCAGCTTGATGGTCGCCTCGGCGCTGTTGCGTTGCTGCACCACATTGGCCAGGGACGCCTGCTGCACCGCCAGTTGCGCCTGGGCCTGATCAAGGCGCTGCTTGTAGATACGGTCATCGAGGCGCACCAGCAAATCCCCGGCCTTGACGTACTGGAAGTCCGTCACCGGCACTTCATACACGTAGCCGCTGAGCTGCGGCCCGATGATCGTCACCTGGCCGCGCACCAGGGCGTTTTCGGTGGTTTCCACGGCGCTGCTGAAGGGCGGCAACTGCCAGGCGTAGAGCACGATCAGCACGCCGATAATCGCAATCGCGGCAAAGCCCATGGAAGAGATGATGCGCACCCGCAAGGAGCGCGGTTCGGTGGCCGGCATGCTCGGCGGCGCGGTGCCTTCCGGCGTGGAAGCGATGGCGTTGGTGGTGGTCGTCGTCGGTTCGGTCATGAAGAAAGTGCGCCGCTGGGTTGAACGGGAGGCGCTGCACTGGCGGCAGCTTTAGTGGTACTCATCAGCCAGAGGCTGCGGATAAAGATCCAGATCATGGTGAGTATGGCGATGATCGCGATCAGCATGAACACATCGTTGTAGGCCATCACATTCGCCTCGCGGGTGGCGGCCGTGGCCAGGCTGCGAATGCCCATGAGGTTGCGCAGCTCGGGGTCGGCGATCACCCCGCCATAGGCCGAGCCGCCGCTGGCCACCCGTGCGGCCACACGCGGGTCGAGCAGGGTCAGGTGTTCGACGATCATGCTGGAATGGAATTTCTCCCGCACGATCTGGAACGTACCGAGCAATGCCGCACCGATCAGGCCGCCGAGGTTCTGGCAGATCCCGAACAGCACCGAGAAACTCACCAGGTTCCTGGGGTTGGTCAGTACGTTCTTCGTGCCCAGGACCATGGTCGGCCCGAGGAAGAACGTGCCGCCAAAGCCTAGCAGGAACTGGCTGATGTACATGTTTTGCGGACGCGTGAGGTTGCTGGAGAAACTGTCCATCACCGAGCCCACTGCCATGAAGGCCAGGGAGATGATCAGCGGCATCAGCAAATGCGCGGGGTTGATGGTCAGCGCGCTCACGGCCAGGCCGGCAATCGCCCCCGCCAGCATCACCCAATACAGCGTGCGCATCTGCTCGTTGCTCATGTTCAGCATCTGCATGAAGCCCACGGCACCGGTGGACTGCTCCGAGAGCACCATGCGGATCAGCACCACCGCCAGCGCCAGGCGAATCATCGCCCCGCTGCCCAGCCAGCGGGTCATCAGCAACGGGTTGGAGCGGTTATGCTCGATGGCCAGGCCGGCCATGATCAGCACCAGTGAACAGGCCGAGGCGATACCAATCCACGGGGCCTCCAGCCACCAGTCGATACGGCCCAGGGACAGCACCGCGCAGAGCAAGGCGACGCCGGTGGCGAGGATGGCGAAGGTCAGGAAGTCGAGTTTTTCGAAGGTCTTGAAGCGGTCGCCCGGTGGCAGCTTGAGCAGGAACACACAGCCCAGGCAGGTCAGCGCCATGCCCAGTTCGAACAGGTACAGGCCGCGCCATTCGGCGATTTGCAGCAGGTCTTCGGAGAACAGTCGGGCCAGGGGCAACGCCAATTGCGCGGTGCCCAGGCCGAGCACCAGGGCTTTCATCCGCCACTTTGCGGGAAAGGCCTGGATCATGTAGTAAAGGCCCAGGGAACTGAGGGCGGCGCCGACCATGCCGTGGGCCGCGCGTACGGCGATGGCCGAGCTGAGGTCGTTGACGAACAGGTGGCCGAAGGTGACCAGGGCGTAGAGCACCAGGAACACTTCGGTGAACGCACGCAGGCCGAATTGCTGGCGGAATTTTACCAGCAGCAGGTTCATGGAGACGTTGGTCATGACGTAGGCGGCGGGGAGCCAGGCCATCTCGGCCGTCGTCGCGCCCAGGGCGCCCTGGAGGTACACAAGGTTGGCGATCACCAGCGAGTTGCCGAGGCCACCGGTGATTGCCACGAGTACGCCGACGAGGGCGTAGGCCCAGCGCTTGCGGGTGGAATGCAGCGGCGTCGACGGCGAGCCCGGCAGGCTCGGGCGCTCGTGGGGCTGCCAGGTGTGGGGGGTGTATTTGTCCATTCGGTGGCCTTGATGACCGGCGTTTGGGGCCGGTGGAACGGTTACTCAGGGAGTAGTAAACCTGAGTGGAGTTCAACTTGCCATCTTGGGAGGGATTTGGGCGGTTGGGGTGCATATCCGTTGCTGCGGTAACGGCTGCTTATGGTTCCGCTCTTACAGCGGCTCACTTCTTAACAGCGCAAAAGTAAGCAAAACGC